>NZ_CP053839.1:1558819-1917638 GCF_013201625.1 Aliarcobacter lanthieri
ACTTGGTAATTTTATAGTATTTGAATTATCAGCATAAAATGAATCTACATATCTTATCCAAGTTCCAATACCTAAATCTGAAATTGGCATATATCTAAGTCCAAAATTTGCTACATATTTTGAAACAGAATTTGGAGTTTTACCATTAAAAGATTCAACTGCTGTATAAAATTCATCAAATATTGAATCTACATAAGATAAATTTGCATCTATTTGTATTTGCTCTATTGGTTGAATACCTAAACTAAATTCCAAACCTTTTGAAGACTGTTTCCCTGCATTTAAAACCTTACCTGGATTATTTGTATCAGGTACAAAAATATTTTTCTTATTTATCTTATATGCACTTGCAGTAAATTCTGCTTTATCATCTAAAAATGATTGTCTTAATCCAATCTCATATTGACTAGCTTCTGTTAAATCTAAATCTGTTTGAGCAGCTGAAAGTTCAACTAATGATGTACTTCCATTTTCAAGAGATGATGAATATGAAGCATAAAGTGTTGTTGTATCAGTTATATCATAAACTAATCCTGCTCTATAAGATAATTCATTATATTTCCTACTTTTATCATTTGGTATTTGGAAATATTTCCAATTAATATCTAAAGTGTCATGTCTAAGTCCAGCTACAAATTTTAAATCATCTGTAATATTAAGTTGATTTTCTAAGTAAACTGCAACTTGATTAACATCTACATCAACATCTTTTGTTGCATATGAACCACCTAAATCTCCAAATGTTCCTTTATTTGGATTATACATATCTGTATTATAACCACCCCAAGCAGAACTTATATCTCTTTTAAAATTAAACTTACTTATATCAACACCTAAAAGAAGTTTATTTTCAAATCCAAAAATATCTTCTTTATAAATAAAATCTAATCTATTCCCTATTAAATCTTGTTTTTGTACAATATCAGTACCTGCTATATAAACTTGATTAGTATTTCCAATTTGTGTAACTCTATATGGTCTTCTATCTTTTGAATCAATATCTTGGTAATAAAGTGTATTTTTTACTTCTATACTTTGTGTTGGATACCACTCTAATCCTTGTCTTATAAATAAATTATCACCTTTATCTATTCCATCAGTATAAGGATTGTAATTTACTTTTCTTATACTTTTATCTAGTTTACCATTTACTAAAGGCGTTCCTATATAAATATTTTCACTATTATCTTTTGTTTTTTCAAAAGATATAGAAGTTAATAAATTATCATTTATTTTATAAAGTAATCCAGCACTTAATGAATCTATTTCTCTTTTTTCTCCATCAAAATTTGAACCAATTTCTCTAGTACTTACATCAAACCTATAAGCTAATTTATCTTCAATAGCAACTCCACCTGTTCCAAAGTTAAATCTATAACTATCGTAGCTTCCACCTTTAAATCCAAACTCCGTTTCTTCTTTTGTAAAATTTGGTTTTTTTGTGATTAAGTTTACAGTTGCACCAATAGAACCTTCACCATTTAATACTGAGCTTGCTCCTCTAATAATTTCTATCTTATCCAAATTAGCAGTTTCTAAAGACCTTTTTGAAAAAGCTGAACCATTTAATTTGATGCCATCATTTAAAAAAGTTACTCCAGGTGTTGCGACAAAACCTCTTATCCCATATTTTCCACCTGTTCCATGCCCAGATTCTCCAGCAGTCATTCCAGTTGTTTTTGTAACAACTTGAAGAACTGTGGTATCACCTCTGTACTCCATTGTTTTAGAATTTATCACTTCAACACTTGCAGGTGTTTCTTTGATAGTAAGTCCAAGTTTTGAGCCACTATAATTCTCTTGCTTAAATTGATTTAAATATCCAAAAGAATTTTCAATTTCTTCTGAAACTTTTATCTCATCTAATATTGTAGTTTGATTTGCACTTAATATGCTTCCAAAAACTATAATAACAACACTAGCTGATAATTTTATATTCATTTCCTCTCCTTCTTTTATTTTATATTTGCAACTTAGTTGCAAAAATTAAGCTGTAATTTTAATCATAACAATCTTTGATGCAACTTAGTTGCAAATATTACAATAAGCTATTTTAAAATCTACGAATAACATTTTAATGTTCTTATGAACATTGAAAACAAATAGTATCTTTTATAAACTTAAATTAAATTTAATACCTATGGAACATTATTGAAAATTTATAATAACGATGAGAAACTAGAACTTTTTTATAAGAAAATTGGTGAAAATGTTAAAAATGCAAGAATGAAGAAAGGTTTTAGTCAATTAAAACTTGCAAATGCTATGGGATATGACTCAGTAGGTCATATAGCAAAAGCTGAAATTTATAAATATGGTAAAAAATTCAACTTAGAACATATTTTTAAAATTTGTTCTATTTTAGAAATATCAATAAATGATATTTTTGAAGATACTGATGAAATAATAAAATAGCTTTTTATTCTTCATATTTATGAGTGCTTATTTCAATGCCTTCATAAGAAGTGGTTTTGATAGCAGATAAAATTTCTTCTATTTTTACTTTTTCATCATATATTACACTTACTTCTTTTGTATTGAGTCTTGCACTTACTTTTTGAACTCCATCAACTTGACTAATCGCCTTTTTAACTGCAGTTGTACAAAGTGGGCAGTGCATACCTTCTACTTTAAAGATTGAAATATTTGATGAAAAAGAGAAACTAAACAATATAAAAAATATAAATAAAATTCTCATAAACTACTCCATAAAAATAGGTAAAATCTCTGGATAAAATAGAAGTAGTAAAATCAATATAAAAAATATACCAATAAGGATATATTGAACTATTTTATCTTTTTTACTACAACTACAAGATATTTTTTTCCTAAAATTATATATTGCAAAACAAAAAAATACAATTGTCAAAATAGCAAGTGGAACTCTTGTAAACTCTAAAGTTGTAAAGAAACTAAGAACTCCACTTGTTATTCCAAAAAATAGAAATAATAATGCAGGTAAGCAACAAAGTGTTGATAAAAGGGCAGTTATTACTGCACCTATTATCGCAAAATTTGATTTTTTCATAAAATCTCTTGAGATTTATATGTATATACAAAAGTTTTAGGATTGTAGTAATCTTTTGCATCTTCACCAACTTCAGCATAAGGATAACCTAGCATATTTAGTGGATATTGAGTTGGTTTTGGTTCTAAAATAAAATCTCTAGCACTATTAAATGCAGACCAATTCATCTCCCAAGAACCAAAGAAATACTCTTTTACACTTACTAATTTTTTATCATCATTTGCCAGTTTTTCAGCAAGTTTTACTTTTGCAACATCAGCTGGATCACAAGGAACCCAACCAAGTCCATCTATATAAAACTCTGCTCTACAATGTTGAGCTCCTGTAATATCTGCAAAACCTTTTTCATCAGCTTTTCCACAAGCATTTGAAATTTTTGATTGACCTACTCTTATTCCAAAAGTCTCCTTTGCAGGAATTCCAGCATTTCTTAGTAAACAAACAAATACTGAACTTATATCTGTACATTTTCCACCATATATTTTATCTTCGATAGATTTTTGTGCATCACCAATTCCACAACCAATAACACTTTCATCTCTGTACATTGTGCTTACTGTCCAATCATATATAGCTCTTGCCTTTTCAAGAGGAGTTTTTGCATTTTTAACTATATCATTTGCATAAGCTGTTAGTTTAGGAGTTACAGGAATATGTTTTGTACCTTTTAGATACTCTTTTACATCTGTTGGATAATCAGTATTTGAAGTAGCTTGTGAAAAATCAGTAGTTCGCTCTTGCATAATAACTGCAAAATCTATATCTAATTTTGGTTTAATGTCTTTATCCCATTTTACATATAAAACTCTTGTATCATAAGGATTTTTTACAATTTTAGCCTCTGTAAAATTTCCATCATATTTAAATGATACAACTTTATGATAGCTTTCATCTTTTGGAAGTGGTACCCAAAGTTGAGTAACTTCATTACTCATATCAAACTCATAACTGTTTGTTACTTGAAATTTTCTTGGAGATTTTGTAATCCCAAATGAATTTTTATCTTCATTTGCAAAAGCAAAATTTGGAGATACAACTGCAAGTGTAGATATAGCAGCTGTTGATTTTAAAAATGTTCTTCTTTTCATAATATATTCTTTGTAGTGTTTCGTTCTCTTAAGAGATAAAGGAAAGTGCAAAGCTCTCTTTATGTCAAACCATAACCTATGGTCTATGAACTAATTAGATTTTTATAATATAAAAGTTTTTATAAGTAAAGACTTAAGATGTAAAATATTTTTTACTTTATATTTACTGTATTTATAAAGAATTTTTAACTTAAATTGTTAGTATTTTAAGAAACTGTTGCTTTTGCTTCAGTTTCTTAGAAATTATTTTTTTTCTCATTATTGATAATATCATTAAGAACATCAGGAGCTAATTGTTCTAAAAACTCTCTTGGGTATCTTCCTGTTATCAAACCTTTTAAGTTACCTTTTACTGCTACTAATGCTGAATACACAAAATCCATCAAGAAAAACATTATTAATACACTTGATCCAAAGTGTACATATAGCAATGCTCTTTTAAACTGTATATATTGTGCATTTGTATATGCATCTGGGTGTATAAACCATATTAAAAATCCACTTAAAAGCAACCCTGCTCCCATAGCTACAAATGCTATAAATATAATCCTTTTCATTGGTTTATATTTACCTGGAAGAACTATCTTCGCTATTAAACTATTCTTAGACATAATTTTCAAATCTTTAAATGCAATTATACTCATCATCAACCAGAATGGAAACCACAATATACCAGTTACTTCATGTGTACCTCTTAGGATAAAAGGTATATACCCTCCTTCACTTCTTAGGCTCCAAGTTATATTAAATCCTGTAATTATCAAGGCTATTATTATAAATACATTTAACCAAATTATTGCTCTATGTACTACAGAAAAAACTTGTACTTGATCATCTGGTCTAGTTATTATTGCTTCTTTTCTTCCACTTATTGCATACATTACACAAAAAATTGTTATTTCACCTACAAATACCCACCAGATATAAAGTTGTCTTTCATTACTAGCTCTTATTATTTCAGGTGCTATAGCTTCATAGTTTGGTCCAAATGCTCTATTTACCATCTCTTGATAGTGTGTTTCTGCTGGTACTAATATTCCATCTATATTGCCACCTGTCATAATATGGATTGTATATTTTATCAAATACTCCCAATCCATAATCATCATAAAGCCAACAAAAACTCCTCCTACTATTGACAGTCCTAGAAGAGTAAAAATATATGCTTTATTCCTTTGAAAAAACGAGCTATTTCCCATATTTTATCCTACCATCCATATGAATCAGTTGCAATACCTTTACCTTTATGTGTTGCTCTATATGTTTTTATTAAAGCTACTTCATTTGCATCTCCTACAAGCAGTGCTTTAGTCGAACACATTGAAGCACACATTGGTACTTTACCTTCACTAATTCTATTCTGTCCATATTTATGAAACTCTTCAGGAGAATTTGTCTCTTCTGGACCTCCTGCACACATTGTACATTTATCCATCTTCCCTTTTGTACCAAATGCTCCATTCTTTGGAAATTGTGGTGCACCAAAAGGACAAGCAAAAAGACAATATCCGCAACCTATACATTTATCTTTATCATGTAATACTATACCATCTGTTCTTATATAGAAACAATCTGTTGGGCATACTTGTTGGCATGGTGCATCTGCACAATGCATACAAGCCATTGACAATGAAAACTCTTGTCCTATTACTCCTTCATTGATTGTTACTACTTTCCTTCTATTTACTCCTACTGGTACTTCATGTGCCTCTTTACAAGCTACTACACATCCATTACAATGTATACATAGAAGTTCATCACAATAAAATTTCATTCTTGAAAAATCTACATTACTACTCATGATATCCTCCCCCTATGCTCTTTCTATTCTTACAAGTGAACATTTAGTCTCTGGACAAGCTGTTTGTTGATCAAACCCATAACTTGTTACTTGACCTGAATTCTCACCCATTGCGTATGGTGCAGTTTTATCTGGATATCTATGTGTTAAATCCTCTCCACTCCACCAACCAGAGAAGTTCTGTGGTAAAAATACTGAGTTTTCATCAACTCTTAAACTAACTTTACACTTAATTTTTATCTTTCCACCACCAGTTCCATAAAGCCACATCATATCGCCATCATTTAAACCTAACTTACCAGCTAAAATAGGATTTAATTCTCCATACATTTCAGGGCTTAACTCTGCTAAATAGTGAGATGCTCTTGTCTCTGTACCCGTTCCCATATGTTCAACTACTCTTCCTGAAATAACATTCACAGGATAACTTTTTGCCCAATCCTCTTTAAACTGTTCGCTTTCATATCTAACATCAACCCTAAAATGGTTTTGTATATCTTTAACTGCTGAATATTTAGATATTAAATCTGTTCTAGGAGAATGTAAAGGTTCTCTATGTTTTGGTATAGTATCAATAAACTCCCAAACAATAGTTCTAGCTTTTGCATTTCCATTAGGAGTAAGACCAGCTTCAAGTGCATATTTTGTTAAAATACCACTAATATCAGTTTTCCAATTCGTATCTTTTACAAGTTCTCTCTCTTCAGCAGTTAAAGTAACTCCAGCTAACTCTTCTATATTCTTATCTGTAATCTCATCATATCCACCTTTAACTTTAGAACCTTTTGGATATATTCCATCATTAGCAAGTAAACTTACTCCATTTCGCTCTGTTCCAAATCTTGTTCTAAATCCCATACCACCTTGCATAACAGGTAAATCTATATTAAATAGAACTGGGCTTCCAGGATGTGTTTCACTCCAACAAGGCCATGGTAATCCATAATACTCTTTCTCAGTAATTCCTCTTCCTTTTAAATTTGATGATTCAAATAAATGCCAGTTTTCTTGATGACGTTTTAGTCTTTGCGCTGTTACACCTGTTAAACCATGAGCTTTCAAAGTTCTTGCAATTTCATCTGTTGCATCTTCTGGCCATTGAAAATTATTACCTTTACCCATACCTGCAATAAATTCATCATAGAATCCCATTCTTTTTGCAAAATCAAATAAAATATCTTGATCTTTTCTAGATTCAAATAGAGGTTCAACAATTTGGCTTCTCCATTGTGTACTTCTTCCTGTATTTACAATAGAACCACAATTTTCAACTTGTGAAGCAGCTGGTAATAAAAACATATTATCACTTCTTGTTGTAATAACAGCAGAATCATTAACATAAGGATCTATAAATACAACTAAATCTAATTTATCTAAAGCTTCTTTTGATTTATGAGTTTCTGTAACTGTTGATACCCCATTTCCTATACAAACAAGTGCTTTAATTTGAGTTCCACCATTATATTTTGCATTTGATTCATCAAGAACACTATGTTTCCATAAAGATAAGCTATTCCCTTTTGCTTCCATCAGCTCTTTTGATTTAAATCTACCTTTTAACCATTCATAATCAACTTTCCACTGTTTTGCAAAATATTTCCAAGAACCTTCACCTAACCCATAATACCCTGGTAATGTATCAGCTAAACATCCCATATCCGTTGAACCTTGAACATTATCATGACCTCTTAGAACATTACATCCACCACCAATTACTCCAACATTTCCAAGTAATAGTTGTAAAATAGAACCAAGTCTTGTATTTGATGAACCAATTGTATGATGTGTCCAACCTTGATTCCATATCAAAGCTCCAGGAGTTGATTTTGCAAATAATGTAGCAACTTGTATCAACTCCTCGGGTTTACAGCCTGTAATATCTGCAACTTTTTCAGGTGTATACTCTTCACACTCTTTAAATATCTCTTCAACTCCATATACTCTATTATCTAAATAATCTTTGTTATACCATTTATTATCACGAATTATTCTAATCATACCATATAAAAATGCTATATCTGTACCAGTTCTTATTCTACAATATAAATCTGATTTCACTGCTGTCTTTGTATATCTTGGATCTACAACTATTATTTTTGCTCCATTTTGCTCTTTACCTTTTAATATATGTTGCATCGCAACTGGATGAGCTTCTGCTGGATTTGCACCCATTATTAAAATAGCTTTAGAATTATGCATATCACCTAAATGATTTGTCATACCACCATATCCAAATGTATTAGCAGCTCCTGCAACTGTTGGACTATGACAAATTCTAGCAACATGATCTATATTATTTGTTCCAAACATTGAAACAAATTTTCTAATATAATAAGCTTGTTCATTACTTACTTTTGCAGATCCTAAAAACATAACTGAATCTGGTCCAAATTTCTCTCTTAACTCTAAAAGTTTATTAGAAACCTTTGTCATAGCATCATCCCATGATACTCTATTCCATTTTCCAGCTACTTTCTCTATTGGATACTGTAATCTGTTTGTAGATCTGATTTTATCAATCATATCTGCACCTTTACAGCAATGTCCTCCATTACTTATTGGGTGATCTTGTGCTACTTCTTGTCTTACCCATACTCCATTATGTACTTCAGCTATTACTCCACATCCTACTGAACAGTGCATACAGATTGTTTTTACTAGTTTCGATCCAGGAAAAGGATTTCTCACCTCTTCATCAGTCGCATCTCTTAAAACTTTATCTGTATTTGCAAAGGCTGATGTTGCGCTAAATGCTGTTGCTAAAGAAGCCATCTTTAAAAATGTTCTTCGTCCAAAGCTATTCGCTCCCATTCTTTCTCCTTTTTAAATATATATTTTAATTTAGGTTTAGGGTAAAAGCCCCTCTAAAAACTCTTGAAATTTTTAGAGCAGCTCTAATTTAAAGATTTAAGCCTAAAAATAAATTTATAAATTATTAAAATTTAAAATGTATATTATTATTTAAAATTTTGAATGGGTCTTTTTTTACTATTAAAATAGATAGTAACGTAGTTATTTGTATATATATTTCTTTTTTCATAAGTAATCTCTTATTTTTATATGTTCTATATTTAGAGATAAAGGAAGTATAAAGCTCTCTTTATGTAAAACCATAACCTATGGTCTATGAACTAAATTATGATTGAATTATAATAGATTTTTTATAATTAAAAACTTAAATAGTAAAATCTTTTTTACTTTATATTAACTAATTTACTTAAATTTAATAGTAAAACTTTATTTACCTTACCTTAACTAAATTTTTAAATTTCCTTATGTATAATGTACTTAATTTAAAACAAAGATATACAAATGAACAATGAATATAAACTAACAAAGTTTGTTCAAGCTGCTGGTTGTGCTGCAAAGATGGGTCCGGGGGATCTAAAACAAGCTCTTTGCCATTTAAAAGCAAATAATGAACAAGTATTAGTTGGATTTGATACAAGTGATGATGCTGGTATTTATCAGCTTAGTGATAACTTAGCTTTAGTTCAAACAGTTGATTTTATAACACCTGTTGTTGATGATCCATATATCTATGGGCAAATAGCTGCTGCAAACTCATTAAGTGATGTTTTTGCTATGGGTGGAGAGGTTAAGACTGCTCTAAATATAGTTGGATTCGATAGTGCAAATGTTTCAAAAGAAGCTTTAGCAGAAATTTTAAGAGGTGGATTTGAAAAAGTAAAAGAATGTGGTGGTTCACTTTTAGGTGGACATACTATACAAACACCTGAAATGTACTATGGACTTAGTGTAACAGGGATAATACATCCAAATGATGTAAAAAGAAACAATGGTGCAAAACCTGGTGATCTTTTAGTCCTTACAAAACCTATTGGAATGGGAATTTTAACAACAGCAATAAAAAGAGATTTAATAGATATTAATTTAATAAAACATTGTGCTGAAATTATGGCAAGTTTAAACTATATTCCTTCAAAAATTATGAAAAAATTTAGAGTTAATTCTTGTACAGATATTACTGGATTTGGACTTTTAGGACATGCCTTTGAATGTACTAATGAAAATATATCTTTTGTAATAGATAGTAATAGTGTTCCAGTTGTAAAAGAAGCTTTTAACTTAGTTGAGAAAGGTGTATTACCTGGTGGTTCTAAAAGAAATATAAAATTTTGTGAGGACAAAGTAAATTTCAATATAGAAAATAACAATATGAAGTCAATACTTTGTGATGCTCAAACTTCTGGTGGTCTATTAGTAGCTATAAATAAAGATGATGCAAAAGAGTTCGTAAAAGAAATACAAGACTTTAGTTTTGGCTATGCAAAAATCATAGGAGAAGTTATACCAAAAGATAAATTGCCTATTATTGTGAATTAATTTAGTTTATGGCGAGAGAGTAGAGGAATCGAACCTCTCACGGCGTTGTCATCAAAACCGTCAATCAGGGTTGAAGCCTGTGGTGCTCACCAGATACACATACTCTCCATAAAGAATAAAATAGTATAATAGTTATCTTTAAACAATATTTAAAAGGTTAAAAATGTCTTTACTAAAATCTATTCCAAAGATTGATAAGTTTATCACAAATAAAGCTTTTGAAGGTTTATCTAAATCTCTTATTACAAAAATTTCAAAAGAAAAAATACAAAATTTAAGAGAAAATATTTTAAATAATACTATAGAAAACTTTGATGAAAACTTACTTATAAATAGTATTTTAGAAGAATACAATGATATTAATAGTTCATCACTAAAACCTCTTATCAATGCAACAGGGATAATCGTTCATACAAATTTAGGAAGAAGTTTGCTAGACGAAAAATCAATAACAAATGCTATTAAGATAGCAACTTCTTACAACAACTTAGAATATGATTTACAAAAAGGTAAAAGAGGAGAGAGATACGAACATATTACAAAATCATTAAAAGCACTAACAGGTTGTGAAGATGCTTTGGTAGTAAATAACAATGCAAGTGCTGTTTTTTTGATATTAAATACTTTTTGTAAAAATAAAGAAGTTGTAGTTAGTCGTGGAGAATTAGTAGAAATTGGTGGAAGCTTTAGAGTTCCAGAAGTTATGAATCAAAGTGGAGCAATATTAAAAGAGATTGGAACTACAAATAAAACTCACTTAAGAGATTATGAAAATGCTATAAATAACAATACAACAATGCTTATGAAAGTTCATAAATCAAATTATAGTATAGAAGGTTTTTCTAGTGATGTGAGTTTTGAAGACATATCAAAAATAGCTACAAAATACTCTTTGATAGACTATTTTGATATGGGAAGTGGTCATATTTTTGATTTACCATATAATTTAAGTAAAGATGAACCATCTATTTTAGAGCTTATGAAACAAAATCCAAGTTTACTTAGTTTTTCAGGAGATAAACTTTTAGGAAGTGTTCAAGCTGGAATAATTATAGGGAAAAAAGATTTAATTGAGAAATTGAAAAAAAATCAACTATTAAGAATGCTAAGAGTTGATAAAATAACTCTTTCACTTCTAGAAGAGAGTTTAAATTTATATTTAAAAAACGAACTTGATACTATTCCAACATTAAAAATGTTAAATACTAAAGTAGAAATTCTAAAAAAAAGAGCAATTCTTTTAAAAGATAAAATAGAAAATTTTATGAATTGTGAAGTTATAGAAACCTCTACTATGGTTGGTGGTGGTACGACTCCAAATAAAAAAATTCCATCAATCGCTTTGAGTTTACAATTTAAAGATTTTAAACCAAATAAAATGGAAGAAATTTTAAGGAAAAATCTAATAATAGCAAGAATTGAAAATGATAAATTATTGCTTGATTTTAGAACAATACGAGAAAATGAAATAATAAAAATAGAAAATATTTTAAAAAAAGAGTTCAAAAATGTCTAATATTATAATAGGAACAGCTGGTCATATAGACCATGGAAAGACTGCACTTATCAAGGCATTAAATGGTTTTGAAGGAGATAGTACAAATGAAGAACAGCAACGTGGGATAACTATAGATTTATCTTTCTCAAATTTAAGTTTAGGACAACAAAATATAGCTTTTATTGATGTACCTGGTCATGAAAAACTTGTAAAAAATATGATTGCTGGAGCTTTTGGATTTGATTATGTAATGTTAGTTGTAAGTGCAAATGAAGGTATAAAACCACAAACTATTGAACATATTGAAATAATAAATCTTTTAGGTTTAAAAGAAATTATTGTAGTTATAACAAAAAAAGATTTAGTAAATGATGAGGAATTAAAACAAAAAGAAAAAGATATATTAGAGTTTCTAGATGATTTCGATTTTGAAATAAAGTTTATTCAAGCCGTATCAATTTTTGATACAAATTCAATAGAAAGCCTCAAATCAAAACTTTTTACGATAAAAAATAGTATAAAACAAGAAGAAAACTTCTTTAGATTTTATATTGATAGAGTTTTTTCTCCAAAAGGTATAGGAACAGTAGTTACAGGAACAGTTTTAGGTAAAAAATGTGAACTTGAAGAAAAAGTTTTCATTCCAGAAATTCAAAAAGAGACAAAGCTAAAAAATATTCAAGTTCATAATCAAAATGTACTTGAAGCAAATATCTCAAACCGAGCAGCATTAAATCTAGCAAATATTGATAAGAACTCTATTCAAAGAGGTGATTTGATAACAAAAAAAGGCTTTATTCGTGGTTTTGAAGAGATAGATATATCTTTTCAATGTTTAAAAAATAAGAAATTAAATCACAATCAAAAATATACTTTATTTATAGGTGCAAAAAAAACTGAAGTAAAGGTATTACTTTTTGATAGTTTAACAAATCTTGAAAATGGATATGCAACTATAAAAGCTGATGAAAAACTATTCACAATTTTTGGTGAAAAACTAATTTTGAGGAATGCAAATGAAACAATTTGTGGAGCAGTTGTATTAAACCCTATTGTTGATCCTATGAAAAAACCACAAAAAAAGACATTATTAGAATTTTTAAAAACGAAAGATTTTAAAAATGCATATAAAGAACTTTTAATCGCTCATAAAAAAGGATTAGGTATCATCTCTTCTACTCAAAGATTTGCTCTTTCTCATGAAAAAGCAATCAATTTTGCAAAAACTTTAGAAGATGTTTTTATAGATGAAAAAGAACTTGTAATCTATCCAAATTCTACAAAAGATGAAATAAAAAAATTTATAAAAAATATATATACAAAAAATTCTTATGCTCTACTTTCTAGTTCTTCAATAAACTTACGTTTATCTTGGGCAAGTTTAAACTTTATAGAAAAAGCTTTAAGTGATTTAGTAGATGAAAATTTTTTAGTAAAAGAAAACTCTTTATACAAAAATGCAAATATCAAAGAAGATTTTACAAAAGAGCTAGAAAATATATTTTTAAAGCGTCTAAAAAAAGAGGATTTATCTCCAACAGCTCCTTATAATATCTATGATGAATTAGATATAGATAGAAAATTAGGAGATGATATTTTAAAATCTTTAACTTCAAAAAAAGATGTTATTAGACTACAACACAATCTTTTTATACATAATCAAAGTTTAAATAAAGTATTAAAAACAATGAGAAAAATCATAAAAGAAGATGGTTTTATAGAGATTTTTAACTTCAAGCAAAGATATGATTTAAGTAGAAAATATTTGGTTGCATATTTAGATTATTTAGATAATTTTAGTGATATAAAAAAAGTTGACAATAGAAGAGTTTTTGCTTAAAATATGAAATTAACCAAAGAGCAAGAACTAATAATAAATAGTAAAGAATCTTCTTTTAAAATAAATGCAGTTGCAGGAAGTGGTAAAACAACTACCCTGCTTCTTTATGCAAAAGAAAATTCTAACCTCAAAATTTTATATCTTGCATATAATAAATCTTTACAAATTTCTCTTCAAGAAAAACTAAAAAATTTTCAACTTCCAAATTTAAGTGTTAGCACAATTCACTCTTTAGCATACAATAAAATAGGTGCTTATAATTACAATTTAACAAATGAACTAAAAACTTATATTTTAGAAAAATTAGTTGTTAAATATGAATTAATAACAAATCAAAAAAGCTACTATCCATCTATGGAATATCTAACACTATTAAAAGATTTAGTAAATTTTTATTGTAATTCAGCACTAATACAAATTGATACAAAAATTATTGAAAGCTATAAAAAACAATCTGATTTAAGTGCTAAGATTTTAGAAATATTAAGTAAGAATGAGAAAAAGATATTAAATCATATAAAAATAGTTTTAAGTTCTATGAAAAATAGACAAATTGATGCTACTCATGATTTTTACTTAAAAATGTTTTATTTAAATAAAAAAATATCTACAAATTTAAATTATGATTTAATATTAATTGATGAAGCACAAGATATAAGTGATGTGATGATAGCAATTGTTGAAAATCAAAATTGTAAAAGAGTCTATGTTGGTGATAGTTTTCAACAAATTTATAGTTTTAGATATGCAACAAATGCTTTAAATAAAATAGATTTACCAAACTTTTATTTAACAAAAAGTTTTAGATTTTCAAACTCTTATGCAAAAACATTACAAAATTTATTAAATCATCTATATACTATCAATGAATCAAAACCTTTAAATATAAATGGATTGGATAGTTCAACAAAAATTGGACGAGAATTTATAGATTTTTCTCAGCCTTTTTGTGTGATAGCAAGAACGACATTTGGCCTTATTCAAGAACTTGTCAAACATATACATGATAAAAAGAATATTTATTTTGAAGGTGGTTACAACTCTTACTCCTTTATGAATCAAACTGTTTATTCTATTTTTTATTTAAAACAAAGAAAAAATGATAAAATAACTATAGATGAAATCAAAGATTTTGAATCAATTTATGAACTTGAAAATTTTGCAAAAGATACAAAAAATCAAGACTACTTAAATATTATCAAATTTATAAATACCTATGGAGACAATATTTTTGAGATAAATAAAAAAATAAAATCCTTATTAGTTACAAATAAAAATGAAGCCGATATAATTTTTACAACAGCACATAAAGCAAAAGGTTTAGAATATAATCAAGTTATAATGGTAGATGACTTTATTACAAAAAAAGATATATTAAACAAAAAGAATCCTTTAAGTTTTCAAAGAATAAATGAAGAATTAAACATATATTATGTTGCTGCAACAAGAGCAAAAGAAGCTATAGAGTTAGCTGATTTAAATCTAAATTACAATTATAATGAAAGTGAGAATTTATGAAAAAATATATTTTTATAAGCTTTATTTTTATAATAGCTTTTTTTATATTCTTTAAAGAAAAACAAAATTTAAATACAAGTTTTTATTTTTGGGATAGCAATTATCAAGAAGAAATAACTAATGAAAAAATGTATATAAAAATTTTAGATATAAAATACTCAACAAAACTTGAAATAATAAAAACAAATTTTATACAAAGCCCACCAAAAGACTTTGTTCCTGTAATATTTATAACAAATAAAACTTTGCAAAAGGTTGATTACAATGAATTAAGCAATACAATCTTAGGGCTTTTAAAAAGTTTTAATTTTAACTTTAATGAAATACAAATTGATTGTGATTGGAGTGATAGTTCAAGAAGCAATTTCTTTTTATTTTTAGAAGATATTAAAAAAAATATTAATAAAACAATAAGTGCTACAATAAGATTACATCAAATAAAATATTTTTCTAAAACCGGAGTTCCTCCAGTTGATTACGGAGTTTTGATGTACTACAATATGTCAAACTTAGGTGATTTTGAAACAAAAAATTATGTTTTAGATAATGAAATAGCAAGAAAATATCATTACAATTTTGATATTTATCCACTTAAGTTAAAACTAGCCCTTCCACTTTACTCTCAAGCAGTACAATTTAGAGATGAAAAAGCTATAAATTTATTTGAAGGAGTTAATATAGAAGATTTTAGTGAAAATTTTGAACAAATAAATGAAAATAAATATAGAGTATTAAATAGTCACTATTTTAAAGGTAAATATATATATAAAAATGATATTTTAAGATTTGAAAATGTAAATGAAGATGAATTAAAAATTGCATTAAATGATTTTCTAAAACTATCAAAAAATCATTTTAATGAGATAATTTTTTATACATATAAATATAAAAGTAGATATAATCTCGAAAAATTAATAAATAACAAATAAGGATTAATATGATTTTTAGGCTTTCTTTCTTAACTATTTTTTTAAAACTATCACTATTTTCTTGTGCTGATTATTGGGATCCTTCAAGTGTACAACATCTATTTTTAGAACAAAAAGATAATATTTTTCTACAACTTTCTGAAGATTTAAATAATCCTGGAATTTATAATGAAGTAATATATAAATATAATTCAGAAAATAAAACAAAAAATATTAAAGAGTTAGAAAAGGAGTTTCAAAATAGATACTCTTTTGAACAAATTGAAGAGTTTTTATATAAAAGACAAAATTTAAACAACTTAAGAGATAAAGATTTTTTAGAGTATATAAAATTTGCTGAAATTCAAGAAAAATGTGTTACATATAATTATTTTAATCCTAAACCAGAAAATTGCGGAGATTTAACAAAAATAGCATTAAATAATCTTGAAAAAGTGGAATCTTCTTATTTAAAACTTAGATATTTTTATTTAGCATTTAGACTTTCTCACTTTAATAAACAAGAACCTTTAAAAATTTATGAAAAATATAAGTATCTTCTAGATCAATCAAAAGATAGTATTGTAAAAGATTGGATACAAGGAATTTATTCTGGAGCTTTAATCAAAAATGGACAAAAAATACAAGGTGTTTATGAGTTTACGAAACTATTTGATGTTGCTATAAATAAACATTTATCTCTTTATAATTTCCATCATATAAAAACACAAGAAGAGTTTGATGAACTTTTAAATTTAACAAAAAATAGTGATGAAAAGACAAGAATATATGCAATTAGAGCGTTAGACGATTCAAGTAATGTTATTGAAGAGATGCAAAATATATACAAAATAGACAATAACTCAAAATGGCTTGATTTTTTACTATATAGAGAACTTTTAAAATCTCAAACTTATTTTAATGGAATTGAATATGAATATTTTCAAGATGATAAACAAAGTGAAATAGAAAATATTTTTTATAAAAAATATATTGAATTTTTAAAAGATATAAAAAAAGAAGATAGATATTTAGTTGATTTAAGTTTAATATATTTTAATATTTATACTGAAAATTTTACGGAAGCAAAAGAAATTATGAATAGCTTACTTGATAAATATCCAAATTCACATGAAGTACAAGTAGCTTCTTATATTTTATATCTAAACTCTTTAACAAAAATTGATGAAAAAATAGAAAATGAAATAATCTCTAAAATTGATTTGCTTATAGATGACAATCACTCTTCAAACTCAATATATGAATACACTTTAGAAACTTTGGAAAAAAAATATAAAAAGCAAGGCTTAGACTTTGACCAATTTTTAGTAAGAAATGCACTTTATTCAACTTTACATGAAATAGATTTAAAAACATTTAGAACTTATGAAGAGTTTTTAGATAAACCACAAACTTCAAAACTAAAACAATATCTTCAAAATAGATTTAAATTACAAATCAAAAATGGTAGTTCTCCTTTTGATATTACAAAACTTTCTTTACTTATAAATAATCTTTTATTTAAAGAAGCTTTAGACACAAAACTACCTATTTTAGATACAAAAATTGAATTTAATCCTTTTAATGGACTAATTAGTGGAAATAATAGAAGTGGGAAAAAAGAGCAATTAACTATAAAAGAGTTTTTAGAAAAAATCATTGTTATTCAAAAAGAGTTGGAAAAAAATCCAAATAGTGTTATGGATAATTTCTTATATGCAAATGCTTTATATAATTTAAGTTATTTTGGAAATTCTGACCGAATAACTACCGTTTATAGAAGTTCATATACTATTCATACTCCAAAAATGCAAAAAGAGAAGTTAGATTTAGCAATCAAGCATTATAACATTGCATTAAATAAATCAAAAGATAAAGAGTTTAAAGCAAAATTAATTTATATGATTTCAAAAACTTATCTTGCTCTAACTGATTTAAATATTGAAAAAGATAGATGGAGATACTACAAAGAATCAAAATATAATTATGGAGCAATATATGAAACTTTCTTACAAAAAGATGGAGCAAAATATTTTGATAACTTAAAAGACAATTTTTCAGATACAAAATATTATCAAGAACTTATATCGTCTTGTGGAGATTTTAGAACTTATATAAATTCAAAAAGATAAAGGAGAAGTATGCAGTATTTTGGAGAGGTTCAAACTAAATATGAAGAGGTATTTTTAACTCAAAGTTATATGTATTTTAATGATGAAGATAAAAAAATATCTCCTAAAGAATTAAAAGATATGATAAAAACAACAAAAGATAGAAAAAAAAACATTGTAGGTACTGTTTTTATCTATAATCCTGTGGTTACTCCAATTGGATTTGATTCTAATAAAGAACTTTTAAAGCAAGAGTTTGAAGATTTTGATAAATTAATAGAATTAAAAAGTGAAAACTATATAACAGTTTTTAAACAAGCTATGAGCGAACACTGTGAAGGTAAAATTGTAGAGATAAAAAATCTTTTTAATTTAATAGAAGCACATATTGATGCTTCAAATTTACTATCAAAATTTAATGAGGACTTAGAAAAATATAACTCTTCTCAAAATACAGAATTTGATAGGGATATTATGTATATTGATGCACAAAACTTTATACCTTTAGGAAAATTTGTATATTTTTGTTGGGGAGATAAGCTAAATGTAAAAGAATTCCCAAATATTGTTGAATATGCAAAAACATTATATGACAATAGTATAAAACTAGGTAAAAAAGTGGCATTTGTTTATAAAAAAGAGAAAACAATAGAAGAAAGTATTAAATACTTACAATTTTCAAATCCTATGCAAAATTATAAAAATAAAAACTCTATTTCATTTGCAATAAAGAAATCTTTTGATGAGTTTCCTCCAGTTCCTGCTTTTTATGAATAAATTTCATAAAAAGCAGTTATTTTTTAGCTAATTTTAATTTTATAAAGTATATAATTCCGTCCACTTAAATTATTGGGGTATCGCCAAGTGGTAAGGCAACGGTTTTTGGTACCGTTACTCGAAGGTTCGAATCCTTCTACCCCATCCAAATTATTTGGGTTTTTATTTTTATATGGTGAGGTTGGAGAGTGGTCAAATCCTGCGGACTGTAAATCCGCCGCCTACGGCTTCGAAGGTTCAAATCCTTCTCTCACCACCACTTTTAAACTTGTGTGGTTCGATAGCTCAGTCGGTAGAGCAAAGGATTGAAAATCCTTGTGTCGACAGTTCGATTCTGTCTCGAACCACCATTTTATCTAAACTTTTAATCTTATTATAAAATTAGCACCTATAAAACTTTTATCTTCAAATTCAAAATTTATATTTTCAGCATATATAATACCATTTAACTGTTTTTCAACAATATCTCTTGTCATATAAAGACCTATTCCAGTACCATCAAGATTTGTTTTTGTACTAAAATATGGTTCAAAAATTCTATTTATATGATCAATTTTTATTCCACCAGCATTATCTTTTATTGATATTATTATTTCACCATCAATTTCTTTTACATCGACAAAGATATATCTATCATCTTCTTTTTTAATAAGTTCATCTCTAGAATTATTTAAAATATTTATAAAAGCTTGAATCAACTGGTTTTCAAATGAAACTATTTCAATATCATCAATATTTTTTATAATATTAATATTTTGCTTATTAAATTGAACAGATATCAAATCAAATGCCTTATTAAAACTATCTTTTATAAAAAATTTACTTTTTATTCTATTTGGCTTAAAAAAATCTTTAAAATCATCTATAGTTTGCGACAGATGATTCGCAGAATTATTTATTTTAGATGTAAATTCAAAAAACATTTCATCACTAAGAATATTCATCTCTTTTTGTATTTTCATAGCACTTGAAGAAGTAATTATAATAGATAAAGGTTGTCGCCACTGATGTGCAATATTTCCTATCATTTCTCCCATACTTTCCATTTTTGTTTTTTGGTACAATAAAGATTGCTTTAACTCTAATTCTTTTTTATATTCTTTTAATGTTTTTTCTAAATACCTTGAAAGATATAAAGAAATAGATACTAATCCAAATATTAAAATAAATAAAATAAAAGACATTTTTTTAATATATGAACTATATAATTGTTCATTCTTTTCCTGTAATTTCTCAATACTACTTACAACTTCATCTTCATAAAATCCAGCTCCTATAGTCCAATTCCAATTATAAACATTTTTTAAATAACTTAACTTTTTTCTAACTTTGTCAAGTTTGTCTTTTTGAAAGAATGTATAAAAACCTTCATCTTTATTTTTAAATCTATTATATTCATTTGAAGTTTCTAAATAGTATCTATCAGTATAACTTTTACCCATCAAACTTATATTTGGATGAGATAAAAGCTTTCCATTATGATCCATAACAAAAACATATCCACCATCTTTAAATCTAATCATATTTATGTATTCTAAAGCTTGTTTTTGAACAGTTTTCTCAAAATCTTCTATATATTCACCTGTACCAATAATAACATTGAGTGGTTCAAAATATTTATAAAATGCTATTTTTCTAGCTGTTTGTTTTGTATTTGGATTTTCCCAATAATATTCATCATATCTTTCAGTCTTATTTTTTATTGTTTCTAATATTCTTTTTATAAAAGTAAACTCTTTCTCATTAGAATGGCTAATATAATTTTTTCCTTCATTTGCCTTATCTAATGGTAATAAAAGTTTATTCCCAAACTCATCATCTATAAAAAAATACCCTCTTCCTTCATTAAATCGTATCTTATCAAGAGAAACTTTTATTAAATCAAAAATTTCTTCCTTACTTTTTTTATCTTTATATGTTTCATAAATATTTGTTGATATTTCGTAAGCTTCATAAACTCTATCTTTTATTGATTTTTTTAAATATGCTTCTGTATTAGCTTGTAGATACTGTATATAAGTATAGACTCTTTCAACTTCTGTTTGAATATTTTCTTTATTATCATTTATAAATTTTATTTCAATCTCTTTTTTATCTTTTTCATAAGTCTTTTTACTATCAAAGTATATAAACGAAATTATTATAGAAGAGATAAGTAAAACTAAAAATGTTGGAGCTAATTTAATTAACCTTAATAATCTATGTTCATTTAAGTTATCCATAATTTTCCTTTAAAATGGAGACTTTATTATATCAATTTTTTTTAAATATACGCTATATAACTTTTAAAAGTAATATTTTGTTATAATCTTAATACATAATATTAATTAAGGATAACTATGTCAAAAATAGGAATAATAGTAGCTAGTTCAAATAATAATTATAAATTAGCAGTTCAAATACAAGATATTGCAACACAGTTACATTATGAAACTGAAATAATAAATTTAGTAAATTATAACTTACCTCTTTACAATACACTTGAAGAAGATAAAAATGGAATTCCAGAATCTGTTTTAGATTTGGCTACAAAAATAATGGATTTAAAAGCATTTATTATAGTTGCACCAGAATATAATGGTGTTATGCCTCCAGTTTTAAATAATGCTATGGCTTGGACTTCAAGAGCTACAAAAAACTGGCGAGATGCTTTTAATGATAAAGTTTTAGCACTTGCAACTCATAGTGGTGGCGGTGGTCAAAAAGGATTACAAGCTATGAGAATTATGTTTCAACATTTAGGAGCAAATATTTTAGCTAGAGAAATTCTAACAAATTATGAAAAAGGTCTAAATGAAGACTCAGCAAAAGCTATATTACAAAACTTAGTTAAACTTTCAAACGCTTAAGAGATATTTCTCTTAAGCTCTATTTAAATATTGTAATTAAATTGTTATCAAATTATGCTAAAATACTTCCATGAAAGAAAAAGTATATGTCTTAGATACAAATATCATCTTACAAAACCTTCAAAACCTCTATAAAATATCAGACAATAAATCCAACCATATTGTTATTCCTGAAACAGTGCTTCTTGAATTAGAAGATAAAAAGAAGCTAGATAATGAATTGGGATATTATTCAAGAGAGTTTGCAAGATTATTAGCAAAGATGAAAATAAAAGAGGTCGATTATAAAGCTGGTTTTAAAGTTGTAAAACTTTTTAATGATGATTTAAATTTAAATATTATTGCAAAAGATAAATATGATACACAAATAGAACAATTTCATATTTCAGAATCAAATGATAAAAGAATTATTGAAGTTGCAAATATTGCTCAAGAGTATTTTAAAGGTTATCAAACTATTTTTTTATCTTTAGATGTTTATGCGAGAACATTTTCCCTATTTAAAGGAATAAAAACAGAAACTTTGCATGATGATAAATCAACAGTTCCAACATTTAATTTTTTAAAAAATATTGAGTTAGATTCATCACTATTTAATAGCCTAGACAATAAAAGTATCCTTTTAATTGATGAAGAATATCAAATGGAAAACTTTTCATATTCTTTTGAAAGCGGAGATGGAAATACTGAATATGCAATAATTGCAAATAATAAGATTGATATTTTAAAAGAAAATGATTTTAAAGCATTAACTATAAAACCAGTAAATATTAAACAAAAATTATTCTCAAAAGCCATATTATCAAATATGTATGATTTACTTGTAATTGATGCAAAAGCTGGAAGTGGAAAAACATTAATGTCCATAGTTTGTGCAATGAGATTAATTGATTTAGGATTATATGATAAAATAGTTTATGTTAGAAATTCTATAGAATCTTTAGACAAAGGTGCAGAAGTTGGCTTTTTATCTGGAAATGAAGAAAAATTCAGAATTTATAATATGGCTTTATATGATACTTTAGAATTTATTGCAAAAAAACATTTAAAAAAGAGTGCAAATAGAGAAAATAAAGAATCTATAAACTCAAAAATAGATGAATTAAAATCAAAATATATTATAGAAACTCTTTGGCCAGGAGAAGCAAGAGGAAGAACTTTAAGTGGAGCGATTGTAATTATGGATGAGTGGCAAAATAGTAGTGAAAAAACTACTCAACTCATATTATCAAGACTAGATGAAAGTTGTATGGCAATAGTAATTGGTTCAAATAGACAAATAGATAATTTATATTTAAATAAATATAATAATGGTCTAACATCTCTTTTAAAACAAACTTCCCAAGTTCATAGTGAAATAAAAATGTTTGCAATAGAGCTAGAAAAAGCTGTTCGTGGTAAATTTGCACAATTTACAGAGAGAATTTTTGAAAAAAGAAAGGATTAAACATACAAAATAGATTAATAAATGATACTATTTACAATCACATTGAATATACAAAACTAGAAGATAAATTACTTCAAACTAAGATTGTAAATAGGCTTCAATTCATAACTCAAAATGCTTTAGCATATTTTTCATATCCATCAATAACAACAAAGAGATTTATTCATAGTCTTGGAACTATGCATTTAAGCTCTTTTTTGTTTAAGAATGCCCTTTTAAATTCTGATAAAAGAACAAAAAATAGTTTTTTATTAAAAGCAAAAAAAAGTATCTTAAAAATTATAAAAGATGAAAAACTAAAGATTAATATCGAAGGATTAGAATATTTTGACAATAAAGCTTTATATCAATTTGTTATTACTACTAAGTCAAACTCTCAAAGAGCTATATATACAATTTTACTACAAACAGTAAGAATAGTTGCATTACTCCATGATATTGGACATTTGCCTTTTTCTCATCAAGTAGAATATGCACTAAAGAAAATATATGACAAAATAAAAGTAAAAGAAAATCAGCAAAGCCTTTTAAAAAAAGAGATTATATTTAAAGAAAATTATGAAAAAATAACAAAAGACTGTAAAGATGTTTTACATGAAGCAATAGGAGAAAAGTTTTTAAAACTTTTATTTGATTATGAATTAGATGAGCTGGTTTATAAAACTCAAGATAAAGAATATTTAAAACTTATAAAAATTTTGGCTTTAAATATATTAGAAGAAAAAAATGATGGAATTTTTGATTTTGGAGTTTTACATAGATTTGTAGATAGTACAGTAGATGCTGATAGGCTAGATTATATAAATCGTGATATGCTAGCAAGTGGATATATAACTGGCCCAAATGATCATATAAGAATTACTAAACAAGCTGTTTTAGTAGAACAAAATGATAAATTTTATTTAAGTTTCTTTGATATGAGTTTAATAGATATTGAACATATGCTTGAAATGAGATTTAATCTTTATAAAAAAGTGATTTTTAACCATGGAATAGCAAAAACAGACTCTTTACTTGAAAATGTAGTTCAATATTTGGCTAATAAGTATTTTGAAGACAGGAATGAAGATGAAAAATTATCAAACTCTATATCTATGCTTTGGAATTTTGAGAATAAAAATAGGCAAATAGAACTTGATACAATATCTATGTTAGATGAAAACTGGTTAATATCATTATTTAAAAATAGATACTTTGATATAAAAAATAAAACTATTTTAAATAAAGAAGATAAAAAATATTTATTTTGTTTTGAAGAGGTTCTATTTGGGAAAAGAAGATTTAGAAGTCCTTGGAAAAATTTAAATGAATTTTATAAAGTTTTAGATTTTTCGACTATCGAAAGATATAAATTTAGAGAAAGTTTTGGATATATAACTAAAAATAGATTAAATAAACTGCAAGAAGAGTTAGAAAACATAATAAAAAAATATGAAAATGAAAATCTATTTTTTGCTTACCAAATAGTATCTTTTAATCTTGGGATAGCAAAAGATTTTTATTTATATGATGGTGATGAACTAATAGATATTGATGAAATTTCTACATTAAGAAAAAGATTAAAATATTCTATGAGAAATACAGTCCCATTTTATATATATTCGAATCAAAAAGTTTTATCAGACAATATAAAAATTGATTTAAAAACTATGTTATTTAGAATTTTTGAAGAAAAAAGTTTAGGTGAGTAGTTAAATACTTGCCTCTGGTTCTTTTATATAATACCCTTGAACATAATCTACACCTAGTTCTTTAACCTTATCAAATATTTCTTTACTTGATACAAATTCAGCAATAGTTTTTATATTTTGATCTTTTGCAAATTTTATAATCATTTTTACAATATTTTCATTACCACTATTTACTAATATATCTTTTATTAGTGATCCATCAATTTTTATATAATCAGCATTTAATTTTATTAAGTATTCAAAATTTGAGTAACCACTTCCAAAATCATCTATTGCAATTTTACAGCCAAGACTTCTAATTTCTTCTATAAAGTTATTAACTATTGAAAAGTTTTTTATCTCTTCACTTTCAACTATTTCAACTACAACTCTTGAACCAAAACCATACTCTTTTATAGTATTCAAAATATATTTAGAAGTAAATTCATTTGATATATCTTGAAAAGTAAGATTAATCGAAAATTCATAACTATTATTTTTAAAATATTCAAAAGTCTTTTTAACTATTTGTTTTGTAAGTTGTAAATATTGTCCAGATTTTTTAGAAATATCTAAGAAGAAAAATGGAGATACAATTTGTCCTGCATCATTTAATCTCATTAAAGCTTCATATTTCTCTATTTTTTCAGTTTTAATATTATAAATAGCTTGGAAATATGGTAATATACCATCTTTTTCAAGAGCTTTTTTAATTTTTTGAGTCCAAAATATATTTTTCTCATAATCTTTTTCTATATCTAAACTCTTACTATAAACTATATTATTTTTATTTGTTTTAGAATATTTACGTATAACATTTGCTGTTTCTAATAACTTATCATTTGTCTCAAATGAAAAACTATTATTTAACTGTAAATATATCTGTCTACCTTTTGCACTAAATGGTTTTTCTGTAATTTTTTTAGATGCAATACCAATTTCATTAATAAAAGCATCTTTTTCTACATTAACTGCTAAAACAACAAAAATATCTGCAGTCAATCGATAAACTTCATAATTACTTTTATTTATAAACAAATCTTCTATTGTTTTTGCTATAAGTTTTAAAATATTATCACCTATTTTATATCCAAAGAAGTCATTTATTTCACTAAAATTATTTATGTCTATTAAAGCTATACTAGGATTTTTTTTAATTGAAATATCATTTAAAAGTTTATATCTACTTCCTATTTTTGTAAGATAATCTTCTCTTAATATTTTATTTAATTCTTCAGTTTTTTCTACTAAATCTGTAATTTCATGTCGTATTGCAACATATTCAAAAATATTTCCATCTTCATCAAAAATAGGAGAGATGATTGTATTAATATAATAATATGTTCCATCTTTCTTTTTATTTTTTAAATTTCCTCTCCAAACTTTTCCACTCTTAATAGTTTTCCATAAATCTCTAAAAACTTCATCATTAGTTTCTCCTCTTAGAATACTATGAGGCTTACCTAAAACTTCTTCTCTTGAATATTGTGAAACTCTACAGAATTCATCATTTATATATGTAATATTCCCTTTTAAATCACTATTAGAAACAATATTTGATGTTTTTGTAGCTCTATTATATTGTCTTAAGATATTTGCTTTTCTAGCAAATTCTTTAGCTTCTTTTTTAAGTTTTTTGATATATATTATTCTAGTAATTAAAAAAATAGTTATAAAAAGTAACAATAAAGAAAGTACGTATTCTAAATTAGTAAACAAGCTTTTCCCTAAGTTTAATTCAATATTGAAGCACATTATACTATAATTTTTAAGAAAATAACAAATTTTAAAGGATATTTTTGGATTTATCTACTTTTAGAGCAAAATATACAACAAAGAATATAGATGTAAAAGATTTACATCAAAATCCTTTTAATCAGTTTGAAATTTGGTTCAATGATGCAATTGAAGCAAAACTTTTAGAACCAAATGCCTTTTCTCTATCAACTGTAGGGAAAGATATGATGCCAAGCATTAGAACTGTATTATTAAAAGTTTTTGATGAAAAAGGATTTGTTTTTTTTACAAATTATGAAAGTAAAAAAGCAAAACAAATAGAGGAAAATCCAAAAGCAGCTGCACTTTTTACATGGTTAGAACTTGAAAGGCAAATAAAAGTTGAGGGTTCAATAGAAAAAATATCTAAAACTGAGTCTTTAAAATATTTTTTATCTCGTCCAAAAGGTAGTCAACTTGGAGCATGGGTTTCAACACAAAGCCAAGTAATAAGTTCAAGAGCATTATTAGAACAAAAATTTGATGAAATGAAAAGAAAGTTTTTAAATAAAGAGATTCCATTTCCATCTTTTTGGGGTGGATATGCTATAAAACCTATACGAATTGAATTTTGGCAAGGTGGAGAGGATAGGCTTCATGATAGATTTTTATATGAACTTCAAGAAAATAATACTTGGAAGATATCAAGATTAGCTCCATAAATAGAAATATTGCAATTTGTAATATTTTTTAACACTTTTAAATTATTTTAGTAGAATACCTAAAACTTATAAAGGATAAAATATGGTTTTAGGTAAATGTCCAAATTGTGGAGCTAATGTTATAGCCATAAATACAATTGCACAAAATCAAAAAGTTACTTTATATACTTGTGAAAATTCAAAAAAAGAACATGATGATAGTTTTCAATTTATATATACAAATGATTCAACTTGTAATTTTAGAGTATATTCAAATGTATTTCTAAAATGGAATAAAAGAGGATTTTCAAAATATGAGATGAAAAGTTTACTTGAAAATGGACAAGTTGCTATTAGACTATACAGTAAAAAGATTAAAGGTGAATATTTTAAATATGTTATGTTAGATAAAGATTATGGAGTATCTATTTTATGGAATGAAGAAGTACAATAAATTTAGAAAAATTCTATCGCATTCTTTCCTTGTTTTTTAGCACTATACATTGCTGTATCAGCTTGTTTTATAATATCTTGTACACTAACACTTGAATCACTAAATAGTGTAACTCCAATACTAGGAGTTGATACATTTCTATGTCCATTAATATGAGTTATACCATTTAAAGTATTTTTTATTTTTTCAGCTAAATAACTTATATTTCTTCTTGCATCATCACTATTATTTCCTATATTATCTAGTAAAACAATAAATTCATCTCCACCTATTCTTGAAACAGTATCTTCTTCTCTTAAACACTCTTTTATCTTTTTAGCAACAGTTATAAGAAGAACATCACCTATATCATGTCCTAAAGTATCATTCACTTCTTTGAAATTATCTAAATCAATGAATATTAATCCTCCAAATATTTTATGTCTTACTGTTTTTGTTATAGCATGTTCAATTCTATCTAATAAAAGAAGTCTATTAGGCAATCCTGTTAAATTATCATGAGTTGCTTGATATTCTAATATTTTTTCTTTGTCTTTTTGCTCACTAATATCCATATATTGACCAAGATAATTTGTTATTTTGTCTTCTTCATTTTTTATAACAGTAATAATACTTCTTAAAGCTATAATCTCCCCATTTGCCTTTTTATTATAAACATCTCCTGTCCAAGTACCATTTATTTTTAAGTCATCCCATAAATTTTCAATGAATTTTCTATCTTGATGAGCTGTTTTAAAAATTCTTGGATTTTGTCCTAAAAGTTCGTCTTTTGAGTATCCCATAATTTGGCAAAATGCCTTATTTACTTTTACTATTGTATTTCTATTATCTGTAATAATCATAGGAGCAAAAGAATCAAAGGCATAAGAAGATAATCTCAATTCATTCTCTTGTTTTTGCCTTATATCTTCATAATCAATTTTTTCTAAACAACTAGTAATACCTAATACTAATTTATCAAAAAGAATTTCTGCTTCTTGATCAAAAAAGTTTGTTTGTTTAGAATAAATAACAAGAACAGCCATTACTTCATTAAATTTTTTAATAGGAAATGTTGCCATTGAGTTTATATTTAACTCTTTTGTTTTATCATAAAAAATAGAACTATTATCTTTTTTTAAATTTTTTATAATAATATTTTGTTCTCTTTTAATAGTTTTTAATATAAGATTTTCAGAAGAAGTAATCTTATTTTTTATTATTAATTCTTTTAATTCTCCATCTTTAGCAACTACTATATTATTTACACGATCATATATAAAGCAAAATGACAAATCTTTATTTTCATTTAAAAGTTCACAAATTTCCATATATAATTCATCTTTTTTAAATGTTTTCGTTAAAAATTTATTTGCTTGACTTAACAACTCATATATATTTTTATGTTTTTGTATTTTTAATGATGAATCTTGCTCATTAAAAATAATATTCTTAAGTATGAAAAATAATGGAATTAGAGTAAAAAAGCAAAAGAATAAGAATAAGAAACTTATATTTCTTTCAAGTATTATATTATTTTCTATATGAACTAACTCTTTTTCAATAGATAAAACCATAAACTCTATAATAGAAGAAAGCTTATCTATATTATTTATACTTGAATTAAAATAATCATCTAATCTTAATATATCTTGAGAATAAGAGTTTGTAGAATCTTTAAATCTTAAAAGAACTAATGTTTTTATAATTTTTTTATTTAAAAGATTAAAACTATCTATAACTTCATCATTTGTGATTGATAGTTGATTAATTTTATGTCTTAAATCTTCTACTTTACTAAAACTAATATTTAAAGAAATAGTATGTTCTTTCCATTGCTCTTTCCAAGGCATCTCATTTAAAGATAGCTTTAGTTCAGCTAAAGATATTTTTGAAGTATCTTGTTGATCTTTTAAATCTTTAGATATCTTTTTAGTATTTAGTTGCTCTATTGATAATAGTTTTTCTTTTTCAAAGGATATAATTAATTTTTCTGCACTTTTTAGATAGTTTAATCTAAAACTATTATCTTCAAACTCTTTAATAAGTTTAATTTTTTCATAAACCATAGAAGAACTGAAAAACAATATCCCTAATACTGGCAATGTAAAAATCAAAATGATTTTTGTGAATAAACTATTTTTAAACAACAATTACTCCCCTTTGTTTAAAATGCTTGTATGATATCATAATTTATTATTATTTTTCATAAGTATTATGAATTTTACCTTTTATTTTAGTTCTTTGTAACTCTGTTAATGTAAATTTAAATTTCTCTTTTTTTACTGCAACATAAGAACAAAAATCTAAAACATCAATTTTACCTATATCATTTTTATCTAGCCCTATTCCAGCTGTTAAACTTCCTAAAATATCAGCTTTTCTAAGTTTATGTTTTTTCCCACTATTTATAAATATCGTTCTAAAATCACTATCTATTTCAAAATCTTTATTCTCTTGTACATTTTTGATATCTTCAAACTTGATATCTTCAAAAGTATCTTTAAAGATATCAAGTTTGTCATTTTCATTTTTTGTATAAAATGTTACTGCAAATCCACCTTTTCCAGCTCTTGCAGTTCTACCAATCCTATGAGTATGTATTTTTTGATTTAAAGATAAATCATAATTAATAACTAAATCAATATCATCTATATCTAAACCTCTTGCTGCAACATCACTTGCAATTAAAATAGGATAAGATTTATTTGAAAATAATACTATTGTTTCATCTCTTTGTTTTTGATCTAAATCAGAGTGTAAAGTTAAAATATCAAGCCCTAAATCATACAAATCATCAGCTAAAGTTTCACAAGTTTGTCGCATATTACAAAATATAATTGTTGAAGTTGCCTTACTTGAAGATATTATTTTTGATATATTTTCATTTTTTTGATTATTTTCAATATTATAAAAAGTTTGTGCTATGAATTCTTTCTTTTCACTCTCAATTTTTACAAAAATTGCTTGATTCATAATTGCAGAAGATAATCTTTCAATATTTTTCTCATAAGTTGCACTAAAAAGCATAGTTTGTCGGTTATTTGGTAAAACTTCTACTATTTGTTCTATATCATCGTAGAATCCCATATCTAACATCTTATCTGCTTCATCTAAAACAAAATAGTTTAAATTTTCTAAATTTAGATTTTTTTCTTTGATATGTTTTAAAACTCTTCCTGTTGTACCAACTATAATATGAGCATTATGCTCTAAAGAAGCTACTTGAGGTTTAAAAGGAACTCCTCCACATAAAGTTAAAACTTTTACATTATGAATATGACGAAATAGTTTTCTAAGTTCAATTGCTATTTGATTTGCTAACTCTCTTGTAGGAGCTAAAATAAGTGATTGAATATTAAATTGTTTAACATCTAATTTTTCAACAAGAGGAATACAAAAAGCAACTGTTTTTCCAGAACCTGTTTTTGCTTGAGCAATTATATCTTTTCCTAATAAGCTTTTTTCTAAAGTAAGCTCTTGTATAGGGGTTAAACTTTCATATCCTAAAGAATCAAGATTTTGTATAAATTCCTTTTTTAATTTTAGTTCATTAAACTTCACTATTTTTTGCCTTTTTTCTTTTTTTATTAAAGTTTGAAATAAGAATAAAGATAATAACAAATACAATAATGAAACCCATATATTGAAATTTATCAGATATACTCATTAAAAATTCCCCAGCTACAAAACTAATATATCCAATAACACAAGCCCATAAAATTGAAGCAAAAATATTTAGAATCATAAATTTATAAGGATTATATTCAGAAACTCCCATAACAAGTGGAATTAAAGTTTTTACTCCATATATATATTTTTGAATAAATACTATAAAAATTCCATATTTTTTTAATAATACTTTTACTAAAGCTATTTTCTTCTTATGATTTTTCATCATATCTTCTACATATTCTTTATTATATTTTCCCATGTAAAATAAAAACTGGCTACCAACAAAGTTTGAAACTCCTGCAACTGCAATACAAATATATATATTCAAATCACCTGCATAAGAAAATGCTCCAGCTATTGCTAAGGCTAAAAATCCACCTCCAAAAGTGTACAAAAAAAGTGCTATATAGCCCCAGTCTTGGATAAATTGTTCCATTAAATTTCCTAAAATTATTTTCTATATAAGAGTAGATATTTTATCTAAATCTATATTTATTTGTGCATAAATATAATTTTCACAATTTTTACAAGTATTTTATATATAATCTTAAAATTTATTTTAAAAGGAAAGATTATGAAAAAATCTCTAATAATATCAAGTTTAGTTCTATCAACACTTAGTTTTGGATTTGATTTAAAAGGTATTGCAAACGAAGTTACAAAATCTGTTAATTCTTCTAGTAATACTCAAACAACATCTAACTTAGATAATAATACTATTTCTGCAGGTTTAAAAGATGCTTTAAAAGTTGGAGTAAATTTTGCAACAACAGAACTTGGTAAGCCAAATGGTTACTTAAATAATAAAGAAGTAAAAATTCCCCTTCCAAATAATTTATCAACGGTAGAAGGAGTTATAAGAAAAGCTGGTGGAGATAAGATAGCTGATGATTTAATAAATTCAATGAATAGTGCTGCTTCAAAAGCTGCTCCAACAACTGCAAATATTTTTATCCAAGCAATAGAAAAAATGAGTTTAGCTGATGCTCAAAATATCTTAAATGGTGGTGATAATGCAGCAACTCAATATTTCAAAAACAATACAACAACTTCTTTAAAAGAAGCTATAAAACCTATTATTCAAGATAGTATGAAAGATAATAATGTAGCACAATATTATGATGTAGCAAATAATTTTTATCAATCAAATGTAAAAGATTTAGCAAATAATAGTACTGTTTCAAGTTTAGCTAAAAATTTTGGTGTTGATTCATATATTCCTGGAAATTCAAATGAAAGTTTAGATGACTTTGTAACTTCAAAAGCAATAGATGGACTATTTTCTATGATTGCAAAAAAAGAAGCAAGTATTAGAGAGAATCCAGTTGAACAAACTACTTCTATTCTAAAACAAGTTTTTGGTAAATAATTTTATAGACTAGCTAATTTGAAGCTAGTCTAAAATAACTATTTATAGCATTATTTTTTGCCAAACTTATATTAAGGTTAATATCTATATTTTCATTTTTAGGGAAATTATAAGTATAAGTTTTTTCAAAATTCTTTAAAAGATTTTCATACAAATCACCTTTTGTATCAACTATAAAAATCTCTTTTTGCATTTCATAAATATATATAATATGTAAATTGTAAGTTTTATTTACTCTATAAATATTAAATTCATAGTGATTATATATCTTTTTCTCACAATTTTCAAAACTATTTATTTTTAAATTATCTTTTAATAAATCTAAAAAACAAGATAAAGCTTGAACATTCCATATAACATCGGTATAAGTATGAATATATTCTAAGAAAATATGGTTGGCTTTTAATGTATAAGCTTCATAAACATAAGAATCATGTCTAGTTTTCATTTCGATATTGTAAAGGGTAAATTTATAAAAATTATCAGTGGAAATTTTAAATTTTAAATCATTTTCTTCAATACTAAAATATGGGATAGAAAGTTTTGTAACTTTTTTAAAAATAAATTTTAATAATTTAAATAAAGCTTCAAACATAATAATTTCCCTATAATTTTATATAACTTTATCTAAATAATAGTATTTTAGCAAGAAAATTGAAAAAACTGTTAGTTAAAAAAACTAACAGTTTGATTAAGTATAAATTATAGCGCTTTAGCAGTTATTTTTGTAAGTCTTTTTGCAAATGCAACTCTATCACTTATCTCGATATCTTCACTAATTTTTGCTAAATCTAATAAAATCCAAGAAATATCTTCAATTAACTCTTCATCTTTTGTATCTTTTAGTTTTTTAACTATTTCATGATTTGGATTTATTTCTAAAATAGGTTTTATTTCAGGAACACTTTGTCCCATTGCTCTAAACATATGTGCCATTGCAGCCATTTGAGCATCTTGTGCATCTTTTGTGATGCAAGAAGCTGATTCAGACAATCTATTTGTAATTTTTACATCTTTTACATTGTCATTTAATTTATCTTTAATTTTTGAAACTATATCTTTAAAATTCTCTTCAACTTCTTTTTTTTCTTCTTCACTTTGTTCTATTTTTGGAGCTTCACAAGTTGTAATATCTTTAAATTCCCACTCTTTGAATACACCAATAGTTGGAGTTATTATTTCATCTATTTCTTTGTCATCTAAAATTAATACTTCAATATCATTTTTCTTATAACTTTCTAAAAGTGGAGAGTTTCTTAAAACTTTTTCATTTTCTCCAACGATATAATAGATAGCTTTTTGTTCACTAGAAGCTCTAGATTTGTAATCTTCGAGAGAAGTTAATTTATTATCTTCAGTTTTTGTAGATTTATATCTTAAAAGTTCTAAAATTGCTTCTTTGTTTGTATAATCTTGATAAACACCCTCTTTTAAAGCTCTATTATATTGTTCTATAAATTTAGAATATTTTTCTTCATCTTTTGAAAGTTTTTTGATTTCAGATAAAATCTTTTTAACACTACTTTGTTTGATATTTGCTAAAATTCTATTCTCTTGTAAAATCTCTCTACTTACATTTAAAGGTAAATCTTCACTATCAATAATACCTCTTACAAATCTTAAATATGTAGGTAATAACTCTTTATCATCATCAGTTATGAATACTCTTTTTACATATAGTTTAATTCCACTTTGGTAATCTGCTCTATACATATCAATTGGTGCAATTTGAGGAATATAAAATAGTGTTGTGTACTCATTTACTCCTTCTGTTTTTGTATGAATTGTAAGCATTGGATCACTTGAATCCTGAGAAATTGATTTATAGAAGTTATTATAATCTTCTTCTTTCAATTTTGCTTTTGGTTGAGTCCAAAGTGCTGTTGCTTCATTTATTTGTTCATGTTTTCGTTCAATCTTTTTCTCTGCTGTTTTTCCAGCTTTTTCATCTTCTTCGCTTAATGGTTGAGTAACTTCTTCATCATAATTTAAAAATATTGGATAAGCTATATGATTTGAGTATTTGCTCACAATATTTTTTATTCTATATTTACTTGCAAATTCATCAACTTCATCATCTTTCAATTTTATATAAATTACTGTTCCATTTGTCTCTTTTGTACAAGGGGCTAAATCAAATTCACCTGTTCCATTTGAACTCCATTTAAAAGCTACTTCTTCACCAGCTTTTTTTGAAATAACATCTACACTATCTGCTACCATAAAAACAGAATAAAATCCTACTCCGAATTGACCTATTAAATTTGAATCTTTTTTTGCATCTCCAGTTAAAGCTTCAACAAAAGATTTAGTTCCAGATTTTGCAATAGTTCCAATAGAATTTATCATATCTTCTTCATTCATACCTATACCATTATCAATAATAGTAAGTGATTTATCTTTTTCATCAAAAGAGATATTTATCTCACCTTTCCAATCAGCAAGACTCTCTTTTAATTTTTCATCTGTAAGCCTTAAATAATTTAGCTTATCTATAGCATCACTTGCATTTGATACAAGCTCTCTTATAAAAATCTCTTTATTTGAATATAAAGAGTGTGTCATTAAGTGTAGTAGTTGTCCTACTTCTGTTTGGAATTGATATTTTGCCATTTTATTATCCTCGCTTTTTTTGATTTTTATAAATTTTTATTTTTATTTTTAAAAGAGAATTTTATCTAAGCTTTATTAAACTTGGCTAAAGTTTTTTATCTTTTTAGCACTTTTATATATAGAGTGCTAACTATATAGAATAATTTGTAATTAAAAATCTCTATAAAACAAGCAAAAAAAAAATTTGCCCTATTAATGGAAAGATAAGATAAGATAAGATATTTCTTTTTAGGGAGAGTAAGCTTGGAATATAGAAAACCTACAATACTTATTGTTGATGATATGACAACTAATTTATTAATATTATCTGATTTATTAAAAGATGAATATGATATAAAAGTTGCTAAAAGTGGAACTAAAGCGTTAGAAATCTTAAATATATCAAATGAAATAGATCTCGTTCTTTTAGATATTGAAATGCCTGATATAAATGGATATGATGTATGTAGAAAATTAAAAAATAATAATAAAACAAAAAATCTTCCAATAGTATTTATTACAGCAAAAAATAGTGAAGAAGATGAAGAATTTGCATTAAATCTTGGAGCTATTGATTATATAAAAAAGCCTTTCAATAAAGATATTGTAAAAATAAGATTAAAAAATCATATTAATCTTAAACTCAAAACTGACTTACTTGAACAGCTATCAATGTATGATAGTTTAACTAATATAAGGAATAGGAGATTTTTTGATGAAGCTTTCGAAATAACTTTTTTAGAATCAAAAAGAGAAAAAAACAATCTAGCTGTTTTAATGATAGACATAGATTTTTTCAAAAGATATAATGATAATTATGGACATGGGAAAGGTGATGAAGCATTAAGACAAGTGGCAAAAGCTTTACAATCGACTTTAAAACGACCTAGTGATTTAGTTGCTAGATATGGAGGGGAAGAGTTTGTTATTCTTTTAAAAGATATTAATAGAAGTGGTTTAGAAACTGTTGCAAAAAATCTTTTAAAAGCAGTAAGAGATTTAAAAATAACTCATGAGTTTTCAAAAATAGAAAAATTTATAACAGTTAGTATTGGGATATCTTTCTTCTCTTCAAATTCAGATATTACAAAATTAGAACTTTTAATGAAAGCTGATGAAACTTTATATCAAGTAAAAAATAGTGGAAGAAACAATTATTCTATAATAGATATTTAAAACAAACCCTATAAAAAATATAAATATTTTAAATAGGATCTAAAGATAAATTTTCAAGAGTTATTTTTTTATCAAGATAAATTAATTTCATATTTTCTAAAGCATCTTTTAAAACAGATAAAGCTTCATGCACTTTTTCTATATTTATATCATAGTCAATACAATCTATTTCCAACATACTTTCAATTTTTTCTTGAAATTCTTTTAATACGAGTATAGCTTCATTTTCACTCATTTTTATGCCTTTTATATTTAATAGTTCCATACTTTTACATAAAAATATAGAATAATTCCTTTATTGTATTTTATTTATTTAGAATTATTCCTTAAAATTGTTATATTTAATGGAATAAATCTTATGTTGCCTTGTCACTACTCATAAAGTAAATTAACAATAAAAAAAGGATTTTTATGAAAATGACAAAAAGAGACATTGCTGGATTTTTAAATGTAGATATAAAAACTCTATATAATTGGCAAAAATATAAACCTAACTTATATAAAACTGTTATGTTAGGGCTTATGATTGAAGATATTATTGATAAATCAGAAAAAAGTTTGAAAGAACTTAAAGAACTTAAAAAGGAATTTGAAAATAAGAAATAAAATATATTAAATTAATTTATTAAATATCGTATCTTTTTTATATAGATTATAAATCTAAACTAACAAATACTTAAAAGTGAAAAAATATAGCTTTTGATATAATAATGACTTCAAAAATATAAAGGCTAAAATATGAACAAAGAAAAATTTTTATATGATTTACAAAAAATATATGACTTTTTAAATGAACAAAAAGCAACAACAAATGAACTAATAAAATATTTAGAAAATGAAGAGTTTGATAAACTAGAACTTATTAATGAGTTTGCAAAAGCTTTAAATCTTGAAATAAATAGTGATTTAAAATTTGCACTTGTAACTAGACTTGTAAACTTACGAGATGATAGTTTAGTTCAAGTTCTAAAAAAGTTAGAGAAAAATGAAATAGAAATCATAGACTTACAAGAAAAAGCTTATCAATTTGTAAAAGATTATTGGCATAATGTGCATACAAAATTTATAGATTTTATTGTACAAAACTCACTTTTAACTCCTTTTTATAGAGAAGTTTTTATAGGAGTTTATAATGTAGGACTTCAGATGAGTTCTTGGCAAACTTCTTGGACAGCACATATCATAAATGGCATAAATAAAGAACTTATGTATAAATTTGATAATGATGAAACAAAAATAATGAAGTATCTTGAAGATGAACAACTTTTTGATAAAGGTCATGGTGGTATAACAGCAGATAGATGCTATTCTGCTCTTGTAAAAGAAAAAGATAGATATACATCAAAAGCTTACATAAAAGTTTTCAAAAAAGAAGTTACTAAAGTTGTAGATGCACTTGAAGAGTTTGCAGATAAACTAATAGAACTGGAAGATGAAATATATAATCAAAAATGGGAATATATAGCATACATACAGAGTTTAATAGTAGCATTTAGTGAAGATAAAACTGATAGTTTAGTAGAAAAATGGGCAAATGTAGATAGAACTTGGATGAAAATAAAAACTCCAATTCAAATAGGGCATCCACTTGAATATTACGAAGATCATTTTAGAAAAGCTGTTGCACTAGAATGGGATATAAGACTGACAAATCCAAAATTTGCACAAAATGACCATAGAGTAAATAAAATAAAATCAGCATTTACAAAAATTTACAATAGTTTTGAATCAAATCTAGAATATAAAAAAATATATGATTTTAGCTTAGCTTCACTAGATAAAGTACAACTTTATGTAGGTCGCCCTGCACTATTTTTTGGTGCAGAGTTAAATGGACTTTTTTCAGCACAAGTTGTACCAAATGATGAAGTTGTAAGTTTGGAAGAAGGTAAAAAAATATTTGCATTTAGTGATGAAATATTACAAAGTAGTCGTGCAAAACCATTTTTAAAACTTTCTAGTGAGATTTTTGGGCAAGAGCTTCTAAGAAGGGATAGAGATTTTTTATTCAATCAAACTAATTCTTGGCATCAAGTATATGATATTAGCACTATTGGGCATGAATATGGACATATTTTATGGTGTGATAAAGAAACAGAAAGTTTTATGAATAAAACTGGAAATTTTAAAAATATTGAAGAGTTTAAAGCAACAACAGGCGGATTAATATCATATTTACTTGATGATGAAAATGATGAAAAACATTTAAAAGAACAAGTTTTAATAGACTTAGTTAAAAGAAGTGTAGGATTAATATCTTGGATGGAAGTTGATGAAGTTCAACCATACTATTGTGAAGGGTTGATTCATTTAAGTGGACTTTTTGAAAGCAATATTTTATCTTGGGATGATAAAAATAAAAAATTAAATATAGATTTAAGTGATGAAAAATTTGAGAAATTAAAAGAATGGTATATTATAAATTATACTGCTTTAGCAAAACACTATTTAGAAAAAGAAGATGCTACAAAATTTCTAAATCGTTATGCTACAAAAGAAGATAGATATTTTATGCCAAATGATAAAAACATAAACTCTTTTGTAAAATACTATTTCAAAAGATACCAAGAGATAGGACAAGAATTAGATACTCTTGATAAAAAAGAGAACTATTTAAAATAAGAAAGTATTAGTAATAATACTTTCTTTTAATCATTATATTCTTAGGACAAGTTCCAAAAAATTGTATAAAAGCATTTGTAAAATTTGATTGATATTTATATCCTACAAAATTTGCTATTTCTGCTATTGAATATTCACTTGTTTCTAAAAGTTTTTTAGCATAATTCATTTTTTGTTCTAATATCATTTGACCAGGGCTCTTATCAAAAAGTTGTTTAAATCCATACTTTAATTTAAATTCATTAAGTGCTACTTTTTTTGACAAAGTTACTAAATCTGGAAATTCATTTGAGTTTAGTATTATATTTTTTGCTTTATATAAAGCTTCAATATCATCTTGATTAAATTTTATTTTTTTATTATCAGAAATTTTTTGTTGATTAAATATATCACTAAATTCATTATAAATCAGTTCTAATACCTTACTTTGAAGATAAATATCATGTAATTTACCCTCAAAAGGAGAATTAAAAATCTGAGTTGCTAATTTAATATTCTTTGAAATCTGATTTTTTAATGTTACACTTGGAGAATTTTCAAAAGAGTCTAAATTAAAAATATTATTAAAATTTTTTTCTAAAAATTCATCTTTTATTATTATTCCTAAAGAATTAGAATTTTTATCTAAAATTGTTGTCGTATCATATTCGTTAATATATTTAATACAAGAACTATTTTTTTTAAAACTTTCTTCTTTTTTAAAACTATTATCTATTATATTACTCTCTCCATCAAGAACAATATTCACAACTAAGCCTTTAATTTTTGAATTAGCATGTAAGAATATTTTTTCATTAGTTAAAATTTTTGTTTTTAATAATAAAATATCTTCTGTAATTTTATATTTCAAAGTAGATATAAATCCAAGTTCTTTTGGAAAATTAACTATAATATCATTTTGATTTGAAGAGAATTTATATGCTTCCATATCATTTAATGTAAAATTATAAGACATTTAATTCCTTATTCATAAAAAGTAATTCTAAAATAATAAATTACTTCTTGAAGTCAATATTCCTTATCATTATAATACAAGCTTATTAAAAACTTGTTAAAGGGAAAAAAATGATAAACAAAACACATAAGTTAATTTTTTGTTCAATATTTGCAAGCTCAGTACTATTTGCAACAGAAACAACAAAACTAGATGAAATAACAGTTAGTGCAAATAAAATGGAAGAAAATATAAAAGATGTTCCTCAAAGTATTACTGTATTAACTGAAGAAGATATAGAAGTAAAAGGAATAAAAAATATTTCTGATGTAATAAAGGAGATTCCAAATCTATCATCTTCAAATTTATATTATGAGCAAGTTAATTTTAGAGGAATCAATACTTCATTATTTACAGCAACAAACCCTGTTGTAATATATATAGATGGAATTCCACATAGTAATCGTTTTGGTTATAATACTTCTTTAATAAATGTTGAAAAAATTGAAGTTTTAAGAGGTCCACAAGGAACAATTTATGGAAAAGATAGTATCGGTGGAGTTATAAATATAGTAACAAAACAACCAGATAATTTAGAAGGATTTATCTCTACAGAATATGGTTCAAATAATTTTATGGAAGGAAAATTAAATCTTAATGTTCCAATAATAAAAGATAAATTATACATCAGTACAAATGGTGTGATATCAAAAAATGATGGCTGGATAACAAATAATAACTCAGCACAAAAAGATGATGCAAATAATCAAAAATTACATAAATTAAATTTTAATGTTATATATAAACCAACAGATAGACTATCATCAAAAATTAGTATTTTTAATAGTAAAGATAAAAAATATTTTATAGAAGGAGGAATTATACCTTCAAATAATATAAATGATTATAAGAGAAAAGATTTTAAAAATGCAAATTTTGAAACAGATTCTTATAATGATACAACAAATAATTCACAAGCATTAAATCTAACATATGACTTTGATAATTATATTTTATCATCTACAACAACTAATTCAAAAACAGACATTAAATTTAATTATGATTTTGATTGGTCAAATAATCCAGCAAATGACAACTTAAATATTTTTGCTAACACTGAATTGAAAAATTTTACTCAAGAATTAAGGCTTCAAAATAAAGACAATTCTAATATAAAATGGCTAACTGGTTTATATTATGAAAAAGATAAATTTAATAATAAAAAATATGGTTCAGAATACCCAGCTTACATGTGGGGAAATATATTTGGAATAGATAATATTTATACAGATTATGTTTCTAAAACTTCTAGCCAAACTCAAGCTATTTTTGGACAAATGATAATTCCTATTATAGAAAATATTGATTTAACTTTAGGAGCTAGATACCAAAAAATTAAAAAAGATATAAATTTAGATTATTTTATGAAACCTACTGGTTCAAATAACCAAGCAATATACTCTCTTGATTCTGAAGAAACATGGAAAACTTTTTTACCAAAATTTGCACTATCATATAAAATAAATGATAATAATACATCATTTTTTAGTATTTCAAAAGGTTATTTGCCTGGAGGATTTAATTATTATGCAGATAGTGGAACAGTTGATAACAATAAATTTGATGCACAAAAATCTATAAATTATGAACTAGGTATAAAAAGTTACCTTTTAAATAATAAGTTAAATATATCTGCTTCAATTTTTTATATGGATATTGATGATATTCACTTGTTTAATTTTGATGGAATGAGGATGACAACAACAAATGGAGGTAAAGCAACTTCTCAAGGTTTAGAAGTAGAAACAAAATATATCATAAATAATAACTGGGCAATAAATTCTTCATTAGGACTAATTCAAGCTAAATATGATGAATATATAAACTCAAACAATAAAGACAATAGGATAGAAAACACTCCTTCTTATAATTTTAATATAGGATTAACATACCAAAACCAAAATGGAATTTATGGAAGATTTGATATTTTTAATCAAGGTAAAAAATATTTTGATGCAGCAAATACTTTAAAAGAAAATTCTTATACTACAGCTAATATTAAAATTGGATATATGTTTAATAATTGGGATATTTATGCTTATATGAAAAATATTACTGATGAAAGTTATTTAACAACAGCTACTCAAATGCCTACTGGATATTTAGTAACTTTTGGAGAAGGAAGATTTACAGGAGTTGGAATAAAATACTCATTTTAAGATAAGGAATCTATATTTTATATAGATTCCTTATCTAATTATTTTTCCTAAATAAGCTAATGATTTTTGAAAATAGAAGATAAAGTTTATATTTAAAACTCATATTTTTATCTTGCTCATTTAGATATTTTACTATTTTGGTATTTCCAAACATACTAGCAAACATAAGTGGAGTTGTACCAAGTCCATTGTTTTCATGTATGTTTGCTCCAGCTGTTACAAGAATTTTTACAATTTCTAAATAACCTTTAAAGCAAACACCAGCAAGAGGTGTTTGTCCTTTATCATTTTTCTTATCTACATCAGCACCTAAATCTACTAGCATTTGTGTAGTATCAATATTGCCATTGTAAGAAGCCAACATCAAAAGAGTATTTCCTTTATGATCAGTTAAATTAACACTAAGTCCAGCTTCAATCATAGCTTTTAAATATTGAGTTTTACCAGTTCTTGAAAAATCAAGTGCCAAAACTTGTAATTCTTCATATCGTTTTAACTCTTCTTGTGTAACTTCCATAAAAAACCTTATATTCCTAAAGCTTTTTTAACACCAGCTGCATAATCTGGATGTACTTGCTCAAATAAAGCAATTTGTCTATCTACAATATTTCTAGGAACTCCATCCATTGCATCTTTGATATTACTAAATAATTGTTCTTTTTGATTTTCACTCATAAGTAAAAACAATGCTCTTGGTTGAGAGAAATCATCATTTCCAATCCTATGATTATATCTATCCGCTACATCACCAACAGTTAAAGCTGATTCAGCAAAACTACTATCTTCAACTGGTCCATCAAAGCTATTTGGCTCATAAAAAGCTTTTGTTGGATCTTTTACTTGAAAGTTCATACTACCGTCAAGATTATATGTATTTACTTCAACTATTGGTCTATTTACAGGTAACATTTCATAATGTGTTCCAACTCTATATCTTTGTGCATCTGGATATGAGAAAATTCTAGCTTGTAACATTTTATCAGGAGAATAACTAATACCTGGAACTATATTTGATGGACTAAACGATGCCTGTTCAACTTGTGCAAAATAGTTTTTTGGATTTTCATTTAAAGTCATAGTACCTACTTTTATCATAGGATAATCACTATGAGGCCAAACTTTTGTTAAATCAAATGGATTAAAACTACATGATTTTGATTGTTCTTCGCTCATAATTTGAATCTCAAAACTCCATTTTGGAAAATTTCCTTTTTCAATATTTTCAAACAAATCTCTTTGATTCGACTCTCTATCTTTTCCAACAATAGATTCTGCTTCTTTATTTGTAATAGTTTCTATACCTTGAAGAGTTTTAAAGTGGAATTTAACCCAAAATCTCTCATTTTTATCATTTATTAAACTATATGTATGTGAACCATATCCATTTATATTTCTAAATGATTTTGGTAATCCCCTATCTGACATCAAAATAGTAACTTGATGTAAACTTTCTGGACTTAAACTCCAAAAATCCCACATTGCAGTATTACTTCTCAAGTTTGTTTGTGGATCTCTTTTTTGAGTATGGATAAAATCAGGAAATTTATATGCATCTCTTACAAAAAATACTGGTGTATTATTTCCAACTAAATCCCAATTTCCTTCTTTTGTATAAAACTTTAATGCAAATCCTCTTACATCTCTTTCAGCATCAGCAGCACCTCTTTCTCCTGCAACTGTCGAAAATCTTAAAAGAAGCTTTGTTCTTTCACCTTTTTGTAAAGCTTTTGCTTTTGTATATTTTGAAATATCTTCAGTTATTTCAAGCTCTCCAAAAGCTCCACTTCCTTTTGCATGAACAACTCTTTCAGGAATTCTCTCTCTATTTTGATGCGCTAACTTTTGAATTAATTGATAATCTTGTAATAAAACTGGACCTCTATCCCCTGCTGTTAACGAATTTTGATTATCTGCAATTGGATTTCCACCTGTTGTTGTCATTATTTTTTTCATAATTTCTCCTAATACTTTTTTAAAGGATAAAAATTATCCTTTGCATAAAAGTATTGTATATGGATAAATCTTAATTCTTTATTAAAATATTACTTTATACTAGGACTTATATTTTTCCAATCAATTTCTAATGTTTTTTCTAGCATAAATATATCACTACTAGTTGCTTCATCAGAGTAATCATAAGGGGTAACAACGACAAAACCACCTTTTATTAAACTTGTAACTGTACTAGATTGTACTTTTGAACCAAATATAGAAAATTCCATATCAAATCCACTAATATCATAAAATTTTGAGTTTTTTCGAATTAATTTCTTATATTTATTATCTATTAAACAATCTATTATTACTCTTGAGCCATCACTACTTAAATCAACTTTTAAAACTTTTCCTATTTGTACATTTTTATAATAAACTGGTGAGTCCACATTTACACTAGATACAGTTTTATCTTCTACTTTAAAAATTGTTCCTAAATGAGAATAATCAACTGATGGTTCTTGATCAAAACCAGTAAATACTCTTTTAAATTTTCCTTCACCTTTTATAACTCCAATATTTACACCCATTACTGTTGCACCTAGATTTGCTACTTCTTGAAGTGAAATTCTTGGTTTTTTAAGATAAAACATTGTTCCATCTTTAGCAAAATTTGAAAAATCATCATATATAATAGCTTCAACCTCAACTTGTCTATTTTTATTTAAACTTACTTTTTTTACTTTTCCTATATTTACACCTTTATATGTAAGTTTTGAAAAATTCTCTTCTATACCTTCAACATCATTAAAAATGATAACTACACTATTTGTAGCACTATTCATATCATCTTCATTTGCATAAATTTCATGATTTCCTAAAGGAGTTTTTGAACTATTATCAAGATATATAGAACCTTCAATTAAAGAGTTAAGATTATCTATAGAAAAATCAATTCCACTAAGACTAGCTTTTAAATCAATAGCACTTTTTTTATAAAATCTACTACTATTAGTAATAAACTTTTTATAATCATCATAAATAAACAATTCAACTTTAGATAGTTTATCATTGAATTTAATATTTTTAACAAATCCTATCTCTTGATTTTTATAAATAACTGCCATATCTTGAAATAATTTAAAACTATTATCAAACTCTGTAAAAACTATAAATCCACTATTCTCCATTCTTTTTATTCTTAGTACATCTTCGTATTTACTATATAACTTAAATTCTTGCTTTGTTAATTTATTTTTATCATTACTTATTGATAAAACTCCTATAGAGCCATTAAACATTCCTTCCATACCACTATAATTTAAATCTAAATTTAGATTCTTTATCTGTAAAATTTTTGAACTCATGTCATAAAATAGTGTTTTATCATTTATCAAATCTTTATACTCTTCATCTATTAATATAGATAATTTTACATTTTTATAATCATTTGTTAAAGAATAACTATCAACTCTTCCAATTTCAATATTTCTATAATAAATTTTTGATCTATCAGTAATTGAATTAAGATTTTCTGCAAATAGTTCAACTTTGATAGTATCAACACTCTTTTTTAACTCTTTTTTATTTATTGCTGAAAACTTATCATTAAAATCTCCATCTTTATATTCTAAAGAAACAAAATTTCCTTTTATTATATTTCCAAGATTTTTTATACCACTAAGTGATATAGTAGGTTCTTCAACAAAGAATCTACTATTTTTAGTTAAAAGATATTTGTACTCATCATAAACAAAAGCTTTTGTTTCCAAATAATCCTCATTTAACTTTATAGAACTAATTCTTCCTATTTCTATACCTTTAAAAATAATAGGTGTATTTTCATCTATTGTTGCTTCATAGAAATCAATTTTAAAATAGTGTTTTCCCTTTAAATCATCTTTTTGAGCATATAAAATTTGAATATCATTTTTTGGTATTTCTTCTATATCTTTTTTAGAAGTAATAACTGTAATCCCTCCAATAAGCGCAGAGTAAAAAGACCCAACTTCAATATTTAAACCTCCTGCTCCATAATTTACTTTTAAAGCTTCATTCATAACAAACTTAGAACTTTTATTTACTAAATATCTATATTTATCATAAATATGAGAAACAATAAAAAGTTGTTCTTCTTTAAACTCTTTTGCTACAATTTCACCAATTTGATATTTATTATAAAATACTGGTGTTCCAACATCAACATTGTCTTTATCATTTGCAAGTAAGGTTATATAGTAACCATTTTCATCATACTCATCATCTGGTTGAAATTCTAATCCTTCAAAATAGTATTTTGGTTTTAGTTTTTCTATCTCTTCATGAGTTACAAAAGTTGGAGACAACTCTATTTTATATCCACTTATTAGTGTACTTAAACCAGATATTTTTGTTAATGAAACGGTTGGTTTCTTTATCCAAAATTTTGAACCTTCATTTGCTACATATTTTTCAGCTTCACTATTTACCAAGATATTTACACTTACACTTTTTAAATCTTCATGCATATTTATTTTTGTAACTTTTCCAAGCTGTAATCCCTTATATTCTAAAGGTGTTACATTCTCTTTTAATCCTTCTGCACTTTTAAAATAAACTATGATATTTGTTCCTTTTTTTGAATATGATTCATAAGCAATCCATCCTAAAATACCAAAAACTATTAAAGGTAAAATCCAAATAAAAGAGATTTTATTTTTTTGTTCTAATTTTGGTTTATAAACTGTAGTTTGTTCTAATTTATTTTCTATCATCCCAAATTATCCTTGTATCAAATTTATTTGCTGCTAACATTGTTAAAATAACCATCAATCCAAAAGATGTTGCAGCAATCCCACCTTTTATATTAAAAATTTCATCTAGTTGCACAATTGAAGATAAAAGTGCAACAACGTAAATATCTATCATTGACCACTTTCCAATAGCTTCTATAAATTTATAAACTAAAACTTTAGTTTTATTCTCCATCTTAACTTTTATTTTTAAAGAACTAAATATTATTAGTAATCCAACGAGTTTTATCAATGGTATTGCAACACTTGCAGTAAAGATTACAATTGCAATAAAATAACTTTTCATTTCTAAAAAGCTAATAACCCCTTCTAATATTGTACTATGAATATTAACTCCAAGCTGAGTTATCTCCATCATAGGGAAAATCATAGCTGGAATATATAATAATATTGCACAAATAAGTAAAGCAAAAGATGTTTGCAAAGAGTTTGGTATTCTTCTTGTAACTTTATGATTACATCTTTCACAAGTAAATTCACTATAATCTTCTTTTTCATAAATTTTATGACAATTCCTACAAGAAATTAAAACCATCTAATCTCCCAAAATATTTTTTGCATTAAATTTCTTATTTGATAAATAAAAACAAAGAATATATATCAACATAACATAAAAACCTATATCAAATTTTGTTGTGGATACCATGCCTATTAATTTTATATAAGTTACAATAATACTTATAATAAAAACTTCAATAAATCCCCAATGTTTAAAAAAGTAGAAACTATCATAAAGCATAGGTTTTGAGACAATATTTAAATTTAATTTTTGTTGAAGATATACAAAAATTATAATAAAAGAATTTAATATTGGAGCAAATAAAATAGTAAAAAAAACAACTAATCCAATAAGTAAGAAACCTTGTTCTATTAAAGTAAGAACTGCTCCAATAAGAGTTGTTTTAAGCTCTTTTTCTGCAATATCTAATGTAATGATTGGATAAATATTTAAAATAATGAATAATAATATAGCTGAAATAGCATAATACAAAGAATCATAAGACAATTCTTTATCTACTGGTAATTTACTATTACATCTAGGACATCGCTGTACCAGATTTGTTTTATAATCTTTTTCTATAAACAAACCACAACTATAGCATTCTTCAATGTTATTTAATCTTTTATTCATAAAAATCCTAAATTTAAATAAAGATATTTTAACATAGTAAACATTTCTTAACTATAATATAAGTATTATAGACATCAAAATTTATACATTATAAAGGCTAATAAAATGAATTACAATATAACAAATGCACCCTTTGGAGTAAGACCTCCAGTTTCAAAACCAAGTTCAAAATTTTTAGAAGTTTTAGGAGAAGAAAATCTGAGAAAATTAGTTTCATCACACTATGATATTTTGAGAAAAAGTGATATACAAGATATGTTTCCTCAAGATGATCAAGAGTTTGAAAAAGCAAAACAACACTCTGCTGACTTTTTTATACAAATCTGTGGAGGACCAGACTACTTTAATCAAAATAGAGGTAATCCAATGATGGTTGCAAGACATCAACCGTTTAAAATTACTCCTAAAGCAAGACTAGTTTGGCTAGATAGTTATAAAACAGTTTTAGAAAATCTTGAATTAGAAGATGAATTAAAACAATCTTTTTGGAACTATTTAGATATTTTTTCTATTTGGATGATAAATACACCTCAAGATTAAAAGATTTAAGAAAATGAAATTTCATTTTCTTAAAATATTAAAAACCTACTTTTAAAGATAAATTTGCAGTATTATAATCGTAACTATGACTAGATTTACTCATTCTCATAGTTTTATATGTACCTTCAAGTGCAAGAGTTGGAGTGAATCTATATTCTAAAGAACCACCATATCCAAGACCAGTATATGTACTATCATCGTAATATTGTACAGCTCCACTTCCTATACCATAAATAGTTAAATTATGTAAGATATCATATCCAGCTTTTAAATCTAAATCAACAGTTGTAGCACTAGTACCACTTCTAACTTTTCCATAACTTAAACTATTTGCAAAACCAAAAATAAAAGATTGAGCAACTCTTGTAGTTGAACTTTGCCCAACTGTAAATTGTGTATAAGTATCACCATCTACTTTTCCAGCTGTAACTCCTGCAAAAATTTTTGTATCAAAAGCATTTAGAACTGAAAATAGCCCTAAGAAAAATGTTATAAAAAAAATCCTTTTCATAATAACTCCTTTTAGAATATTAAAAAGTATATAAAAACTTCTCTTAAAAGCCAAAATAAGGTAACTTGGAGTACAATCGCAAAAAAATTATGAAAGTTTAAAATGAGTATTCAAGTTCAAGGTATTATTTTTGCTGTTGTTTCAGCTATTGCTTATGGAACAAATCCTTTAGGGGCTTTATATTTATATCAAGAAGGTTTAAATGTAAGTTCTGTTGTTTTTTATAGATTTTTATTTGCAGTTATTATATTAGGTATTTTTATGAAAATACAAAAAAAATCTTTTTATGTTACAAAAAAAGAATTATCTCTTTTAGCAATAATTGGTTCACTTTTTGGTATTTCAGCTTTATGTTTATTTGGAAGTTTTTTATATATGGATGCTGGACTTGCTTCAACTATATTATTTACTTATCCTATTTTTGTAGCTGTTATTATGACTGTAATTTTTAAAGAAAAAATATCAATCATAACTGTTTTATCAATATTTATAGCATTTGCAGGTGTAATTTTATTATGTGAAACAGGAGGAGAAAGTTTAGATTTTGTAGGTATTGCATTAGTAGCTATTTCATCTTTATGTTATGCAACTTATATAGTAGTTGTAAATAAAGGTTTAAAAATCCCTGCTATGAAACTTACATTTTATTCAATGTTTTTTTGTGCATTAACTATTTTTATATATTCGCTATTTGATGTAAAATATTCGATTCAAGAATTAACAACTTTTAATATGTGGTTTTATTCTATTTTTTTAGCTATTGTTCCTACTATTATATCGTTGATTCTTCTAATCAAAGCTGTAAATATGATAGGTTCAACTCCAGCTTCAATTTTAGGAGCACTAGAACCATTAACAGCTGTTTTAATAGGTGTTTTAGTATTTAATGAGAAATTGACAATATATCTAGCTATTGGAATAATTTTAATTTTAGTAGGAGTTACTTTAATAGTAGCCAAAGATATAATAGAGAAAAAATTCAAGATAAATAAAATCTAAAAATAAAAAGCTAAAATAGCTTTTTATTTTGCTGGGATTTGTGTTTTATCCTGAATTTGTATAGCTTCTTCCTGAGCTGGTTGTTTCATATATGTTAAAACAACACCAATTACTAAAAGTAATATAACAATCAATCTTACAGTATTTCTCTTTTGTTTTGATTCATTTCCATTGTAATCATCGATTTTTTCTAAAGTTGGTTCACCTTTATTTTTACTCATAATAAGCTCCTTTTTTTGTTATGCAATTATTTTACCCACTTTTGCTTTTAAAAGCTCTTCTAAATCCTTTGGTTTCACTTCAATATCCAATCCTCTCTTCCCTCCACTTATAAAAATTGTTTCAAAATTTCTTACTGTTTCATCTAAAACTGTTCTTAAAAGTTTTTTTTGTCCTAATGGAGAAATTCCACCAAGTAAATATCCAGTTACCTTTTGAGCTTCATCTTTTAAAGCCATTTGAGCTTTTTTAGAATCAAAAATAGTAGCAACTTCTTTTAAACTAAGTTGATTTGAAACAGGCAATACACAAACAACTAACTCTTTTGGACTTAATTCCACAAGTAATGTTTTATAAACTTGTTTTGCATCTAATCCCAATTTTTGGACTGCTTCATCTCCAAAATTTGTACATGCTGGATCATGATCGTATTTATGTATTTTAAAATCACATTTATACTTTTTTAATAAATTTATAGCTGGTGTCAAAATATTCCTTTCTAACTTTTATGAAATTATATACAAAATTTAATAAATCTATAAAAATTACAATATTGATTAATGTTATTGTTATTTTTAGTTTGCTAAAATTTTAAATATTTTAAATAAGGATATAGAAAATGAAAAAAACAGTTGTTTCAACTTTAGGTCTTATGTTAATGACAAGTTCATTGTATGCTGGTGTTTGTGGAGATAAACTAAAATATGATTTTACTTTTTATGGTGCAGAAGATAAAGCTTATGTAGTTACAAAAAATACATTTAAAACAGCAACTAGTAATTTTCCAAGTGAGAAATTATTAAATGCAACATTAAATATTGATGCTTTATCTATAGATACAAGTGCAGATATGAGTAATCTTAAAGCTCAATGGCCAGCAGCAATGGCAACAGTTAGAGATAATAATATTAGAAATAGCTTCTTTAAACTATTTGAAAAAAATCCAGGAAAAGTTGATGTTAAAATTGTAAAAGTAGAAGCTTCTTCTATGGATGTAGAATTTACTATGAATGGTGTATCAAAAGTTCTACCTTTTTCATATAAAGTAGATGGAGACACTATAAAAGCTACTGGGAAATTAGATGTTTTAGCTTTTGGTGTTGATAAAGCTTGGAAACAACTTAGTGCTATTGCAAAAAGTTTTCACCATGGAAAATCTTGGAATGAAATTGATATAAATTTTGAAGTTCCTGCTAGTTGTAAATAGTTAATTTACTAAAAAAGATTTTTCGATAACGTTCTCTCCATTTATGACTATACTTAAGCTATGCATTCCTTGTATGTGTTTTCGTATAGTCATATCTTTAAAACTTTGCTTTTTTATAAATTTTTTTGAATTATGAGAAAATCTATTTTGAGATATCATAAATATTTTTTCACTATATCTATTATTTAATTTTAAATAATTTATTATATATTCTACTCTAATATTTCCTAGTTCTTCTTTTGAAATAAGTTCAAATGAAAAATTTAAATCTTGCCCTATTTTTACACTTTTATCGCAATAGAAGTTTATAACTTTTATATTATTTACTTTTTCAAAACCAAAAAGTTTTAAAATCTCGTGATTACCATTTTTAAGTAAAGTTCTACTTCCATGTTTACAAATCCAATCTAAACCTTTTGAAATTCCAAGGTTATTTTTTATAAAATCTATTACTAATTTTGGATTGTCTTTTGAGATATCATTCAAATTATTTGCTACACTTTTTTGAACATATTTTGATTTATCATTTTTTAAAAGCTCAATTATTTCAAATACTTCTTTAGGATTTTTTTTAAATTTTGCTAGAGCAATAGCCCAAGGAAGTCTTGGACGACATCCTTCACTTGATAATCTTCTTATATCTTCATTTTTAGATTTTGCCCAAATCTTCATCTGTTCAATAGTTTTATCTTCATATTTAATGATAAATTGCCGTATTGCAAACTCACTACTTGATTTTATAGTAAAAAATTCTAAAGCTTTCATAGAATGAAGAAAATCATCAAGTCCAAAAACCTCAACAAAATCTTGAAATATCATAGCTTCTAGTCCAAAAAAATCTTTTTTTACTTCTTTTAAAATTTCTAATTGTTCTTTATAACAAAAAGGTAAAAATTTATTTAAACTTTGTGAAATATGTCGCATTCTTTGTTTTAATTCTAAATTATTCCAAGAAGAGTTAAAAATAATAGATATAAATTCTTTTTTTTTAAAGTTAGAATAAGTATAAAAAAGTTTATCTGCTAACTTTTCAATAAACTCTTTTGAATATAAATCTTTTAATAATGTAGCCATAAATTAATACTTATCAAAACTACTAGTTTCCAAAGTATAAGATCTTTTAACTTCTGCAATATTTATCTTATAATCTTTAAAAATACTATCTCTTCCTTTTCTTTGTGCCCAAATATGGTCAATATTTTGTTTCCAAGTTAAAATTGATTCTTCATCTTCCCAATATGATAAAGATAAAAGTTTTTTTTCATTTACTAAAGATTGAAATCTTTCAACACTTATAAAACCTTTTTGATTTATTAATTTCTCTTTTAGTATTGAAGCAATTTTTAAATACTCATCTTTGCATACTTCTTCAATTTCAACTTCGAAAATAACTGCAAACATAATCTATCCTTTTAAAATTTATTCTATTATACTAAAAAACATTAATTTTACTAAGAAATATTACAAATTGAAATATTTTAAAATTCTATTCTTCTTTTATTCTCTTCTAGATATGGATATTCCATATGTTTTGCAGTTGCTCGTGAGACTTTTTCTCCAAAATATTTTTTTACAATATAAAGTGCCATATCAATACCCGCAGAGATTCCAGCACTAGAAATAATATTTTTATCTTCAATAAAGTGTTTATCTCTACAAACTTTCACATTTTTAAACTCTTCTTCCATTCTTTGTAAACTTTTCCAATGAGTTGTAGCTTGTACTCCTTCAAGAAGTTTTGCATTTGCTAAAATAAGAGAACCTGTACAAACAGAACTTAAAAGCTCTACCTCTTTTGATTTTTGCTTTACAAAATCTAAAACTTTTTCATCATACATAAGTTTTCTTGTTCCCATTCCACCTGGAACTATCAAAATATCAAGTTTTGGGCAATCTTCAAAATCAAAATCTGGTATTATTTTCATATTCCCTTTTGTAAAAATCACTTCTTTTTTAATAGAGATAAGCTTTACATCAAAAGGAGAAAGAGTTTCTGCCCTCTTCATTTCATCAAGTCTAGTTACACTTAAAACTTCAAATGGTCCACAAAAATCTAAAACTTCTATATCATGAAAAACAAAAACACCAACAACTTTTTGCATCAGATTACCTTTTTATAATATTAAATTATTTTATCATAGTTTTGATATACTCTTGTCCATTTTGGATATATAGGCTTAAGGTTTAAGCAACAAAGATCTTTTCCAAATCTCTTCTTTGTCTTCTTATCCAATTTCTAATATTAAAAAGGAATTGAAATGAAAAAATTGATTTTATCAATCTTTGTATTTTTTGTTTGTTTTTCAAATGCGAATGATGATTTAAAACCATTTGAAAATTTAAAAGGTACATTAAATATTGCTGGAGGAACTGCACATATTGCTTCAGAAAAAGAAGCCATGAAAAATATTATGCAAACTTATCCACAAATTACAATGACAATTGCTGGTGGAGGAACTGGTGTTGGAATAAAACAAGTAACTGAAGGTTTAGTTGATATTGCAAATGCTGGACGAGCACCTAAAAAAGATGAAATTGAAAGAGGAAATCTACAAAGTTTTATCTTTGCAATGGACGGAATAGCTGTTATTGTAAACAATGACTTAAATACAAAAAACCTAACAACACAACAATTAATCGATATCTTTACTGGAAAAGTAAAATCATTTGAAGAATTAGGACTAAATGGTGGGAAAATAAACCTTTATGTAAGAGATTCTTCAAGTGGAACAATGGAAGTATTTACAAGTGAAGGTATAAAAAAAGCTGAAATTTCTCAAGATGCAAAAGTTGTAGCTTCAAATGCAGCTATGAAAACAGCAGTATTATCTGATAAAAATGGTATTGGATTTATCTCTTTTGGTACAGTTGATGATAGTGTGAAAGCCATTTGTATTGATGATAAATGTCCAAGTATTGAAACTATCTTAAGTGGAGATTACCATATTTCAAGAGGATTATACATGGTTACAAAGGGTGAACCAAAACCTTTGGCTAAAGCATTTATAAACTATATGAAAAGCGATAGTGGTGCAAAAATCACAAATAAACTCGGATTAATTCCTTATCAAAAATAGTTTATGCACTTTTTATTTAATTTTGGGCTTGTTATATCAGTTTTTATAACAAGCTCTTTAATCATATTTATAGTAGTTTTTTTACTATATTTTTCTCTTCCACTAATAAACTCTGGGCATTTTCTAGAGTTTTTTACTTTTAGATGGGAAGAGCAGAAAAATCTTTTTGGTTTAATGCCAATGATTTTAGGAACAGTTTATATAAGTGTTTTAGCTACACTATTCGCCACAATTATGAGTTTCTCTTTTGCTTCACTTATGGCATTTTTTCTACCAAAAAATATCTCTAGTTTTTTAAATAAATTTATGCTATTTTTATCAGGAGTTCCAACAGTTTTATATGCTTTCATAGCTATATTTTTACTTGTTCCTTGGCTAAATGATATTTTAGATGGTAATGGTTTTAGTATCTTAACTGCTTCTTTTGTACTTAGTTTTGTCGTACTTCCAACTATGACTATTATTTTATACAATACATTTATTTCAACTTCAAAAAAAGCAATCTTTGCTGCAAAATCTTTAGGAGCAACAAAAGAAGATATTTTTTTTGAGTTAGTTTTAAAACAATCCAAAAAAGGTATTTTAAGTGCAATTATTTTAGGCTTTGCAAGAGCAGTTGGTGATACTATGATAGCTTTGATGATAGCTGGCAATACTTTAAAAACTCCAAGTTCTATTTTAGATAGTGCTAGAACTTTAACTTCTCATATTGCACTTATAAATGCAAATGATTATGAATCAATAGCTTTTAAAGCTATATTTTTATGTGGCTTACTACTTTTAATATTCTCTTTTTTGACTGTAATTAGCCTAAAAATAATCAATAGAGAAGAAAAATGAATAGAAAGATCATAATTTTACTTTTCTTTTTAATAAGCTTGATCTCTTTAGTAATTTTATCAATATTTTTTATATTTGTTTTTTACAAAGGATTAAATATTTTCTCTTTAGAAATTATTTTTGATAATGTTCCCATTTTAGATGCAGTTTTATTAAAACAAAGAGTTTTTGATGGAATTTTCAATGCAATCATAGGTTCACTTTTTGTTTCACTTTTAGCAATAATATTTGCTTTGCCTTTAGGGTTTTTAAGTGGAGTTTTTATTGCAATATTTGCTTCAAAAAAAATTAAAGAAGTTTTTAGTTTTTCTTATGAGCTACTAGCTTTTGTACCATCTATTGTAATAGGACTTTTTGGTTTATCTGTTACAATATATTTACATAAGATATTTTTTGAAGATTTATATACTTGCCTCTTAATATCTTCTATTTGTCTTGCTATTTTAATAATTCCATATATTGTAAAGATGACGGAACAAGCTTTATATTCAATCCCATATAAAATCAAAAATTCAGCTTTAAATTTAGGAGCTACAAAGTATCAAAACCTTTTTTTATTGCAACTTCCATATATTAGTAAACAACTATTTAGTAGTATAGTTTTGGCTATTGGAAGAGCTGTTGAAGATACAGCTGTTATTATGATGACTGGTGCTGTTGCTATGGCAGCAATACCTAGTTCAGTTTTTCAAAAATATGAAGCAATACCATTTTTTATATTTTATATCTCATCACAATATCAAGATATTTATGAGTTAAACAAAGGTTATGTAGCAGCTATGATACTTCTTTTTGTATCTTTAAGTTTGTTTATTTTTGCTTTTGTTATACAAAAATTAGCCCTAAAAAGGAGTGGAAAATTTGAATAAACCTATACTAATAATAGAAAATCTAAATCTATTTTATGATAAAAAACAAATTTTAAAAAACTTGAATTTAGATATTTTGGAAAATTCAATAACTGCTATTAGTGGACCTAGTGGAATTGGAAAAAGTTCACTACTTCTTGTTTTAAATCAAATGATAAAAGAATGTGAAAATGCAAGTTTTGATGGGAAAATAACTTTCTTTGAAGATGAAAAAGAGATAAATATATGCTCTTTAGCTTCAAAAGAACTTCCAGTTTTGCGAAAGAAAATAGTTTATGTAAGCCAACACCCTGATATTTTACCTTTTTCTATTTTTGAAAATATTTATTTTCCTCTGAAACTTCAAGGAGTAAAAAAAGATATAGCAAAACCTATTATAATTGAAGCTTTAAAACAAGTTCATATATATGATGAAGTAAAAGATAGATTAGATGAAAATGCAAATCTACTTTCAGGTGGACAACAGCAAAGGCTGATATTAGCAAGAGCCTTAGTTTTAAAACCAAAAGTTTTACTTCTTGATGAACCAACAGCTTCATTAAATGAAGAGTTGGCTCTAAAAATAGAAGAGTTATTACTTAAAATTAAAAAAGATACAACTATTGTAATGATTTCTCACTTTAAATCACAAGTTTTAAAGATTGCAGATTATATACTTCCTTTAGAGTAATAAATTTTTTAAACTTTCCATCCACCACCTAAAGCTTTATATAGTTCAACACTTAAAATTAATCTTTTTAATTTCAGTTGAACTGAGATATCTTTTGCACTATATAGATTTCTTTGAGTATCAAGTAACTCCATCATAGTTGTAGCACCTACTTTATATTGTGCAAGAGAAAGATTAAGTGCTAGTTCTGACTGTTCTAATTCTTTATTTTGTAATTGTATTTGTCTATCAATATTTTCTATATTTCTTAAAGCAATATCAACTTCCCAAAATGCATTAATAATAGCTTTTCTATAATTTATAAGCATTTCTTCATATTCTGCTTTAGATAAATCATAATTTGCACTAAGCTTTCCACCATAAAAAATAGGAATTTTTAATGATGATAATAAAGTATATATTGGTTTATCAAAAATATTTGAAAATTTTTCTGCATTTGTACCTAAACCTCCAACTAAATTTAAGCTAGGGAACATTTCAGCTCTTGCAACATCAATATTTGCATTTGCACTTTTCATTAAAGCTTCAGCCTGTGCAATATCTGGTCTTCTTAGTAATAATTGAGATGGAAGACCTGATGATATATTTGGTATTTGTATATCATCTAATGTTATTTTATTTACTTCTAAATTACTAGTTTTTGCTAAAAGTGTAGATAGTACTTTATTTGACTCATCTAGCTCTTTTTCTAACTCAACTAAAAATTGTTGTTGTTGTAAAAATAAAATCTCTTGTTGAGTAAGTTCAAGTTTAGTAGAAGCTCCTAAATCATACTTAGATTGTATTAGTTCAAATAACTCTTTTGCTGTTTTAAGATTTAACTTTGCAATATTAATCTTATCATTTAATGCAACAATATTTAAATAAACCATAGTAACATTTGATATCATACTTAATTCTACTTCATCTTTTTGAAATATAGTAGCTTTTAGATTTTCACTAGCACTTTCATAGAAAGCTCTATTCTTACCCCAAAAATCGATTTCATAACTTATTTCTAAATTTGAACCAAAATTATTTGTATTTCCATTATGATTTAAACTACCTTTTCTTGAAGCATCTAAACTTCCACCAATTTGTGGATATAAATCTGCTCCAGCTATTTTTGCTTTTGCTCTTGCTTGTTTTATTCTATTTATAGCAACTTGTAAATCTAGGCTATCATTTTTTGCTTGTAATATCAAAGAGTCCAATTCTATACTTCCAAAACTCTGCCACCAAGTTTGGCTAATCTCTTTTTGACTATCTTCAAAACTTATATTCCACTCATTTGGTAAAGATATTGTTTGTATATCTTCTAAATTATTCTTAGAGCTACATCCAACAACTAGTAAAGATAAAGTTATCATATAAAAATATTTACTCATTTTACTCTCCATTTAATGCTACAACTGGATCTAATTTAGAAGCTTTACTTGCAGGAATATATCCAAAAATAAGCCCAGTAATAACTGCACTTAAAAATGCTATTAAAATAGCTTTTACTGAAAAAATCAACTCAATATCAAAAGATATCAAAGCTGCGCCTATTATTATTGCTACAATAACTCCAGCAACTCCACCAATTAAAGATACTAAAACTGCTTCAGTTAAAAATTGTCTTTTTATATCACTTTGTCTTGCACCTGTTGCCATACGAATACCTATCTCCTTTGTTCTCTCTTTTACAGACATAAGCATAATATTCATAATACCTATTCCACCAACTATTAAAGATATACTTCCAATTAAAGTTATTAAAAGATTTTGTTCTTTATTTGCCTCTTTTTGCGCTTGAATTTTTGATGGATTATTATTTATACGAAAATCATCAGCACCTCTAATATTTTTTAGTGTTCTTGTCATATCTTCTACTGTTTCATTTGCAAGATTATAATCTTTAATATATATCTGAATAGATCGAGGTTCAATTTTATTATCTAGTTGTCTAGTTCCAAGAGTAAAAGGTAAAACTATCATATCATCATCTTCTTTATCTCCACTATAAGCTGCCATTTCTCCCAATTCACCAATAACTCTAAAAGGAATATTATTTACAAGGATATATTCACCTATATAAGATTCCTCACCAAAAAGTTTTTCTCTTACAACTTTCCCTAAAACAGCTACTTTTGCTAAATTCTTTTCATCTTCTTTTGTAAAGAATTCACCGTTTACAATCTCCCAATTAAATATTTTTAACCCATTTTCATTTGTCATTAAAGCAAAAGCACCTACATTTACATTACCAAATTTTATAGATACTGAAGTACCTCTTGCAGGTGTTGTAAACTCTACATTATCTACTTTATCTATTGCTTCAACATCACTTAAAGTAAGAGTTCTTTCTACTCCTGTAACTTTATCAATATCTGGCCAAATAGATATACGATTAACATCACCAAAAGTTTCCATCTGCTTTAAAGCTTTTTGACTAGTAGCCTTTCCAACTCCCATAAGTACAATAACAGCACAAACTCCAATAATAATTCCAAGCAATGTAAGTAAAGTTCTAAAACGATTTACCCAAAGTGTTTTCCATGCACTAATAATAGATTCATTAATTTCTGCTAATAGTGAACTATCTTTTTTAACTCCCTCTTTCATATGTTCTATAAAATCTCTTTTTTCAAAAGTATTTTTAGAATTTATAATCTCATAAGAGCTATTTTTACTATCTTCAATAATAAGCCCATCACTTATACGAACTATTCTTTGAGCTTGAGAAGCAACTTGAGAATCATGAGTAATTAATATAATAGTATGTCCAGCACTTGCTAGCTCTTTTAAAAGTTCCATAACTTCAATACCACTTTTACTATCCAATGCTCCTGTTGGTTCATCAGCTAATATTATATATCCTCCATTTACCAAAGCTCTTGCAATAGATACTCTTTGTTGCTGCCCTCCAGAAAGCTGATTTGGATAGTGGCTTTTTCTTTGTTCTAAACCTAAACGTTGTAAAAGCTCATTTGTTTTTCTTTCTCTATCTTCAAAATCTGTTCCTTTGTAAATTGCTGGAACTTGAATATTGTGATTTGTATCTAAAGTTGGTATTAGATGATATCCTTGGAATACAAATCCAAAAGCTTCCCTTCTAAGATATGCTAACTCATCAGCTTTAAAATTTGATATATTTTTCCCAGCAAATAAATACTCTCCACTACTTGCTTTATCTAAACATCCCAAAATATTCATCAAAGTAGACTTTCCAGAACCAGAAGTTCCTACTATTGCTACAAATTCTCCAGTATAAATAGATAAATCTATCCCATGTAATACTTTATGAATAGGTGTTCCATTTTCTCCACCATAAGATTTACAAATATTTTTTAGTTCAATTAGTGGAGTTTCTACCATTGCAATCTCGAAGAAGCTTTTTGATTTTCTATTTTTGTTACAATTTGCTCATTTTCTTTTATTCCATCTAATACTTCACCATAAATTCTATCTTTTATACCTATTTTTACAACTCTTTCTTCTATTTTGTCATTTACAAAAACTTTTGCTAAATAAGTTCCATCTCTTTGTTCTTTTAATGTATAAAGAGGTACTAATAATACGTCATTTGCAAAAGATTCTACAAAAAATACTTGAGCAGACATTTGACTCATTAAACTATTATCACTATTTTCTATATCAAAAAGTGCTGTATAAAGTACTACTTTTGTACTTGTTGCTTCTTTTTGTTCATCATCTTGCCCACTTTGAACAGGAGCTGGAAGTATTTGTTGTAATTTTCCTTTCCAAGTACGAAGTTCTCCTTTTTCATCTTTTAAACCTAAAGTAGTAAAATATATGTCCATACCTATTTTAAGTTTTCCTATATCTGCTTCAGAAACTTCAGTCCAAACAGTCATTTTAGATAAATCTGCAACTCTTAATAATTTTGGAGTTTGATAAGTTGCATTTAAAGTTTGCCCCTCTTTTGCACTCAATGATACAACTGTTCCATCCATTGGAGCATATATTTTTGTATATCCAAGTAATGCTTCATTTCCTTGAAGAGTTGATTTTGCACCTTTAATTTGTGCCTCTAAACTTTTTATTTTTGCATGTGCCATCTTTAAATTTGCTTGTGCTATTTGTACATCTTCTAGTTTTGTAGCATTACTTTTTAATAATTGTTCTTGTCTTGTAGCTTGAAAACTTGCTAATTCAAAAGCAGCCTTTTGTTCTATTAGGTGTGCATTTAGGTTTTCTAAACTTGCTCTATCAGTTTGTACTGTTGCACTTTGTATGCTAGGATCAATTTCTACTAATAAATCACCTTTTTTTACTATATCACCAGCTTTTACATGTATTTTCTCAATTTGTCCAGAAACTTGTGCTCCAATATCAACATAATTATGAGGTTGCAAAACACCTAGAGCAGATACAACATTTTTTATATCTCCTTTTACTACTTCTTCACTTTTTACTATTTCGACTGTACGAAAAAAGCCATACCAAATTAAAAAAGATATTAAAACTAAACTAATTGATAAGATAATATACTTTTTTGTTTTCTTTAAATATTTATTAGACATTCTATTTTGATTTTCCTTTACTATAATTCTAAGAATTGTTCTCTACTTAGTAAGACGAAAAAATATAAAAAAAAGGACAAAATTTTACTGATTTTTATAAATTTTTTTATATTTTATCGTTTGATGTTTAAATTTGTAACAAATTTTAAATAAATATACCTTTAGGGATGAATTTCAAGGAAAAAGAAAGAAGATTTCTTAACTTTAGCTCCTAATCTAAATTGATGTTAAGAAATATGAAAATAAAACAAACCTTGAAATCCACCCTTAAAGGTACACAAAAGAGAGATTAACTCTCTTTTAATTGTTGTAATATTCTATTTGTATTTCTATTACTAAAATATATAGTTAATCCAAATAATATTATACATATTGTAAAGAACATTATTGTTACACTATCCCATTCATGAGATACATTTTGTGGAACTGTTACTTGTTTACTCTTTGTTTTTAACTCTTCACTATATCCTTCAAGTGGAGCAATACCCTCTTTTACTAAAGTATGTCCTTCACCTCCATCAAGTACAACTTGGTATGGCTCTTTTGGAATATCAATTGTAATTTCACTCTCTTTTGGCAATCTTTGTTGAAACAATACATCTCCTGAAACCAAAGATTCTATTCTCACCATTGCTCCTGCTGCATCATCTCCTGTATCAAACTCTCCAGCAACTGTTATTGTATTATCTTTATTATCTTCTACAAACAATAACAATTCATGCGCACACAAGCTTAATGTTAAAGTTAAAAGTACAAATATCTTTTTTATCATTTTATTTATCCTCAAATATTATAAAGTATTATTAAAGCTATTCCAAATATTAAAGTTGGAACAACACATCTTTGAAGTGCTACATATTTAGTTTTAGACAAGCTTATCCATAGTGCAACACTAGCCCAAGCAAAAGTATTAAATAACAATGGAACTATTATTGACTCCCCAGCAGAACCAGGAATAATAAATATTAAAAGAGTCATACCTAAATATGCAACAACAAGCCCACCAACAATAGAACAAATAGTTCTAAACAATCCTATTTTTTTACCACTATTTTCAGGAATTTTAAGGCTATTTATATATTCTCTCATTTTACACCTCTTGAAGTCCAAAATTCTTGAATTTTTTCTCTATTTACTGGAAGTTTATAAGCTACTACTAAAAGTATCAATCCAAATATAAACAATCCTATATCAACACTTAGTACTGTATAAACTTCTTCATTCCAAAGCCTAATTGGACTAAATCCACTATTTATAAAATGTATTATTGGACTAAGTATAAATAATATCCCTCCAAGATATAAAAACTCTTTAGCTGCTTTATAAGAATTAAGTCTATAAAAACTCCAAGTTAAAGTTGCTACCCAAGCAACTGCAAACAACCCTTTTTGAATCAATACTCTATTTTCCATATCAAAAGGTAATAACCATTGTAAAACAAACAACAATCCAGTTGCTGGAATAACTCCTATCATAACTGCAAGTGAGAGCTTTCCAAATCCTTGATATATTGGAATATTATCCCCAAATTTTCTTGATTTTTTCTCTAAATATAGTAATACTCCAAACCCTAATGCAAATGTAGAAAACAACATCAAAGTTGCTATAAAAAATCTTGTAAATGTATCTACTCCAAATAGAAAATGCAAGAAAAATACACTATCATAAAATAATCCACTCCAATGCTTATCTAACACTTTTTGTTGATGAATTAAGCTACCATCAACTCCACTTAGTATCACAAAAGGTTTATTTGAAATACCATTTAAAAATGGCATATATGGATTATAACCTTCAAATTTTGCTATTGCACTACTATCATTCCAATTTATAATTCTTACTCTTTGAAAGTCAACTTGAGGAGCTATCTCTTTTGCTTTTATTAGTAATTCATTAATAGGAAGCATTTCTACATTGTCATTTTTTAAATCAAGACGTGGTTGTTGAGGATATAATATAGGTCCAGTTAAATCCCAATATTTATGAGTTTCTCCTTTTGAAGCAATATATGTCATTGGAGCTGAACCACTATATCCTATATTCATCAAAGCACCAGTTAAGGTAATAATTATAAATGGGGCAAAAGTCCAAATAAATATCTTTCTATGCCATTTTGAAAATTTTGCAGTAGCATTTTTACCATTATTTGTATATTTTATTTTTAATATCAAATAAACTCCACCTATAACTAAAAACATAACTCCAACGGCCATAAAACCAAATGTAAAATATCCAAAATCTTTCAAAGGTCTTCCATAGTGCATAGAGTTTAAAAACCAAGCAAGTTCAGATAAATCTCCTTCATTTTCCACTTCCAAAGAAGTACTTGGATTAAAAACTTTTGTTTTTACAAATTGAGTACTAATTTTTAATGCAGGATCTTCCATATATCCTGGAAAAGTTATCGTAATAGGATTTACTTTTGGATAATAAGGATCTGCTAAAACTGGATTTATCATAGCACCATAATCTATTGTTGTTATATCAGCAACTTTAAAGTGTCGTGATGGTTTTTCCCATACTTGAATATATGGAAGTAAAATAGCAAATATTCCAAAAAATACTGCTATATACATAAGTAAAGAGAAACTTACTCCAGTTGTAGTATGCACTCTTTGTAGTCTTTGTTTGAAGAGTTTTTCATCTTCTTTCTTATATGATTGTTCAATACTCATATTTATTCTTTTTTTCCTTTCCTAAAATCAAAGTCATTTTAATAATTGTTATATTTCTATATAAAGAGTAAAAATAAAAAATTTATCTCTCATAGTATAAGACGAAAAAGATAGTCAAAAGAGGACATATAATTTTAGTTTTTTATAAATATCTTTTTTAATGTATAGTTTTGTAACATATTCTTATAGTTTTGTAACATATTCTTATTGTTTTATAATATATTTTAATAATTATTAAAAATTAGAATAGTTTTTTATTATTCCTAAAAGTTAAATTTTGATATTTATACTATATATTTACAAAATACCTTGCTATTATATATTTTTTAAGATAGAATGCTCGGATTAAAGATGATGTAGAGTTTAATCACATCTTTAGTTTGCTTTTATTGATACTCAAAAAATTAATACTAACACCTAATAAAATAAGAACTCAATATTACACTTTATAAAATACTTCTCTATTGAAGTAATTAAATTAATTAAGGAATTGCAATGGCAAATCAAAATATCGGAACAGTAAAATGGTTCAACACTGACAAAGGTTTTGGATTTATCCAATTAGAAAATTCAACTGATGAATTTTTTGTTCATCATAGTGAAATTAACTCTTCAGGTTATGGAAGAACTTCATTAAATGAAGGTCAAAAAGTATCTTTTGAAATTGGTAAAAATGATAAAGGTCCTCAAGCGAAAAATGTTAAAGCTATCTAAAAATATAGATATCTTAATATTAGCATAAAAATAAAGAGAGTTTTCTCTCTTTATTTTATTCTTCTTATTTCAAAAAACAATATCTCATTTGATTAAAATCTAAATAAGTTTGCTTTAATATCTTTTTTTAGGTAGAATGAATTTAAAGGCGATATAAAAGTCTACAATATATTGTTTTATCTTATTTATCACTACAATAATTCACTTTATACTCCGCCAAAACAATCTAAGGAATTGCGATGACAGAACAAAATACAACACCTACTAGATGGTTAAATTTAGAAAAAATATTGGAACTTTACCAGCGTTATGAAAAATATTAGATTTAAATATCAAACAATTGAGTTTGGGGAAGAAGATATTCATATTAGAACACTAAAAGATACTCAACAGTTTAGTGATACTAATAATGTAGCAGAGAATTTAGGAATATCTAGTGCAACTTGGCCTTTATTTGGAGTAGTTTGGCCTTCAGCTGAAGTATTAGCAAACTATATTCAAGAATATGATTTTAAGAATAAAAGAATACTAGAAGTTGGTTGTGGAATTGGACTTTCTAGCCTCATTTTAAATAAATTAAATGCAGATATAACTGCAACAGATTACCACCCTGAAGCTGAAAACTTTTTAGATATAAATACTGAACTAAATAATGATGAAGAAATACCTTTTGTAAGAGTAGATTGGAATAAAATATATTCTGAAAAGCTTGGAAAATTTGATTTAATAATTGGAAGTGATCTATTATATGAAAGAGATCATGTTGAATTACTATCTTCTTTTATAAATGCTCATTCAAATAAAAAATGTACAGTAATCTTAGCAAATCCAAATAGAGGACATCAATCAAAGTTTAATACAGAAATGAAAAATTATGGTTTTTCTTGTATATCTTTTGAACCAGAACATACTGATTATTTAGATGAACCTTATAAAGGTAAGATTTTTAAATATATAAGAGAATAAAGTATTTTAGTTAAATATAAAGAGAGAAAACTCTCTTTATATTAAAACTTCATATTCATAGAAAATAAAAATGCTCTAGGAGAACCTATTGCATTTCCACCTGCATCCCATCCTAAAGATTGATAATATTCTCTATCAAATAAATTATATACATTTAATAAAAAATCAAGATTTTTACTATATTGATACTTTGTATTAACTCCAACAGTATAATATCCACCTTGCTTTATCTTATCAAAATCATTAGATTTTATATTATTTTGAGCATAAATATTTGCTCCAATTATCCATTTATTGAAATCAGAAGGTAATCTATATGTAGTTGATAGTTTAAATTGATGTTTTGGTAAAGTAAAATCAAAATTTTTACCTATATTACTTTTATCAGAATCTTTTGTATATTCTGTTTTTAAGTAAGTATATCCTGCAATTAGTTGCCAGTTATCAGTAATTGCTCCACTAATTTCTGTTTCAAATCCTTTACTTTCAACTTCTCCTGATGCTCTTTTACAAAAACCACTAGTAGTTCCAGGACAAGGATTTGGTCCATCTAAATCATTTACTGCTCTATTTTCTTGTTTTATTAAGAATGTTGATATATTTGCATTTAATGCCCCATCAAAATATTCACCTTTTATACCAGCTTCATAATTTGTTCCAGTAATTGGTTTTAATAATTCACCATTTTTATCTTTACTACTTTGTGGCTGAAAAATTTCTGTCCAACTTGTATAGATAGAATGATTTTCATCTAAATCGTAAACTATCCCTGCATAAGGAACAACTTCTGCTGTTGCTTTATATGTACTTTTTGTTCTTACATTTTCATTTTCATACCAACTTAATCTTGTTCCTAAAATAAAATTTAAAGAATCAGTTAAATTTAAACGAGTTGCTAAATATGTACTTTTTTGAGTAATATCAAATTCATATTTCCATTTATTCATATCAATATTTGGTTTTGATACAATTGAAGAATTCCAATGATAAGGATCAACTAAAGGACCGTTACTTGTCCATTCATAATCAGACCAACCTCCCCAATTCCTATTTTCAAACTTTCTATAATCAGCACCAAACATTAACTCATGATTTCTTCCAAATAATGAATATGGTCCATTTAATGATAAATCATAAGAATCTTGTTTATTATCAAGCTTATATCTTTGTGTACCTTGATACAAATCACCAGAATGTCTACTCAAAGTAGAAAATAGCATATCTTGTTCTGGTCTTTTCCAATTTCCTGCTAATTTTATTTTCCAATCATTATTAAAATTATATTCTAATTCTGAAAAAACTGTTTTATCTGTTTGTTTCCAATAATCGAAGTCATTAGATAGGTTAGTTTTCTTATTTACATTTAAAAAGCTTCCATCTTCATTTGTAGGTAAATATGCATAACCACCAGTATTATCAACTTTTCTATAATGAAATCCTAAAGTTGCTTGAAGATTATCATTTATATCAGCTTCTATAACACTATAAAATTGATAATTTTTATGTTCTGCAGTATCATAAAACATATTTGTATCTTGAGCTGTTATAACTGTTCTAGCTCTCAATGTTTTATTTTCATTTAATGCTCCACCAATATCAAAAGCACCTCTATAGTTATTGTAACTACCATAACTTATATTTGCATTTCCTTTTGTTTCTTTTGTTGGTTTTTTTCTAACTAAATTTACTGTTGCAGAAGGTGTTCCAGTACCAGTTGTAAGCCCAGTTGCTCCGCGTACTACTTCAACTCTATCATATATATCTAAAGAATCATTATTAGCGTTATAAGTTCCATTTGCTTCTGTACTAGTAGGTATACCATCTAACATAATATTTGATATTTCAAATCCTCTAGCCCTAAAACTTGCAGAATCTCCTGCGTTATAACCTTTTTCTAATACAATTCCAGTCATATTTTTCATAGCATCATCAAGAGTTGTATAACCAAAATCTTCTATTTGCTGTCTTGTCATAACACTAACTGATTGGGGTGTATCTCTCATTGATAAATTTAATTTAGTTGCACTACTCATCCTTCCTGTTGTATAAGAACCTGTCCCCTCAGTTGTATTCAAAGAAGATTCTTTTACTGAAACATCATCAAGTATATATGTTCCATTTATTACTTTTACTGAAGATATAGGTTTTATAATAATTGCACCATCTTCAATTACAGCTTCTAATCCACTATTTTTTAGTACTTCGTCTAAAGCATTTTGTGTACCTATTATATTTTTGATAGCATTTGCTGTTTTACCATCTAATATTTCACTATTTGCAATAAATGGTTTATTTACTTTTTTTGATATTTTTTCAATAGCATCTTTTAAAGATTGCTTCTCTAGTGAGTATGAAATATCATCTGCCAAAGCACTTGAATATATAAGTAAAGCAACTGCTGGACTTAATATTGTTCTTGTAAGTTTATTCATTCTTTCTCCTATTTTACATAAACAACTATGATAATTGTTTTTATATCTAGTAAGAGTAAAAAAATTTATAAAAACGGACATTAAATTTTACAAATTTTAAAATTTATATAAAATATATCATTTTAATATATTTTTTAAATTATTAAATAATTCAAAAAGATTAGTTTCTCTTTGAAATATTTAACTCTTTATCTTTTTTATCTACTTTCAATGGATATATTTTTGTAATAGTTTTTAAAAATATATCTAATTGAGTTGATGAAAATTCCCCAGTAATAAGATAATTCTCTATATCTTTTGATGAATAATTTACTAAAACATCATTATATTTTGAGAATTCTTCGATAGCATCTTTCAATTTTGTTTTATCTAAAAATATTTTATTATTTATCCAAAGAGCTATTTTTTCTATTTCAATATCTTTTATTTGACTTATTGCTCCTATATCATTTTTATAACTCAAACTTTGAGCTTTTGTTAAAATAGCTTGATTTTGTTTATCAAAAAGATATTTAGAATAGTAAGTTTTTACTTTTCCATCTTCTACATTAATTGTTGTTATATCTTCTTTATGTATAACTTCAAATTTTGTTCCAACTACTTCTATACTTATATCGTCACTTTTTATAATAAATGGTCTAGTTTCATCTTTTGCTACTTCAAACATAACTCTTCCATTTACTAGATTTACAAATCTTTTTCCATTATAAAATTCTATCTCTAAGTTTGTTTTTGCATCTAAAAATATATTAGAACCATCAGGGAGCTCTAATTTTATACCTTTAGTATCTGTTACAAGAGTTTTTGAAAATTCTACTTTAAAATTCTCATCATATATTTTAAGTGAAAAGAAACACAATATTATTAAACTAGCAGCTAAAGTTGTAAATGATTTTATCTTCTTCAAAAATTTATCTTTACTTATTTTTTTGTGTACTTTTTGACTTAAATATTTTGAATTATCATCTGATATAGATTTTGATATATTATGTATAAATTTTATTCTATTAAAAGTTTTTTGGTGAATTTCATCTTTCAAAAGCCAATTTTGAAACTCTTGTTTTTGATTTTCACAGAAGCCCTCTTTTTCACACATTACCCAGAATGTAGCTTCTTCTTTGATTTTAACTTCTGTATTCACTTAAAATCCTCTCTTTTGTAATTCTTCTTCTATTTTTAAAGTTGCCCTTTTTATAAGCTTTTCAACTGAATTTGATGTAGTATCCATTATAGAAGCTATCTCTTTTCTAGTGTAACCATCAATTGTATATAAAATATATGCTTCTTTTGCTCTTTGTGGCAATTCTTCTATGATTTGCATAAATATTTTTTCTTGATCTTCTTGAATTATGATTTCTTCAGGTTGTTCATAATCTGGAATAAAATGTAAATTCTCTTCATAAATTGTACTTTGTAATTTGTTGTTTTCTAAAGCTTCTTGCACAACTATATTTTTTGTGATTTTATATAAATATGCTCTTTCATTGTTTATCTCATATTTATCTTTTATTTCAAGAAATCTAATATAAGCTTCTTGTATTACATCTTTAGCTTTTTCTTTATCACCGACTAACTTAAAAGAGAAATATAAAAGTTCATCATAATATTTCAGCATTTTCTTACCTAATTTTTTTGAGAAAGACTATCATAGTATTGCTTAATTAAAATAAATATTGAATTCTTGGCTTATTTATTCTATAATGCTTTAATATTAAAAATTATATTCAGGGGAAATTATGAAATATAGAAGTTTAAAAGAAGAGATAAATATTTTAGAACTTGGACTTCCTCCAAAAAAAAATGATGGTTTTTTAGGTGGAAGATTAGATCCAAAAGAAGCTAGTTTAGTTTTAATACCTGTTCCATGGGAAGTTACAGTTTCATTTGCAGATGGAACAGCGAAAGCACCTGATAATATAAGAACTGCAAGTCATCAGTTAGATTTAGAAACTTATCACTATATAAAACCTTATACAGCAGGTATCGCTATGTTTGAAACAGATAAATATGTTTTAAAACTTAGTAATAAAACTAGAAAAAAAGCCTTAAAAGTTATAGAAGCTCTTGAAGCTGGGGAAAATTGTAAAAAAGAGTTAAAATACGTAAATGAAGTTTCAAAAGCAATCAATAGTAATGTTTATGAAGCATCTTTAAAAAGATTAAAAAGAGGTAAATTTGTAGCTGTTGTTGGAGGTGATCACTCATGTCCATTAGGTCTTATCAAAGCTATAAATGATACTTCAAGTGAAGATTTTGGAATACTTCATGTTGATGCTCATCACGATTTAAGAGAAGCTTACGAAGGGTTTACTTATTCTCATGCTTCTATTTTTTATAATGTTTTAAAAGAGTGTGAAAAAGTATCAAAACTTGTACAAGTAGGAATTAGAGATTATAGTAAAGAAGAAGCACAAAGAATGTTAGATTTAGGTGAAAAAGGAGCTTGTTTATATGATACACATATGCAAAGCCAACTAGCATCAGGTAAATCACTAGAAGATGTTTTTATGCCTTATATAGAGCAACTTCCACAAAATGTTTATTTATCAATAGATATTGATGGTTTAGAGCCACTAAACTGTCCAAATACAGGGACACCTGTTCCAGGTGGGTTAAGATATGGAGAACTTGAACATCTAATATTTATGGTTGTAAAAAGTGGAAGAAATATCTTAGGTTTTGACTTATGTGAAGTTGGTGATAGTGAAAATGGTTGGGATGCAAATGTAGGAGCTAGAGTTCTTTATCAACTTTGTGGAGCACTATTAGCAAGTCAAGGGAAAATAGAATTTAAATAAAAAGTAAGTTAAACTTACTTTTTAAATATCCTTAAGTATGAGTTCTAAAGTAAAAGGAGAAACTCTATTTATTCTAAAATTCCATTTTCATAGAAAATGCAACACTTCTGGGATCACCTAATTGCCAACTATTTGTCCAATACTCTTTATCAGTTAGATTTTGTACATTTATATTAAAAGTTGTTGAATACTTATCTAGTTTTGTTTTATATCTTAAACCTAAATCATAAAGTGTATATGAAGACATAATATCTGTATTTAACCCATTTCCATATTTTTTACCAGTATAATATGCACCACCAGTTACAAACAAACCTTTTACATATGGAATATTATACTCTCCATAAAGTTTTGCCATTTTAGATGCTGCTTCTGTTGGTTTTTTACCTTCTAATGCTTTATTATTTGATTTTTCAACTTCAATATCCATAAAAGTTCCACCAGCTATAATTGTTAAATCATCAGTTACTTTTCCAGTAATTCCAAGTTCTATTCCTTGATGAATTTGTTCACCATCTTGAACATATTTTGGTTTTGGAGTTGATAAATCTGAATATTGATTTGCTTTTTCAATTCTAAATAAAGCACCAGTTAGTAATACACTTTCATTTAAACTATATTTTGCTCCAACTTCATATTGTTTACTTACTAATGGTGGCAAAACTTCGTTAGCATTGCTATATTGAGTCGGTACAACAGTTCCAGCTTCTAAACTTTCAATATAAGTCGTATATGTAGTCAATTCTTCAAAAGGCTTATATATAAATGATAAAGTAGGTGTTAGCTCTGATTTATCATATTTTGTATTATTAGAATAAGTTTTATTTATAACTGTTGCATAATTCACTCCAACTAAAGCACTTAAATACTCATTGAGAACTATATCATCACCAATCAAAATATTACTATACTCTCTTTTTGAATTTACTCTTAATATTCCTGAATTTGCTCCACTCCAAGTTGATTCATTTAAATTTTTTAAGTCATTTAATGTCATATCAGTAGAAAGAGTAGAACTCTTTAAATTATTATCTCTGATAGATAATTTACTAGAATTCAAAGAATATCCAGCAGTTATAGTGTGATTAATATTTCCAGTATCAAAGCTAGAATCTAAAAATAGATTTACTCCATTATTCTCTGTTTCTTCCCAAGCATATTTATAAAAATTCGTTTGACTCCCTATAACCTTATTATCTTTATATGTAATCCAAGAAACATCTCCTCTATATTTAACTTTTTCATAAAAAAGATTTGTTCTGAATGTAAATATGTCATTTATATTCCATTTAATATTATTTTCAACTTTATGTAATTTTATTTCATTTTGTATCCAATCTGGATTATAGATTTCATTCTTACTAATACTTCTTCTATCATCTATTGACGTGAAAAAACTATTTACTCCTTTTTTCAAAGAATCTTTATACATATATTTAGTATCCATATAAAAATTATCTGTTGGTTTCCAATCAAAAACTAAACTAATAGCTTTTTGTTCTGTTTCTGTATTACCACTTAATTTACCATCTTGATACATTGCATTAGCGCGATAACCAAGAGTATTATCTTCATTAAACTGCCCACCTAAATCTATATGTCCATAATATGATTCATTTCCATAACTTCCAATAGTTAGATTTCTTAAATCATTTGTTGTTGGTTGTTTAGTTATATAGTTTACTGCTCCTCCTACTCTTCCTCCACCATATAAAAATCCAGTTGCACCATTTATAATTTCTACTCTTTCTATATCTTGCATCATTGGTGCACTAGAAATACTATTTGCATATGAAATACCATTAATAATAGGATTTTGTACTCTAAATCCTCTAATATTAGGCCATTGCACATCACCAACATTTGAAGAAGCTTGTCCACGTTCTTCTGTTGTTGGATTCATTTTAAAAATTTGGTTCATATCTTTTGCTTGTACATTTTCAATTAAATCCTTTGAAATTATACTCATTGAGTATGGAGTATCTTGAAGTTTTCTTTCATTCCAAATACCAACTCCTTTTGTTTCTTTTACTAGATATCCATTTTCAGCACTTCCACTTTTTTCACTTGTTACAGAAACATCATCTAATATATATGTACCATTTACTACTTTTATATTTCCTTGTTCTTGAATTATTACTATTGATTTATCATCAATTATAGCTTTTAGCCCAGACCCCTCTAAAAGTTTGTCCAAAGCTTGTTGTGTACCTTCAATATTTTGTATATTATTTGTACTTTTTTTATCTAATACCTCATCATTTGCAATATATGATAAGTTTGATTTTTTTGATATAATCTCCAATGCCTCTTTTAAAGTTTTATTTTGGATAGTATATACTTCATCGGCAAATGAGTTCATACCCAAAAATAACAATAAACTTGAGGCAACTAATGAATGTTTTGAAAAATTCATTTTTCCTTTCCTTTTTTATAATTTAAGTTTTGAGAATTGGTATCTCTATATACTAAACGAATAAAACTAGAAAAACGGACATCAATTTTAAAGAAATTTTGAAATTTGTGGTTTTGATAGTTTTAGTTAGGTTTATTTTGATTAAAAATAGAGTATATGAATATTTTATTTTGCTCTAAACTTACTTCATAAAGTATTGTATATACTTTGAAAATCATATCTCTAATATTATCATCATTGAAATATATAGATTTTCTACATTTATATGGAAAGCTCGGTAATTCTTTGATTTTTTTATTTAGTTTTGAATAGAAACTTTTACTAGCATTAACTTTATCTTCTGAAATATATTGAAGTATTGATTGTAATTCAAAGTTATATTGCTTTGTTCTTATAATCTTCATCTAATTATTGTCTAATTTTTTAAAAAAATTTTCCATTTGTTTTTCAGATTCAACTTCATCTAATAGTGGCATTTTTCCACTATGTACATCTTCTCTTAATTTAACTAATTTTACTTGTCTTTCATAGAAATATGGGTCATATTCTAAATTTGGATCCTTGATTATAGAGATTTTTGAGCTATTATTTTTAACATAATTTATAAATTCATTTAAATATGAATCTTCTATTTTTAAAGATATTGTTCTCAATTTTTACTCCTTTATATTTTAAAATAATTATGAAATATTATAACATATTATAAAATATATATGTTTATTTAGTTTTATTTTTAACAACTCTTACAGTATTCCCATCTTTTTTTATTTTAACTGGATAAATCATCTCTATTGATTTTAAAAAACTATCATAGTGCAAAGTTGAAAATTTTCCAGATATTTTTAGTTGAGAAGATTTTTCATCTTCAAATATCATCTTATGATTTGAATATCTTTCAAACATAAAACTTGCATCTCTTAGACTTGTTTTATTGAAGTATATTTCATCATTTTTCCAAGAGGCTATTTCTTTTATATTTACATCTTTTTTAATAAATCTTTTTTCTTCATTATTAAAAGTAAAAGATTGAGATTTTTCCAATTTTGCTAAAGTTTGTGTTTTAAAAAAGCTTGATATATAACTTACTTGAACAACTCCTTCTAAAACATTTACTGTTGTATTATTATCATAATTTATAACTTCAAATTTTGTACCTAGAACTTCTATTAAAGTATCTTTTGTTTTTATTAGAAATGGTCTATTTTCATCTCTTGATACAGAGAACATTGCATTTCCATCTTCTAAATCTATAACTCTTTTTGTATCATAATAACTTATTTGTATTTGTGAGTTTTTATCTAAATCTATCATTGAATTATCTGGAAGTTCAATATTTAAAATCTTTTCATCTACACTTACAAAATTTTTAGAAAATTTAGGTATAAAATTTCTATTTACTTCATAGCCACTAAAAACAATGATACAGAAAAAAATAACTGAAGCTGCAAGATATTTAAAACTAAAAGTTAATTTTGATTTTTCGTCTTGCAATATATCATCTTCTAATTCTTTGATAAAATCTTCATCTAAAGTTAATACATCTTCTATAAATATCTTATTTTCAGTATATACTTTTTGATTGATTTCATCTTTTATCCAAGTATCAAACTCTTTTTGTTCATCTACAGACAAACCCTCTTTTTGTCGTATAAGATAAAAATTTGCCTGTTGTTCTACTTCATTTAATTTCATTAATCATCTTTCGTAATATCTTCTTTTATCTTTGATATAGCTCTATTTATATTCTTTTCAACTGCATTTGTACTTATATTTAAAATTGAAGCTATCTCTTTTCTAGTTAAACCTTTGTAGTAAAACATTATAAAAGCTTTTTTTTGTTGAGGAGGAAGGTTCTTTATAGACTCTTTTAGTTCTTTTTTTCTTAATTCTTCTAATAATATCTCTTCCGTATATTTTTCTATTTCTATAGAATGTTCATATTCATTATAAGAAGTCTGTATAATAAGATTGTCTTTTCGTACTTTATCTATAACCAAATTTTTAGCAATTTGGTATAGATAAGCTTTTTTTATATTATGCATAGTTTTACTTACTTCTAAAAACTTTGTATAAGTTTCTTGTGTCAAATCTTTTGCTAAGATTTTATCTCCAGTAAGTCTTTGTAAATATAGATTTATCTCTTTATAGTGCTCAATCATTTGAAAATTGTTGTTTCCTATATACAGTTTTGAGAATTGTAATCTATTTTTACTTAATCAATCTTAGTTACATACAAACTTTTTATATAACTCGATTATTTCATCTTTTTCTAATTCTCTTTTTAATCTATCTGATTCATCTTTGATAATATATCCAAACTTTATAGTTTCATCTTTATTCATATTAACTCCAAAAAATTCACTTATTATAAAACTAACTCCACCTTTTCCTGATTGTGAATTAATTCTTATAATATCTTCATATCCTCTTTTTATATCTTTTGGATCTATCAATAAATATGGAACATTCCATACCTTACTTTCACTTTGTCTATAAAAATCTATACCTTTTTTTATAGCATCTTGATGCCCACCACTAAAAGCTGTAAATATCATATCACCAACAAAAGGATGTCTTTGATGTACTTTAAAATTTGTTTTTTCTTCATACATAGCTTTTACTTCATCAATTATTGATAAATCTAATTTAGGATCAATTCCTTCTGAATAAATATTAAAAGCGAAATTAACAATATCCAAATTCCCTGCTCTTTCTCCATTCCCAAATAAAGTTCCTTCTACTTTTTGGGCACCAGCTAAAACTGCAAGTTCTGCTGCAGCAACTGATGTTCCTCTATCATTATGAGGGTGAACACTTACAATTAAAGCTTCTCTATGATTAAAATGTTTACACATATACTCTATTCTATCTGCATATACATTTGGAGTACAAGCTTCTAAAGTATTTGGTAAGTTTATAATCATCTTCTTTTGTTTTGTTGGTTTGACAACATTTATAACTTCATTACATATTTTTATAGCAAAATCTAAGTCTGTTTGAGAAAAACTCTCTGGTGAATATTGATAAGTTACCTCTCCTTTAAAATCTTTTGTAAGTTCAACTAAGTATTTCATAGAATCAACTGCCATTTTGATTATTTCTTCATCACTTTTTTGAAAAACCACTCTTCTTTGAAACTCATTTGTTGGATTATATAAATGAAAAATACCATTATTTACATCTTTCATTGCTTCCACACTCTTTTTTATAAGCTCTTTTTTTGCTGGAACTAAAACTTGAATAGCTACATCAGATGGAATTAAATTTTCTTCTATTAATTTTCTTGTAAAATTAAAATCTGTATCGCTAGCACTTGGAAAACTAACCTCTATTTGTTTAAATCCCATTCTCACTAAATAAGCAAAATATTCTAATTTTTGCTCAACAGTTAAAGGATTTATCAAAGCTTGATTTCCATCTCTTAAATCTACACTACAATAAATTGGTGCTTCTTCTATACTCTTATCTGCCCATTCTCTTTGAAAATTTTCAATTTTAGGGTATTTTTTATATTTTGTAAAACTCATAGGTTTTCCTTTTGTTATATTTTTATTTTGTAAATTATTTTGATTGATTAAAGATTTAGAAGAGGAATAGGATAGAAAAAGAGATGAAAGATTTTGCAATATTTACACTCATAACAAACTCCTATTTTTAATTTTTCAAATTATAACTTTTTAAAAAAATTAAATCTTGTACAAAATTAACATTATTTAAAAATATTATTTTGATACTCTTTTGGTGTAATTTGAAAAATCCTTTTAAAACTTCTGTTTAAGTGACTTTGGTCAAAAAATCCACTATTTTGAGCAACTTCAATAATAGGTATATTTAAAGATATTAAATCTTTTGCTAAATGTACTTTTTTATTTAAAATATATGAGTGAATTGGTAACCCAAACTCTTTTTTAAATACTCTTATTAAGTGAACTACACTTAGATTAAATTGTATTGCTAACTCATCTAAAATAAGTTCTTCAAGATAATTATCATCTAAATATTTTTTAATGTTTAAAGCTAAACTTGACTCTTCTTGAAAATTTTTTATTGTTTGTTCAAATGAAAAGAATGATAAACAAAATATATAAAAATTTTCTTCTTTTTCTATTAAAGAAACTTTTTTATCAAGTAAGCAATCACATAATTTAATAAAATTTTTATAGATATTTTTTTGTTTTACTAACTCATAGGATGAAAAAAAGTTAAAATTTATTTTTTGTAAATACTCTTTTTTTAAATATAAAACATATCCATCTTTTGATTCTTTATTTATTGTAGCACAATGTGGAATTTGACTATTTATAATAGCTATCTCATTTGGTTTTAATTCTATTTCATTATCGTTGAAAATAAGATTTAATGAACCTTTTTTTATTGCAGTTATTGTAAGCTCTTCATGTAAATGCATTTTTACACAATTTTCAATATCTTGAACATATCGTAATTCTATAAAGCTAAGTTTTGAGTTCTTAAATATTCCTGATTTCATTTATTTAGTTTCATATGTAAAAGAGGAAATGGTTTTCCAAAACAATCTGTTTCACTTCTGTTTATTACTTCAAAGCCCATATATTTATAAAAATTTACTGCATTTGGATTTTGTTCATTTACATCAACTTCATCTATATTATAAGTTGTTATAGCAAATTCCAAAAGTTTTTTACCAATACCATTTTTAAAATATTTAGGTTCTATAAAAAGCATTTCAACTTTATTTTCATCTATTCCAATAAATCCTAAAATATTTTCAAATTTATCTTTATACACATATAGTTTAACTGCATATAAATATTCATTTAAAATTTTTGGTCGAAAAAAGTTTATGTCAGATTCATTTAAAAAAGTGTGAGTTGCTCTTACTGAATCTTCCCAGATTTCAGTAAGAGTTTTATATTCATTTTCTTTTGCTTGTATTATCAAAAAAGTTCTTTATGCTAATTTATTAGCTACAACATCCCAATTTACAAGTTGCCAGAAGTTTTCTAAGAATTTTGGTCTTGCATTTCTTGTATCAATATAGTATGCATGTTCCCAAACATCACATGTTAAAACTGGTGTTAAACCATCAGTAATTGGACAACCTGCATTTGAAGTTGTAACAATTTGTAATTTACAGGCACTATCTTTTACTAACCAAGCCCAACCTGAACCAAATTGTCCAATAGCTTTAGCTGTAAACTCTTCTTTAAACTTATCAACACTTCCAAAAGTATCACTTAAAGCTTTTTCAACAATTGAAGGAATTGCACCTTGGTTAGGAGTTAAACCATTAAAGAAGAAATCATGATTAAATACTTGAGCAGCATTATTGAACAATCCACCTTCAGAATTTTTTATAATATCTTCTAAACTCATATCTTCATACTTTGTTCCAGCAATAAGATTATTTAAATTTGTAACATAAGTATTATGGTGTTTTCCATGATGATATTCTAAAGTCTCATCAGACATTAGTGGCGCTAAACTAGCATATGGTAATTTCATTAATTCGTGTTTCATATAATATCCTTTTTATAAATTTTAAAAACTATATAGCATACAATTTTTTTAATTTGCTTTGACTTAAAATAGTTAATTATATTGATAAGACTTTATCCCAAAATCACCTAAAACAGAGTATATATGATCAAAAATATCTGACTGAATATTCTCATAATCTATCCAAACTGTTGTTGATGTAAAACAATAAATTTCAAGAGGAATTCCATACTCACTTGGAGCTAATTGTCTAACCATAATTGTCATATTTTTATTTATATTTGGATGATTTTTTAAATATGTTTCAATATATGCTCTTAAAGTTCCTATATTTGTAAGCCGTCTTCCATTTACACTAACACTTAAATCAAAATGATTTTTTTCATTGTATTCTTCTATTTCATCTCTTTTTTTCTTTAGATATGGAGCTAAGAGATTTGCTTTTTCAAGTCTTTTTATATCATCATCATTTAAAAATTTTATACTATTTATATCTATTTTTATTGCTCTTTTTATTCTTCTACCACCTGCTTCTCTCATACCTTGCCAGTTTTTAAAAGAATCTGATACAAGTGCATAAGTTGGAATTGTTGTAATTGTTTTATCAAAATTTCTTACCTTTACAACATTTAATCCAATATCTATAATATCTCCATCTGCACCATATTTTGGCATTTCTATCCAATCACCCACTTGAACCATTTTATTTGTAGATAGTTGTAATCCAGCTGTAAATCCCAATATTGTATCTTTAAAAACCAACATTAAAACTGCTGACATTGCTCCAAGTCCACTTAAAATAGCAACTGGTGATTTATCCATTAAAATAGAAATAACATATATAAAACATATAATTCCAAAAATTAATTTAATACTTTGAATTACAGTTTGCATAGCAAAAAATGGTGTTTGAGTTTTAATATATAGAGTTCTGAAAATTTTATCAATTAAAGAGTATATAGCTAATAGTCCAAAAATACTTATCCAAACAAGAGATATAGTAAGTAATGTTTCATAAATATACCCTTCTTCTACCCAAATAGTTGTTTGCCAATATACAACTAAACCTTGAAAAACTAAAGCTAATCTTTGAAATAAATTTGATTCTAATAAGCTTGAAGTTAAAAAATTTCTATTCTTTTTATTAATCTTTTTTATACTTTTTAAAATAACTTTATGCAGTACAATATGTATAACAATCGCAGTTACTGTAATAATGATTAAGATTGAAATACTCATAGTTAATAAAGTTGGTTCAATTCCAACATCTTTTAAAAATTGTATTAAATGTTTTTTCATTTTTTCTCCTAAAGGTAATTTTTAATATAAAGCCTTTAGGCTTTATATTTTATGCAAATGCAGGTTCTAAAAAAGGAATAATCTGTTTTTTTCTTGATAAACAACCATCTAACCAAACTTTTCCATTTTCAAGTTTACAGTTAAATGCTTTTTCAAATATAGAAGTATCTTCACTCGTAACAAGTACCTCACTACCTTCTTTCATAATATCTGTTAAAAGTAATGCTACTGTATGTAAATTTTCTTCTTCTTTTACTTTTTTAATATCAGCCATTAAATCATCTTTAATTGCATCAAATACACTTCCATCTACAACTTCAAGTTGTCCAACTCCAACTTTATTTCCATGCATATCAAAGTTTTTGTAATCTCTCATTACAAGATCTCTTATTGGAGTTCCAATAACTTCTGATTTCACTTTAAACATTTCCATACCTAAAGCACCATAATCTTCAATTTCTGCAATTCTTGCTAATTCTCTTACAACTTGAATATCAAGTGGTGTACATGTAGGAGATTTAAAAATAACTGTATCAGATAATATAGCACACATCATAATAGCTGCAATATTTTTTGGTATTTCAACTTTATGATAATCATACATCTCTTTTACAATTGTATTTGTACATCCAACAGGTCTTATCCAACACTCTAATGGAGCTGAAGTCGTAATATCTCCTAATTTATGATGATCAACAATTCCAACAATTGTTGTTTTGTCTAAATCTTTTGGAGCTTGAGCAATATCTGAATAATCTGTTATAAAAAGTTCATGTCCAGCAAAAGAAGCTTTTATTTCTGGTAATTCAAATCCAAATTTATCTAAAATAAATTTTGTTTCTGGATTTGCTTCTCCTTGTCTTGCTGGGATTGCTGGTCTTCCTATTTCGTTTAGCAAATGTGCTAAAGCAATTGCTGAACAAATAGAATCAGAATCTGGAATAATATGCCCACATGTATATAAAGCCATAGGTGTATCCTTTTTATTTGTTAATTTTGGGCAATTTTATCTAAAAAGAAGTTATTTTACTTTTAAGTCAATAAATAATTTTAATATCCTAAATCTTCATTAACTAAAATAATGATTATTCTTCCTTTGTCATCATCAGCTTTTAACCAAGTAAATTTATTTGCAATATTATCCAAATTATATTTAGGCTCTTTTCCAAAAGAAATTGATTTTTTATTCATTCTATCTATATTCTTAACCACTGCAACATCCATTACTCTTTTAAAACCATCTTCTAAAGTATCAACTATTTTATTTTTTCCAATAATCAATAAAACATTTGTAGGTCCATAACAAAGAGCAGCTACTCTATTTCCACTACCATCTGCATTTACTAACTTTCCATCTTTTGTTATTGCATTTGTACTAGTTATAAAAATATCACTAATTAAACCTAATTTTCTTCTTTTAATATTCTCATCCATAGAAATACCAGCTTCATACTGGTTATATAAAGTAATATTTTTATTATTAACTAAAAAATCAAGTAAACCTATTTCCTGTACACTCATACTTCCACCTAATCCTACACTCATATTCGGTTTAATATAAGTTTGTGCTAAAAATAAAGCTTCTTCTTTATTCTTTACAAAATTTGCATCATAACCACAAGATTTTAAAATATTTAAAAATTCTTTCATATTAATTATTCCTTAATTAAGAATTGACCTATTTCTCTATTTTTTACAAGATTATTATAATTTTTTATACTTCCATGCATAGATATATAAATTCCATTTTCTATTTTAGAATTTAAAAAACCTATTGCACTAGAAAAATTCAATGTTGCTTCAACTTTATTTATAGAAATAGGAACCATAGCTCCAGTTAAAACTATATTTTTATTTTTTATATATTTATCTATAAAAGAAGCTGTTAAATTCATAGTATCTGTCCCATGTACTATAATGATATTTTTATTTTCACACTCTTTTATAGTATTAACTATCAAATTTCTATCATCATCATTCATATCTAAGCTATCTTTAGAAATTATATTTAAAACTTCAAAATCAATGTTATATATATAACAAATAATTTCATCTAAAGCTAAACTATCATTTGGAACTTCCAACAATCCATTTAAAGAATTGTATCTTTTATTGAAAGTTCCACCTGTATTTATCACTGTAATTTTAGATTTTATCATAGTTATGAACCATATTCTTTGGTTGAAGTAACTCTTCTAATTCCTCTTTTGTAAATAATTCTTGTTCTAATAAAATATCATAAACTCTTTTTCCAGTTCTTAAAGCTTCTTTTGCAACAGCTGAACTTTTTTCATATCCTAAAATTGGATTTAATGAAGTCACTAAAGTTGCAGAATTTAAAACATTATTCATACAAATTTCTGGATTAGCAGTAATTCCTTTTATACATTTTTCAGCTAAACTTTCAAAAGCTCTTCTCATCATATTTATAGAAATAAATAGTTTATATGCAATAATTGGTTCAAATACATTTAACTGTAATTGTCCATGTTCACTTGCCATTGAAATAGTTACATCAGCTCCTATTACATCAAATGCAACTTGATTTACAACTTCAGGCATAACTGGGTTAACTTTTCCAGGCATTATAGAACTTCCTGGTTGCATTGGAGGAAGATTTATTTCATTTAATCCTGCACGTGGACCTGAACTTAAAAGCCTTAAATCATTACATATTTTTGATACTTTTATAGCAATGGATTTAAATCTTCCAGAAATTTGTACAAAAGAACCAGTATCTTGAGTAGCTTCTATCATATCATGTGCTTTATAATAATCTGTTCCAGTAACAAGTACTAAATTTTTAATTACCAGTTCCTGGTATTCTGGCTTTGTATTTATACCTGTTCCTATAGCAGTTGCTCCAAGATTTACTTCGCGTAACATATTTTGAGCTTTCGAAAGTCTTAAGATATCATCATCAATCATACTTGCATAAGTTTTAAACTCTTGTCCTAAAGTCATAGGAACAGCATCTTGAAGTTGAGTTCTTCCCATTTTTAGAATATCTTTAAATTCAACTGCCTTTTCATAAAAAGCATCTCTTAAAATTTTAAGGCTATCTTGTAATTTAAATATTAATTCATATAAAGTTATTTTTATTGCTGTTGGGTAAGCATCATTTGTAGATTGGCTCATATTTACATGATTATTTGGATGAATAATATTATATGAACCTTTTGGGTGTCCTAAAATTTCTAAAGCAATATTTGCTATAACTTCATTTGCATTCATATTTGTAGAAGTTCCTGCACCACCTTGTATTGGATCTACAATAAACTGATCATGAAATTCTCCAGAAATAATTTTATCGCAAGCCTCTACAATAGCATTTTTTTGAAGTTCACTTAAATCACCTAATTCAAAGTTTGTTAAAGCGCAAGCTTTTTTTACTTTTGCTAAAGATATTATAAAATTTGGGAATAATGAAATTCCAATTGTAGTAATATTGAAATTCTCTCTAGCTCTTAAAGTTTGAATACCATAATACTTATCATTTTCTATCTCTTTTTCACCTAAGAAATCTTTTTCAATTCTGTATAAATTATCCATATAAATCCTTTAAAGTGTTTAAAGAAAGTATAGGATATATCTACAAAAAAAAAGCTTATTAAGAGTTTATTACTTAATAAGTTCTTCTACTATTTTCATTATATAATCAGCAGAATTCTTTGCACTCATTTGTAAAAATTCATCAAAATCAAATCCTGCATCCATATCAGCACTATCTGAAATCGCTCTTAAAATAAAAAATGGAATATTTAAAGCATCACAAACTACAGCAACACTTGCACCTTCCATTTCTAAAGCATCTGCATTAAAAATATTCTGAATAAAATCTTTTCTCTCAGATGAATGAACAAATTGATCACCAGTAGCAATAGTTCCTTCTATTACTTTTAAACTATTTTGAACTGCAACTTTTTTAGCAATTTGTCGTAGTTCTTCTGAAGTTTCAACAAAAATCTTTCCACCTGGAACATAACCATTTTTATGTCCAAAAGCTGTAATATCTAAATCATGTTGACAAAGTTTATTAGCAATTATTAAATCACCAATATGTAAATTTGGATTTATTGCTCCTGCAACTCCTGAAAAAAGTAGAGTATCACAAGAAAACTTTTGAATCATAGTAGAAGCAGTAAGACTTGCAAAAACTTTTCCTATTTTTGAATAAGCTATTACAATATTAAGACCTTTATAATTTACCTCATAATATTTATTATCTGCATATTCTACAATATTTATATTATCAAAATATGATAAAAGAGGTTCAATTTCTTCTTCCATTGCTCCCATAATAGCTAATTTAGTCATTTAATGCTCCTAAAGTTTCTTCTAATGTTTTCATATCTGATACATTTAAAGTTGGTTTATCTGTTGATTTTTTATTTAAACCTTTTAAAACAGCACCATTTCCAAATTCAATAAATAAATCAACTTTACTAGCATTTGATTTAATTGATTGCTTGTATTTTACTGGACTTACAAGTTGTGAAGACAAAAGTTCTATTGCCTCATCTTTTGTTGTATAAGACTCTGCACTTACATTTGCAATTACAGGAGAAAATTCATCTAATAAAAATTCTTGTAAATATGGTTTTAAATTTTCAACTGCACTTTGTAGAAGCTCACAATGACTTGCAACACTCATATCAAGAACTAATGCTCTTTTAGCTCCAGCACTTTTAAATGTATCAACAAGACTTTCTAAATCTGCTTTTAATCCAGCAAGAACAAGTTGTCCATCCATGTTATAGTTTGCTGGCCAAACTTTTTTTCCAGAAGCTCTTTGTTCTTTACATATTTTTTCAACTGTTTCATCATCTATTCCAACTAAAGCCATCATACCAGCACCACCACCACTACAAGCTTCATTCATAAAAATTCCTCTTTTATTTACAAGCTCTAATGCATCTAAATAATCAATCCCACCAGCAGAAACAAGAGCAGTAAATTCTCCTAAAGAGTGCCCTAATACAAACTCTGGTTCTATTTCACATTTTTCTTTAAAAATTGTAAGAGCAATAGCACTCACAAGTAAAATAGCTGGTTGTGTAAACTCTGTCTTTCCTAAGTTATCATTTTCCTCAAACAAAAGTTTTTCAAAATCAATATTTAATCTTTGACTTGCTTTTTTTACCATATCTTTTGCAATTTCACTATTTTCAAAAAAATCTTTTCCCATTCCAATAGTTTGACTTCCTTGTCCAGGGAAAATAAAAGCAACTTTTTTCATAATAAACCTTTTTTTAAATTTTGATTAAAAACCATATTTAAAGACTCCAATTAAGCCCTTAAAAATAGTTTTGCCCAAATGTAAACATACACTTGGGCAAATACTAAACTATATTTTATTAAAAATTAGTGGCAACCACATCCACCATGTGAGTGACCATGTCCTGTTCCACATCCACCATGTGAATGTTCGTGATCATCTCCACTTGCGCATCCGCAACCACCATGTGAGTGACCATGTCCGCCACCTCCACAACAACCACCAGCCATTGCAGCCATTCCACCAACAACACCAGTTTGAACTTCTTCTTCTGTTGCATCTCTCAGACTTAGAATAGCAACGCTAAACATTAAAGTTCTTCCAGCCATTGGATGGTTATAATCAATAGTAACTTCATTATCATTAAAAGATTTAACTACAACTTGAACTGTCTCTCCATGTTCACCAGTTCCATATAAACTCATACCTTCAACTAATTCTATACCAGCAAACTGCTCTTTTGGTAAAGTTTGGATAGCTTCATCATTGTACTCTCCATAAGCATCTTTTGGCTCAACCAAAACATCTGCTTCTTCATTTGCTGTCATATTAACTAATTTATCTTCTAAACCTGGAATAATTTGACCTTTTCCAGAAATAAATTCTAATGGAGCTTGACCAACATTTGTATCTAATTGCTCACCAGTTTTTGCGTCTTTTAATGTATATTCTATACCTATTACTTTATTTGACATATTTTAATCCTTTTATAATTTTGATAAATTTGCTTTCGCAGTTTTTGCTTCTGAACTTTTTGGATAAAGTTCTATTAAAGTACTATAAAAATTTTTAGCATTTTCTTTATCTTTTATATTTTCAAATGATATACCACTATTTAGCAATAGTGATGGCATATAAGAAGCTTTGTCATTTAATATAGCTGATCTTTTATAATACGTAATTGATTGATCATATTTTTTTCTTTTAAACCACATTTCACCTAAATAATAGTTATTCTCAGCTGGTTTATAGTTCAATTCTACAAGTTTTTCAAATTTAGGTATAGCATTTGTATAAAGTTTTGAATCAAAATCCTTTTTAGCCTCAGACATAAGTTTTGCTCTTGCCTCAGCTGTTTTTAAATCTCCAAAACCAGAAGTTGTATCTGTTGTTGTAACACTATCACTTTTATTTTCTTTCATATTTGTAGGATTTGATTGTGGTGTTTTAATCCCCATAGCTTTCTTTACAGCCTCAAATTCTTCTCTAGTAACAAATTGTTGCATATTTTTCTCTAATTCACTAGAAGATACATATTCTGCATTTATTTTATTTACTAATGTTGTCAATTTTGTAATAGCAGCTTTCAAATTGTTTAAATCTGATTCATTTATATTTGAAGCTGGCTCGTTAGAAGCTAAATCTGAAGATTGATTTAATTTTAAAGATAAATCATTTAATTTTTTTGAATCACCTTCATATGTAGATTCTAAGCCCTCTAATCTTCCATTAATAGATTTTACTAAACTACTAACTTCATCGAGTTTAGAAGATAAATCACTTATATTTGATTGGTTTTTTAAGATATGTTTCTCAGTAGATGTTAGTCCATAAGAACTGTCTGATTTTGCTCCTCCATAAACCGAAACCTCTTCGGCTACGGTTAATGAAGATATTACTAATAGTAATGGTAGAATTTTTTTCATCAAATTATTTTTCTAATTCGTGCTCAACTCTTCTGTTTTTTGCCCAGCACTCTTTTGTTTTTTCAGTACAAACAGGATTGCTTTCACCTAAAGAAACCATAGTAATATTAGTTGAAACACCATTTGCTACTAAAACATCTTTAACAGCATTTGCTCTTTTTAAACCTAAAGCATAGTTATACTCATCACTTCCCCACTCATCTGTATTTCCAAATACTTTAATTGTAGTATCTGAAGAAACTTGAGATAATTTAGAAGCATTGTTTACAGCTTTTTCTTTATTTGTAGCAGTTAAGCTATATTTATCGAAATCAAAGTAAACATGTTCTATTAAAACTCTTTGTCCATTAATCATATAGTAGTTACCATTTCCAGCTCTTTCTAATAAAGTACCATCTTGGATTGGCGCTTCAGTAGTTACAGACTCAGATGGAGCAACAACATCATTTACATCAGCATTTTTTTCACTACAACCAGTAGTAAATAGTAAAGCTGAAACTAAAACAGAATAAAGACCTAACTTTTTCATTATTTTTCCTTAAAATAAAATTTTCAAGAAATATTACTAAACTAAAACTTAATTATTGTTTATATTTTTTTGTTTTATGTGTATAATAAAAGGGGATTTTACAAAAAAGGGAAGATTAGTTAATAATCTCCCATTTTTCTACCAATCAATAGATTGAATTCTCTTACCAGAAAGTGGAAATAAGAAAGATTTATTATGTTCTAATCTAATAATACCAATTGAACTTGCTTCTCCAAATGTTTTAATAAATAAAACACTTTCTCCATCTGGAGAAAATTTAGGAAATTGATTTACTCCACTTGAAGTTAATCTTTTTAAGCTATCCGATCTTGTAGATATAAGATATAAATTAAAACTCTTACCTAATTCATTACTAGCATCTTTACTACTAAATATAATATTGTTACCATGTGATGTAACTGAAGAGTTGTTGTTACTATGAAAAACTAATCTTTCAACTGCTGTAGAACCAATACTCTGAGCAAAAATATTTGGATTCCCTAATCTATCAGAAACAAAAACTATTTTTGAATCATTTTCTACAAACTGACCACCTACATCAATTCCACTATACTTTGTAATTTGTGTCTTAGATTTAGTTTTTGTGTTATATAAAAAGATATCTGGTTGTCCATTTGGTGAAGCAGTAACAAGAATTTTAGAACCATCAGCATTTACATCAGAACAAGCAAGCATTCCATCTGAATCCATAATAACTTCTTTACTTCTATTATATATATTTAATTTAATTAAAGTTGGTTTTTTATAATTATAAGATGTATAATATATAGTTTTTTGTTCTTTATCTGCCCATTTAGGGAAAATATTTAATCCACCAGTTACAACTCTTTTTTTATAAGTTAAAGTGTAATCCCCTATCATAATATCAGCTTTATTAGGACCATCATATACTGAGAAAACTACAAATTTATCCATCCAAGCAATACTTGGTGCTTTAAAATGATCGTTAATTGATATTGCTGCTTTATGAGCTAAAAATACAAATCTCTCTTCTAAAGATGTTGTATAATTTTTTTCTAAAACTAAAGCTCTTGAATTTATATCATAAAGCTTTGTCATTAAAGTATAATTACCACCTGCTTCTTTTTTAGCTGATAAATTAATATATAGATTTATCCCTTGATTAGATAATCCTAAAATATCTGGTAAGCTGTCATAAGCTGTTAAGCTAGTAGCACTAGATACTTCAAAATGTCCACTAACATTGAAATCGTCTACTAAAGCTTTACGAATTTTACTTAATGTATCTTTTTCCAAAGAATCTGGTGCAATAGAAACCACAACCTTTGGTAAAATCATTCCTTTTTTTACAATATCTAAATGACCATCAACTTCTGCAAAAAGAGAACTTAACATTAAAGATATAACTAAAAATATTCTTAACATAATTTTATCCTTCAAATTTAAAATCAACTGAATATCTTACACCCTTTCCATTTGGTGGTATAGGATATGGTACTCCTTTTTGAGTATCTAAATACGATCTTAAGGCTTCATTATAAGCCTCATCTTTTGATTTACTCTGGAACTTATAATCAAACCTTCCATTTGCATCAACCATTACAATTACTCTTGCTACAATAGTTGTATCATAAGAAATTGGAGCTCCAGCTTGTAATATTTCATAAAGTTTACTACCATAATCATCATTGGCATCACCTTTAGCAGAACTTTTAACTTTTGAATCAGTTGTAGTTTTTTCATCTTCTAAAAGTTTATCTATTTTAATATTTGATGATTTTTTCTCTTTTTCAAATTTAGATTTAAATCTTTTTGGATCAATAGATTTCTCAATATTATTAACTTCTTCTTTTACAACTTTTGGAGCAGTCTCCTTAACATTTGCAAATAAAGATTTTAAATCTGGTTTTTTTTCATTTGAAGCTGAAGTAGATTTTTCAACTACTTCTTCTTGCTTTATAATTTTTTCTACTTTTCTTTCAACCATTTTCTTTTCAGCTACTTCCTCTATCATATCTAATTCTATAGTTGTAGAATTAGGTGTAATATTAATAGCATCTTTGTTTGGAGTAAAAATATAAAACATTACAAGAAAACATATAAAAAAATATATTGAAAAAGCAATAATACCTGAAACAATAAAAGAAGAATTATTTTGCATCTTTACCCATCTGTAACTAAAGCTACTTTAAAAAAGCCTGCTTCTTTAACTGATTTTAATACATAAACAATATCATCATATTTCAAGCTTTTGTCAGCTCTAATATGTATAGGTGTATTTTGATCTTTACCTCTTGAAAATAGTAAAAAACTATCTGCAAAATTCGATATCTCAACTTTATTTTTATTTAATGTAACAACTCTATCTTTTGTGATAATAATATCAATTTTTTGAACATCTTGAACTTGTTGTGACTTACTTCCAGTTGGAAGATTTATAGGTTCTTCAAACTCAATTACTGGTGCAGTAACCATTAGTATTGCTAATAAAACTAGCATAATATCAACTAAAGGAGTAATATTCAAATCTGGCTTTTGATTAAAATCAAACACTGGTTACCCTTTAGCTACTAAAATTTCTGATTGAGCTTTTAGAAAAATATTTAATTCATAAATTTTTCTTGAAAGAATTTGATGGAATGTATAAGCGAAAATTGCAACAAAAATACCGGCAGCTGTTGCTACTAATGCTTCACTAATTGCTGGTGCTATAATAGAAAATGAAACTTTTGATTCATTTGCAAATACAGCAAATGATTCTAATATTCCAATAACCGTTCCAAAAAGACCAATAAATGGTGATGTTGATGATATTATGGCAAGCCAAGAAATACCAACACTAGCATCTTTAATAATATTAATTTCACAAGCATGTAAAATCTCTTTAGATGTAGAACCACTTGAACATTGATTTAATAATGATAATGGTGAAAATCTACCTTGTCCTGAAGTTAATGATTCCAAAGCTCTTTTTTCATTTGATATTAACCTATTCAATGCACTATTTCTATAGAAAAATATCCAAAAAACAGCTACTGTATAAGTTGACAATAGCGCTAAAACTATATAAGTTATAGCGCTACTATTTGCCAAATAATTTAGTAATGTAGAAATCATATTTTTTATGCAAACGAGTTGATTTTTGCTTCAACTGCAGCTAAAGATACACTAGAATCTTTCACTGAATTAACTAACTCTTTTGCTGCTTCAATATTTTTTGCTATTTCTGAATCTTTTCCAGAAGTTAATGCAATAGCTCCATCAACTAATACATCAACTGATTGTTCATCTACTTTAACATGTCCCCAATTAATAGCAACAGCTTCTGTAGAATCAATTTTTTCAATAACAATTACTCCAACATTTAGAGTCGATACTAATGATGAGTGTCCTGGAAGTACTCCAAACTCTCCCTCTTTTCCAGGGAGAGTTACACTTTTAACACTCTCATTAAAAATCGTTCCAGTTGGAGTAACGATTGATAATTTAATTGTATCCATAAGTTTTTTCCTTAATGGTATTTATTATTTCATTTTCTCAGCTTTTGCTAGAACCTCGTCGATTCCACCAACCATATAGAATGCCATTTCAGGAATGCTATCATATTTACCATCTAGAATTCCTTGGAATCCTGCAATAGTATCTTTTAATTCAACATATTTACCTGGGCTTCCTGTAAATACTTCTGCAACGAAGAATGGTTGAGATAAGAATCTTTCAATTTTTCTAGCTCTTGCAACAATAAGTTTATCATTTTCAGATAACTCATCCATACCAAGAATAGCAATAATATCTTGTAAATCTTTATATTTTTGTAATACAGATTGAACACCTCTTGCTGTATTATAATGTTCTTGTCCAATAATATCTGCACTTAAAATTCTTGAAGTAGAATCTAGTGGATCAACTGCTGGATAGATACCTTTTTCAGCAATTTTTCTATTTAAAACTGTAGTTGCATCTAAGTGAGCAAAAACTGAAGCAGGAGCTGGGTCAGTTAAGTCATCAGCTGGTACATAAACAGCTTGAACAGAAGTAATAGAACCTTTAGAAGTTGAAGTAATTCTTTCTTGTAATTTCCCCATTTCTGAAGCAAGTGTTGGTTGGTATCCAACAGCTGAAGGAATTCTTCCTAAAAGTGCTGACATTTCAGAACCTGATTGTGCAAATCTAAAAATATTATCGATAAACATAAGAACATCTAGTCCTTTTTCATCTCTAAAATACTCAGCCATTGTAAGACCTGTTAATGCAATTCTATTTCTTGCACCTGGTGGTTCACTCATTTGCCCATAGCACAGTGCAACTTTATCTAAAACGTTTGAATCTTTCATTTCGTGATAAAGGTCATTTCCTTCTCTTGTTCTTTCACCAACTCCAGCAAATACTGAATATCCAGAGTGTTTAAAAGCAACGTTATGTATTAATTCCATAATAATAACTGTTTTACCAACTCCAGCACCTCCAAATAGTCCTACTTTTCCACCTTTTGAGTATGGAGCAAGTAAATCAACTACTTTAATACCTGTTTCGAACATTTCAGTTTTTGTTGATTGCTCTTCAAATGTTGGAGCTGATCTATGAATTGACCATCTTTCAACATCAGCAGGGATAGCAGCACCTTCATCAACTGGATCACCAATTACGTTGAAAATTCTTCCTAAAACTGCTTCACCAACAGGAACTTTAATTGGTCCACCAGTAGCTATACACTCTTGACCTCTAACTAATCCTTCTGTCATATCCATAGCAATAGTTCTTACTCTGCTATCACCAATATGTGCAGCAACTTCTAATACTAATCTATCTTTAGTAGTATCAGCTAATGTAACATCAATAGCTTCATTAATTTCTGGTAAGTATCCATCAAACTCTACGTCTACAACTGGACCCATTACCTGAATAATTTTACCTTTCATACGGGCAACTCCTTATTAAATTATTTTAATGCTTCAACACCACTGATAATCTCTATCAGCTCTGTTGTAATTGCAGCTTGTCTTGCTTTATTATATTCAACTGTTAAACTATTAACTTTCTCTTTTGCATTCTTACTTGCAGCTTCCATAGCTTGCATTCTAGCACTATGTTCAGCAGCTAAAGAATCAATTAATGCATAATACATATTGAAATCAATATATTTTTCAGTTAATTCTTTTAATACTTCATCATCATCGTCTGGTTCAATATTTAACATAGAAGTAGTTTCAGTAATTTCAACTTCCTCTAAACTAATTGGTAATAATTCTCTTACTCTTATCTCTTGAGATAACATATTTAAGAAACCATTATAAACAATTATTATTTTATCAGTAACTTCATTTTTAAAATCTTCAACAACATCATGAATAAAACTTGCAGCTTTTTCATAATCTGGAGCAGAAGATAGTTCAATTGCTTTTTGCTCAATAGTTTGACCTTGGAAAGAGAAGAAATCAACTCCTTTTCTTCCAGCAGCTCTTAATCTAACTTTTACACCTTTTGTTTCATATTCTGAAATCAATTTACTAACAGTCTTAATTGTAGACATATTAAAACCACCGCAAAGCCCTTTATCAGCAGTTACAAAAACAATATCAACTGTTTTTGGATTATCATTTTGTAAAAATGCTCTACCAATATTTCCTTCATCTTGAACTTTGCTAACCCGTGCTGCAATATCAGAAAGAACTTCATTTATCTTTTGAGCATAACTTCTAGATTGTTCAGACAATTGTCTTGTTCTAGTAAGTTTTGCTGAAGATACAAGCTTCATAGCTTTTGTAGTCTTCTGAGTATTTTTAACACTATTTATTTTTAATTTTATCTCTTTTAAGTTAGCCATAGACTAATCCTTAATTTGCATTAAATACAGTTTTAAACTCTTCTAATGCAGCTTTTAATTGTGCTTCCGTATTATCATCAATTTTTTGACTTGATTTAATTGCATCTAAGATATTTGAATATTTTTGTTCAATAAATGTATGTAATTCAGCTTCAAATCTAACAACATCTTTAACTGCAATATCATTTAAGTACCCTTTAGTACCAGCATAAATAATTACAATTTGTTTTTCGATCACAAGTGGTTTATTAACACCTTGTTTTAATACTTCAACCATTCTTTGTCCAAGTTCTAACTCTCTTCTTGTTGCTTCATCTAAATCTGATGCAAACTGAGCAAATGCCTCAAGTTCTCTATATTGAGCAAGTGAAAGTTTTAATGTACCAGCAACTTGTTTTGTAGCTTTAATTTGAGCAGCTCCACCAACTCTTGATACAGATAAACCAACGTTAATAGCAGGTCTAATTCCTGAGTTAAATAGATTTGTTTCTAAGAATATTTGTCCATCAGTAATAGAAATTACGTTTGTAGGAATATAAGCAGCAACATCTCCTGCTTGAGTTTCAATAATAGGTAAAGCTGTTAAAGAACCAGCACCTTTTTCATCACTCATCTTTGCAGCTCTTTCAAGTAATCTTGAATGTAAATAGAATACATCTCCTGGATATGCTTCTCTTCCTGGAGGTCTTCTTAAGATTAATGACATTTCTCTATATGCAACTGCATGTTTTGATAAATCATCATAAATAATTAATGCATGTTTTCCATTATCTCTAAAAAATTCACCCATTGTAACACCTGCATATGGTGCTAAAAATTGTAATGTTGATGAATCAGCAGCACTTGCATTTACAACAATTGTATAATCCATAGCTCCTGCTTCTTCAAGTGTTCTTACAACTGATGCTACTGAAGATGCTTTTTGACCAATTGCAACATAAATACAAATTACATTCTCACCTTTTTGGTTTAAGATTGTATCAATAGCAACTGTAGTTTTACCAGTTTGTCTATCTCCAATAATTAACTCTCTTTGCCCTCTTCCAATTGGAACTAAAGCATCAATAGCTTTGATACCAGTTTGTAATGGCTCATGAACTGATTTTCTTGACATAATACCAGGAGCTTTTTCTTCAACAAATCTTGTCTCAGTTGCAACAATAGCACCTTTACCATCAAGAGGCTCACCTAAAGCATTTACTACCCTTCCAACTAAACCATCTCCAACTGGAACTTCTAATAATTTTCCAAGTCTTTTACAAGATGTACCTTCTCTTAATCCAGTTCCTTTTCCAAGAACAACAACACCAGCAGAAGATTCTTCTAAGTTAGAAGCAAGACCTTTCTCACCGTTTTCAAACTCTACAAGCTCACCAGCCATAACATTTTTAAGACCATAAACTTGAGCAATACCATCTGCATAAGAGATAATTTTACCAGTTTCGTTTACATCTACATTTAATTCAAAGTTATCAATTCTCTCTTTTATAATAGAACTGATTTCATCAGCTTGAATTTTTGCACCCATTCAATTTCTCCTTTATAAGTTCTAAACTGCTTTTAAAATATGATCGATTAACTGCGATTTTAATCTATCTTTAGAGAAAGATATCTCAACACCTAGTCCATCAATATCAACTTTAATACCATCATAACCACCAACTTTTTGTGATAATGAAAGTTTTACATTAAATTTTTTACTAAATTGCTCTTCTATTGAAGATATATAATTACTTGGTAATTCTTCATTAGTATATACTACACCAATGTAACTATTATTCATTTTTGCAATTTGAATTTTTAAATCATTTGCAATTAATGGTAATAAGTCTAATCTTCTTTTTTCACCAAGTAGTTTAATAAAATTATTCAAAGCACTATTTGCACCAGTAACTAAAGATATAACTAAAGTTGTTTTATCATTTTCACTAACTTCTGGTGAAGTAATAATTGATTTGAATTTATCACTATTAAACGCTGAAGAGATTTCATTTAATTTTTCACTAATTTCTGTAATAGCTTTTAGATCTCTTCCATCTATTAGAGCTTTTACATATCTTTTTGCTACTAAATCTCTCATTATGCTACCTTTTTAAGAACAATATTTACTAACTCATCCTGAGATAATTTAATATTGTCTGATTTTAATAACTCATCAAGAATTTCAGCAACAACTTCTTTTTTAGCTTTAGAAATCTCAACTTTTATCATCTCATCTAAATTTTTATTTAGATTAGCAATATCAGAATCAATAGCTGTTGTAACTTTTTGTTTTATAGAATCTACATCAGCTTTTGCACTTTCAATAATTTCAGCAGCAATCTTCTTTGCATCATCTAATTTTTTTTGAGCTTCAGTAACTCTGTCTTTAGAAGCTTTTAAGCTATCTTGAACTTTATCAAGTTCAGCTTGAATTCCTAAAGTTCTATTAGCAAAAAATGCCTTAATTCTATGTGCAAGTAAATACCATAAAATTGCAGCAAATATTACGAAGTTAAAGGTTCTTTGACCAATATCAGTCTCAACCTCACCTTGACTTGCAAACAATGCAACTGGAACCATAGCTATAGCTAATAGTAGTAATACTCTTTTCATTCATTCTCTCCTAAATTGAACTAAGCTTAGCTTTTAAGCTTTGGTTAAATTGAGGCATTGATGATAATAAAGAGGCTTTAAGTGCACTTGTTTCTTCTTGTAAGCTTTTAGCAAATTCAGCAGATTTTGCTTCTAAATTTAATTTAGCACTTGCAAGTTTAACATCAGCACTATCTTTTGCTTCCTTATAGGCTTGCTCTCTAATAGCAGCAGCTTCTCTTTTAGCTTTAGCAATAATATCATTTGCCTCAACTAAAAGCCCATCAACATCAGCACTATTAGATTTTGCATCTTCTAAATCTTTTTTAATAGATGCAGATCTTTCGTCCATATGTTTTAATAATGGTTTAAACAAGCAACTGTTTAGTCTAGCAACAACTAAAAGAAAGATGATACCAGAGCTAAGCAATAGTACAGGACTTATGTCTAACATTCATTCCTCCATATTTTTACAGTTTAGTTTAACTAAAACGTTTCAATTTTAGCAAAAATATCTATAAAAAAATATTAAAATGGAAAATAAAATTTATTTTTTGATTTTATTGTATATTAAAGTAACTAGCTAATCTATCTATATCTTCTTGAGAGTTAAATTCAATCTTAATATAATTTTTATCTATCTTAGCTTTTATTTTATCATTTTTGAGTATTTCAGTAAAAGATTTTAATGATTTTATATTATAAGAATTTATTTGGCTTTCTTTTTTAGGTTTTGGCTTATCTTTTTCTTTTAAATCTTTTATCAATTTTTCAGCTTCTCTTACTGATAGTTTTTGACCAATTATAGTATCACAAACCATTTTTTGTTCATCAACATTTAGACCTAACATAATTTTTGCATGACCTGCTGTTAGTTTATCTGTAGCTAAAAATTGTTGTACATAAGAACTTAATTGTAATAATCTCAAAGTATTTGTTATAGAAGTTCTACTTTTAAAAACTTTTTTTGATAATTCTTCATGAGTAATATTATGTTCATTTAAAAGTTGTGCGTAACAAAATGCTAATTCTATAATATTTAAATCATCTCTTTGAATATTCTCAATTAAAGCTAATTCTCTTAGTTTTAATTCATCTTCATTTACAATAATAGCTTTTATTTCTTCAATATTTGCTAGTTTATGAGCTCTTAATCTTCTTTCTCCAGCTATTAGAGTATAAGTTCCATCATTATCTTCAACTACTACTATAGGTTGAAGTAAACCATGTTCTTTTATAGAATCACTTAGTTCTTGAAGTTTTTCTTCATCAAATATTTTCCTTGGCTGATTTGGATTTGGTTTTATTAAAGAAACATCTATTTTTGCAATACCAGAATTCAAATTTCCACTTGAATTACCATAAGCTGTTTCAACTTCACCTAATAACTCTCCTAATCCTCTTCCTAGTGCCATATTACTTCCTATTAAAAAATTATCCTATAATTGCTTTTGCTAAATTTGTATATGCTTTCGTTCCTATTGAAGCTGTATCATAAAGCATAATGGGTTTTCCAAAACTTGGACTCTCTGCAAGTTTTATATTCCTTGGAATAACAACATAAGAGTCATCATCAATTTTAAACAGTTTATTCTCAAAATGTTGTGCTAAGTCTGCAAAAACTTGTTTTGATAAATTATTCTGAGAACTATACATTGTAGGTAAGAATCCTCTTATTTGTAAACTTTTATTAATAGTTTGTTTTACAAGTTTTATTGTATTTAATAATTGTGCAAGTCCTTCTAAAGCAAAAAATTCACATTGTATTGGTATTAAAACTGAAGTAGAAGCTCCTAAAGTGTTAATTGTAATTGGTCCAAGTGCAGGTGGTGAATCTATGATTATATAATCATAACTTGCTTTAACTGTATCAATTTTTCTTTTTAATACAAGTTCTCTCTCTTTTGTATTTTTGTAGAACTCTTTTTCAATTCCTACAAGACCAATATTTGAAGGTGCAACTTTTAAATTCTCTATTTCAGAATCTAAAATAATTTCTGCTAACTCTTTTGTTCCAAGCATTACATGATAGATATTGTACTCATACGTATCTCTATGAAATCCTAACGATGTTGTTGCATTTGCTTGTGGATCTGCATCTATTAGTAAAACTTTTTTACCATCTAGTGCTAAAGCTGCACTTAAATTAACTGCAGTTGTAGTTTTACCTACACCACCTTTTTGATTTGCTATTGAAATAATCTCAGTCATCTTAAACTAAATACCTTTTTATCTTCAATTTGTATAGATCCATCGCTATTTAATATAGCTTTCTCAAGCGATACTTTTATACCATCGATAGTTGCTTGAAAAATTTTAGATTTTGTAAATTCTAACTTAAATTGACTAAAAATTTGCTTCCATAAAATCTTTTTATCTAATTTGTAAAAATATATTTTTAAAAGTTCATCAATATCAACTCTTATATCAAGATTTCCATAGTCATTAGAAACTTTAACTAAATTTAATCCTATTCCACAATACAATAATTCATTTGTTGTTGTTGTAATAGCCCCACCTATTTTTTTATCTTCAAAATAAAAATCATTTGGCCATTTTATATAAACTTTTGAACCAAAATCTTTTAAAACAATTTTCAATATATATGTAAAGTATATAGATGCACTTTGTAGCGGTAAATCTTGAGGTAAATCAGATTTTTTCATAACAAAAGAGAAAAATAAATTTCCTTTTTCTCCAATCCAAGAATTTCCACGACTTCCAATTCCATTTGTTTGATAAGTTGTAAATATACACAAAGGATTTTTGTATCCATTTACTTTTATATAATCTTTAATATAATTTTGTGTTGAGTCAACTTCTTTTAATTTTATAATTTCCATTTGTAAATTATATATAACATTATATTAAAACTTTAGATTAATATGACTTTTATAAAATAAGCATAAAAAAGGCTAAGAAGAAACTTCTTAGCCTTTAGAGTTATAAGTCTGTAATTCCTATAGGAATGGATTTGCATATAATGCAATCATAGCAATAACAAGTGCATAAATAACTTGAGCTTCAATCATAGCTAAAGCAATGAACATTGTTGTCATTAATTTTCCACCAAGACCAGGATTTCTAGCAGTTCCAGCAATAGTTGCAGCAGCAGTATTACCCATACCAATAGCTCCACCAAGAGCAGCTAAACCTAATCCAATACCTGCAGCAACTACAGAGTAAGCTTTTAAAGTTTCATTTGCAACTGCACCATCAGCAGCAAAAGCAAAACCAGCGATAGCTAGCATTAAAAGAACGATTTTTTTCATTCTATTTTCCTTTTATAAAATATTATTTGCAAAGTCTGTTCGGCTTGCGTATCCCTACTTAACACTTTGACAGCTGCAATTTTATTTCAAGTAAACTAAAAATAAGCTAAATTTAATATAATTTTTGAAATTTTTAATTAAAAGGTTTACTATGAAAAAAATATTTTTATCTATATTAATATTATCTTCTACTTTACTTGGCATTTTTTACATTGTCATTTTTACAAAAATTGGGAACCCATATATTTCAAAATATATTGAAAATACTATAAATAATAAACAAAATAAATTTAAATTTAAAATTGATAACTTTGAGTTAAAAATAAATAAAATAAATATTACTGCAAATATAGATGAACTTTCAAAAATAAATTTATATGGTGATATATCTTTATTTGATTTAAAGTCAAAATTAAATTACTCTTTAGATATTCATGATTTATCAATATTTAATGATTTAATAAATACAAAATTATATGGAAATTTAAAAACAAATGGAATATTAAATATAGATATAAAGGAATCCAAACTTTATGGGATATCAAATATTTTTGATGGTAAATTAAACTTTCTTACTCAAAATAAGAATTTAAAATTAAATTTAGAAAATGCAAATTTAAATGACATATTAAAAACTTTAGATAAAAATATATTTTTTAATTCAAAAATAAATTTAAGTTTAGATTATAATCTCTTAAATAAAAATGGAAACATGAATATAAATTTACCTAATGGACATTTTATTAAAACAAATTTTACAGAATTAGTAAATAATTTTTCAAAAATTGATTTAACAAAAGAAATTTACCAAAATACAAACATATCTAGTATTATAGATAATAAAAAAATTACAAGTAATATCTTAATGATTAGTAAAAATAGTGAAATTTCTTCTGATAAAACTTTTATTGATTTTGATAAAAATTATATTGATGGAAAATTTAATATAAAAATACAAAATAAAGAATTTAGTATTGATTTAAAAGATGATTTGAATAATCCAACAATAAGAATTGATTTAAAAAAGGAAATTGAAAAAAAGATAAACAAATTAGAAAATAAACTTGATAAATATTTAGATAAAAATGAGAACAATAAAGAGCTAATAAAGGGCATTATGAAGCTATTTTAATAATAATTATTACTAAAGCAAAATCAAAGCTTTTTTTTGCTTTAATTTCATATAGAATTAATATAAAAGGAAATAAAAAATGAAAATTGCAAAAAGATTTTTAATAAGTTTATCTGTAACAGCTGCATTAGCATTAAGTGCAAATGCAACTTCTCCAAAAGATACAAATAAAACTGTTGTTTCTACTAAAGCACCTATTTTAGAAGCTTATGCGAATATAGCACTTGATAATTATAGTGATGCAGTAAAAGATGCAAAAGCTTTAAAGGAAGCTATTGATAAATTTGTAGCAAATCCTACTCAAGAAAATCTTGATAATTCTAAGAAAGCTTGGTTAGAATCAAGAGAATCTTATGGTTCAACAGAAATTTTTAGACTTTCAAATGGTCCAATTGATGCAGAAGATGGTTGGATAGAAAAAGCTTATGGTTCTTTAGAAGGGCAAATTAATGCTTGGCCTCTTGATGAAAATATGATTGATTATACTATAGATGCAGATGGTAAATTAACTTCTGGAAATATTATTGATACAATTGGAAAATTTAATCCAGGAGGAGAAGATTCAACAGAAGTTGATGTAACAAAGATTACAATTGAAGCTTTAACTGAACTTAATGAAAATGGTGGAGAAGCGAATGTTTCTACAGGATATCATGCAATTGAATTTTTATTATGGGGACAAGATCAAGATTATAACAACTTTTTAGAAGACAATATTACAAAAGGAGCTATGGTTGCAGGTCTTAGACCACTTTCTGATTTTACAACAGATAAAAATGCAAAAAGAAGATTAGAATATTTAAGTGTTGTAACAGAAAAACTAGTACAAGATTTAGAAATAGTTAAAAGTGCTTGGGAAAAAGACATAAATGGAAATGCGGGGCTTTATAGAGCTGCATTTTTAGGAAAAATAAAAGGTAAAAACAAAGATAAAAATATCTCTAAAAAAGAAGCTTTAAAACAAATTATTGCAGGAATGGGAGTATTTATCAAATCTGAACTAGCAAATGAGAGAATTGCAGTTGCAGTACTAACTCCTAGTGAAGAAGACGAACACTCTTGCTTCTCTGACAATACTCATAGAGATTTAGTAAAAAATTATGAAGGATTTAAAAATATTTTAACTTCTACATATAATGGTAAGAAATATGGAGAAGCTCTAATTGATTCTTTAAATAAAGAAGATAAAGATAGAGTTTTAAAACTTATGTCTGATATTGAAGAGAAAATTGAAAGTGTTGATAGAATTGCAAAAACTGAGGCACATTTTGATTATCAAATTAGACCAGATCATCCACAATCAAAAGTTTTAGTAAAATTAAAAAATGAGTTAAGAAAACTTGGTGATGAGATGATCAGCGTTGCAAAAGCAAATAATATAAAATTAACAGAAGATGATGTTACTGATCCAGAAGAAACTCAACTATAGAAATAACTCTTTGAAAAAATTTATTTTATCAAATAGCCTTGTTGCAATATTTTGCACAGGGCTTTTTGCATTTAATATTCAAGATAATTATATATCAAATATAAAAGATAATAAACTTTTATTAAATTCAATTAATGGATTAAATGATGATGAATACGATAAATTTATGCTTGGAAGAAGTTTTTTTTCTATTCCATGGGTAAAAGCTCCAAGTATTACAACAGCGAGGGATGGTCTTGGACCACTTTTCAATGCAAATAGTTGTATTTCCTGTCATCCAAAGAATGGAAGAGGAATTCTTTTTTCTTCTGATAATATCGCTTCAAGGTCAATTGTTGCAAGATTATCAATAAAATCAAATGATAGTCTAGAACATAAAAATATTTTAAAAGAAAAAGGGTATATTCCAGAACCTGTTTATGGAAATCAATTAGCAATAAATGGTATATTCGGTGTAGATTTTGAAGGAAAAATAGATATTGATTTTGAAGAGAAAGAGATTATATTTCCAGATGGAGAAAAACAAATTTTGTTAAAACCTAAATATAGTTTAAAAGAACTCAATTATGGAGAACTGCATAAAGATAGTATAGTATCTTATAGAATAGCACAAACCTTAAATGGTATGGGATTAATTGATTTAATTTCAAATGAAGATATTCTAGCAAATGAAGATTTAGAAGATAAAAATGGTGATGGAATTAGTGGAAAAGCAAATTGGGTATATTCAAATATTACAAAAAAAATAGAACTAGGAAAATATACATGGAAAGCAAGTGTTGCTTTTTTAAAAGAACAAGTTGCATTTGCAGCATCAAATGATATTGGATTAACTACAACTATTTTTAAAGATGAAAATTGCACAAAGTTTCAAAAACCTTGTAATGAAGCACCAAAAGCAAAAGATATAGATTTACCAGATAATAGACTTGATGCAATAACTTATTATTTAAAACACTTAAAAAGTTATAGTTCTAAAAGAACAAAAGAGTATGAAGAAGGTTTAGCTATATTTGACTCAATATCATGTTCAAAGTGTCATATTAGTAGCTTTAAAACAAAATTAGGTTTTGATATTTATCCATATTCAGATTTTTTACTTCATAATATGGGAGAAGAATTAGCAGATGGAAGAGTTGAATTTTTAGCAAATGAACAAGAGTGGAGAACAGCTCCACTTTGGGGTTTATCTTTACATGAAAAGATAAATAAAGAAAAACCTAGATTACTTCATGATGGAAGAGCTAGAAGTTTTCAAGAAGCAATTTTATGGCATGGTGGAGAAGCAAAAAATGCAAAAGAAGCATATATGAATCTCCCAAAAGAACAAAGAGAAAAATTAATTAAATTTTTAGAGGAGTTATAATGAAAAAAATATTCTTAGTATTTGTATTTTTAGTTTCATCTGTTTTTGCAAATGAATCTATTTTTAATAGTGTTATAAAAAATGTATCAATACCTGATACACAAAAAGCAATAGATGATGCAAAAAAATTACAAAATAATCTCACAAATAGTAATTTTAAAGAATTTATAAAGTCTTGGAAAAAAGTAGAAGCTATATATTTAGCAGGAGAAATAGATAGTGACTATTTAGATACGCCAAGATATATTGATGTTTTCAATAACTTAAAAGAAGATTTAAATTCTCAAATGCAAAGAGTAATAGAAAGTAAATCTGATGTAAAAACTGCTTTATTTAAGAACTCATTTAAAACAGTTAATGCTTTAGAATATGTCTTATTCTCTTCACAAAAAATGAATGATAGACAAACAGAAATATCAAAAGAAATCTTAAATTCTATTATTTCAAAATTAGAAGAAATCAAAGAAGTTTATGAAAGCTATTTAAAGAATAGTGATGGTGAAGAAGATGAAATTGAATATAATGCAAAACTAATAAATACTTTAATAGCTTCAACTTATAGATTAAAAGAATGGAGAATTGGAAATCCTGGGGGATTCTCTGTAAAGTATAAAAATGATGCTAAAAACAATAGAGCAGAATATTTTTTAAGCCAAAGTTCTTTTGATGCAATAGATGCAATATTTGATGCACAAAGAGAATTAGTTTCAAACCAAAAATATTCAAATCTTGTAAATTTAGCAAAAAGTAAAAATGCAGCATCAGATTTAGAACTTGTCTCTTTAAAAATAGATGAATCTAAAAAAGAATTAAAAAATCTAAAGAAAGATGATTTTTCAGATTCAAAAAAACTTTTTGATTTATCTTCACAAATTCATGATTTATACTATATTACAATTATAGAAAAATTGGGACTTAAACCAAATATTTTAGATGCTGATGGAGATTAAAATTTGGAATATTTTGCATTAGATTTTGTATTAAATCCTAGTAAAAGAGTATTTTGGTTATATATTTTAAGTTCAATTTTTTTAGCAATATTATATTTTTACTACTCAAAAAAGAGTAGTAAATTAATATTATCATCAAAATTATGGTTACATCCTAGTGCAAAATTAGACTATTATTACTTTATTTTAGCAAATATTGTAAATTTAGTTATTATAGTTCCTCTGTTATTTAGTGCAAAAAGTATTGCCATAAGTACAAATAAGTTTTTATATTATAATTTTGGATATTTTGAAAATACAATATTTTCATATTCACAAATCATTCTTTTATATACAATATCTATTTTTGTTTTTAGTGATTTTACAAGATACTGGTTACACAGGTTTTTACATACTATTCCTATTTTATGGGAATTTCATAAAATACATCATAGTGCAAAGGTCTTAACACCAATAACTTTTTATAGAGTTCATCCAATAGAAAACTTACTATTTGGAATTAGATATTCCTTAAGTATTGGATTTATAACTGGAATTTTTATATATTTATTTGGTGCAAAAATTGATATTTATATGGTTTTTGGTGTAAATATATTTATATTTATATTTTCAGCTTTTGGATCAAATTTAAGACACTCACATGTTCCATTTGCATATTTTACATTTATAGAAAAATGGCTTTTATCTCCAAAACAGCACCAAATTCACCATGATAAAAAGCATTTTGATAAAAACTATGGTGGATATATAGCTATTTGGGATAGAATATTTGGAACTTTAACATTATCAAAAGATGTAAAAATTTTAAAATTTGGAATAAGAAAAAATCAAATGAGTGAATATTTAACTATCAAAGATTTATATCTTCGTCCATTTATAAATTTAATAAAAAAAGGGAAATTTTATGAAAAGCTTAAAAATACTTTTACCTCTAAGTTTAATATTTACAAATCTTAGTGCTGTAAATTTAACACAAGAAGATTTAGGAAGAACTCTATTTTTCGATACAAATTTATCAAAAAATAGAACTCAAAGTTGTGCTACGTGTCATAATCCTGAATATGCTTTTACAGATGATAGGGATAATGGCATCTCTAAAATGGCTTCACTAGGTGATGATGGAAAATCTTTAGGAGATAGACAAGCACCAACTGCTATGTATGCAAAATTTTCTCCAAAATTTCATTTCAATGAAAAAAAAGGATTTTATACAGGTGGACAATTTTGGGATGGAAGAGAAACTGATTTAGAAGGACAAGCAGGTGGTCCACCTTTAAATCCTATTGAAATGGGAATGTCAAGTAAAAAAGAAGTTGTTGATAGATTAAAAGAGAATAGTCTTTATATAGATACATTTAAAAACTTATTTGGAGAAGAAATATTTAACGATGATGAGAAAGCTTACGAAGCTATGACAAAAGCAATTGCTACTTATGAAAGGACAGATGAGTTTTCACCTTTTGACTCAAAATATGATAGATATTTAAAGGGTGAATATGATTTAACTCCTCTTGAAGATCTAGGGAAATCTATATTCTTTTCAAATAACAATAATTCTTGTTCAAACTGTCATATTCTAAAAGGTGAAGATAAAGAAGGAGAAACATTTACAAACTATGAATATCATAATATTGGAACACCTATAAATCATGAATTAAGAGATAAAAATGGTGTAACTGCAATAGATAATGGACTTCTATCACACCCACAAATTGATGATATAAATCAAAAAGGGAAACATAAAACTCCTACTTTAAGAAATGTTGCAGTAACAGCTCCATATATGCATAATGGTGTTTTTAAAGATTTAAAAACTGTTGTTGAATTTTATGATAAATACAACAATAAAGATAGAAAAATAAACCCTGAAACTGGAAAGGAATGGGATGAACCTGAAGTAAATGACACTATATCTTTAAAAGAATTAAAAGCTATAAAATTAACTGATAGAAAGGTGGAAGCTCTAGTTGCCTTTATGAAACTTTTAACAGATAAAAAATATGAACATCTTTTAGAAAATGAAAAGAAATAAAATATATATTTCTTAGTAAATACTTATATCTAACTCTAACAATTAAAAACAAGCTCTGGCTAAGATTATATTAATTATAATCTTAGCTTTATTCCATAAAAGGCTTAAGTATATGTTAGACCCAGTTTTACCAATAGCAATATTTTTATTAATTGGTTATTTATTCAAAATAGTTTTTCAAGATAATTCAAAACAACTTGTAGATTTTATTATATATTTTTCATTACCAGCAATAGTATTTTCAAAGATTTATCCATTAACTATAGATTCTAGAATTTTAGCATTAATTATTATGTTTATAGGAATTATTTTATTTAATCTTTTACTATCATTTTTAGTAGGAAAATTATTAAAATTAAACCGATTACATCTTGCAACTTTTATGATTATGGCAACTTTTGGAAATACATCTTTTATAGGACTTTCATATATTGATGCATTTTATGGACAAGATTTTATAGTTTATGGTTTAATTTATGATATTTTTTGTTCATTCTTACTTTTAGTATCTGTTGGAGTATTTATAATAACTTGGGGAAGTGGAAGAAGAAATTCTGTTATAGATATATCAAAATCAATATTTTTATTTCCACCAATGATAATGTTTTTTTTAACAATGTTTGCAAAAAACTTTGAAATTCCAAAATTTTTAATATATACAGCAGATAATTTAGGTTCAACATTAGTTCCTATTGCAATGATTGCAATAGGAATGAAATTAGAGCTAAAATACATATTCTCAAAATTACATATTGTAACTACAGCAGTAATTTTAAAAATGGTAATTGTACCAATCATAGTACTTTTTACTTTTGAATATTTTTACACAATTGATGTAACTTGGGTAAAAGTTACAATTATAGAAGTTGCAATGCCTCCTATGACAATGGCTGCTGTTTTAGCTATAAAAGGTGGTTTAGATGAGAAAATTGCTATTAATTCTTTAGTATTAGGAGTAATTGCAAGTTTATTCACAATTACTTTCTTTGTACAATATTTAGCGTAGTTTTACGCTAAAATATTACCTATTTCAAGCCTTTGTCCTCTCACAAAATCAACTGCACATATAGCTTTTTTTGAAGGGGCTTGTAAAGTTTTTATTTTTAAACTTCCTTTTTTACAACCAATAACAATAAAATCTTTATCTATTTCCAATATTTTCCCAGATTCATTTTTTGAATTTTCTTCAATAAGTTCAATATCTTTTAACTTTAATTCTGATTCTAAAAAAATACCAGGCCAAAAAGAATATGCTTTATATTTTAGAAATAGTTTTTTTGCATCTAAAAAATCAACTAAACCATCATCTTTTCTTATTTTTTTACAAAAGCTTACTTCAGCTTCATTCTGTTTTATTGGATTTAATTTATTGTAATTATCTAAAGTTGTAATTGTAAGTTTTGCTGCAATATTAGACAATTTTTCAAAAGCTTCAACTACTTCCATTGAAGAAGAAATCTTCAAATATTTAAAAGCTAAAATATCTCCACTATCAAGTCCCTCTTCCATAAACATAGAAGTAACACCTGTATAATAATCATCATTTAAAAGTGCTTCTTGAATAGGACTAGCTCCTCTATATTTTGGCAAAAGAGAAGCATGAAGATTTATACATGGAGCAAGGTTTAAAATATCTTTTGGTAATATTTGTCCATATGCAGCAACTATTATAAAATCAGGATTTAGCTCTTTTATAGCAATATATGCAGCTAAATTGTCTTTTAATTTATTTGGTTGAAAAATTGGAATATCAATAGAATTATCAATACAAAATTGTTTTATATGAGGTGGAGTCAAAAGCTGTTTTCTTCCAACTGGTTTATCAGGTTGAGTAAAAAGTCCTATAACTTCATAAGAGCTATTTATTAACTCTTTAAAAATTGTAGTTGCATAATCTGGTGTTCCCATAAATAATATTCTTTTACTCAAAACTAATCCTTATTTTTAAAAATTGTTCCACTTTTATGATTTTCATCAACTAAAAAATCATATGCATTTGTCAAATCAAATCCACTAGTTAAATACATAGGAATATTTTTCTGCATTAAAAAATCAGCAGCTTTTAATTTAGTAACTATCCCACCAGTTGCAAATTTTGAGTTAGCACTAGGTTTTCTATCTAGTTCTTCTTGTGGAATTTCTGTAACAATTTTTTGAAGTTTTGCATCAGAAAATTCTCTTGGATTTCTATCATAGTATCCATCAATATCAGTTAAGATTGCTAGCATATCAGCTTTAAAATAGTAAGCTACATAAGCAGCCATTTGATCATTATCTCCTATTAAAATTTCAGGAGATAAAATATCATTTTCATTTACAATTGGTAAAATATCATTTTCTAAAAGTGTACTAGCAACTATTTTTAAATTCTTCGAACTTTTTCTTGAATCAAAATCATTTGCAACAAATAACATTTGAGCACAAATAATATTATATTCTTCAAACATCTCTTGATAAGTTTTCATTAATTTTGGCTGTCCAATAGATGCTAAAACTTGTTTATTTAAAATTGTTTTCTCTAATTTTAAAGATGTATATCCAGCTCCAACAGCACCAGAAGAGACTAAAATAACTTCTAATTTTTTATCATTCTTAAGTTTTGATATTAACTTTACAAGATTTTTCATTCTATCATAAGCTAATTCACCATCTTGAGTTAAAACAGCTGTTCCAACTTTTATAACTATTCTTTTCATCTATTTTCCTAACATTCCATAAAGAGCATATTTAAGTGAACTTATATTTGTTTTATTTAGTGATGATATAGGTAAGACAAAATATGGTTTGCTACTATCAAATTTTGAATATACCAAATCTTGTACAAAATATGGTAAATTATTATCAAATTTAAACTCATTTGTATTACTTATTTCTAAGTTTATAGCTTTTAAAAATTCTTCTATATCTTTTATTAAATTTTCTCCATAATAACCATCAATTTTACTTAAAACTATTGAATAAGCCCTTTTAGATAATTCATCAGAGAATTTTACAAGTTCTTCTTTTAAAACATTATATTGTTCAATCATTGTTCTATAATTCGCAACATCAATTACAAATAAAAGAGTCTTTGTTCTTTCAATATGTCTTAAAAATTCTAGTCCTAAACCTTTTCCTTCACTAGCACCATCAATAATTCCAGGAATATCAGCCATAACAAAAGAATGATAATCACCAACGCTTACAACTCCAAGTTTTGGAGTAAGTGTTGTAAACTCATAGTTTGCTATTTCCGGAGTTGCATTTGAAGTAACAGAAATTAAAGTAGATTTTCCAACATTTGGATAACCAACAAGTCCAACATCAGCAATAAGTTTTAATTCAAGCCTAATATTTTTTGTAACACCTGGAAGCCCTGGTTGAAAATAAGTAGGTCTTTGATTTCTTGAGTTCTTAAAGTGAACATTTCCAAGTCCACCTTTCCCACCTTCTAGAAATAAAATTTTTTGACCATTTTCTAATAAATCAAATAATACCTCATCTGTATCATCATCAATTATTTGTGTTCCAGGAGGTACTATTAAAACTAATGGCTCTCCAGATTTTCCAGTTTTTTGTCTTCCAAGTCCTGGTTTCCCTTTATCAGCTTTAAATACTCTTTTACCTTTATAAAAAGATAGTGTATCTGTATTATTATCTACTAAGAAATAAACATCTCCACCTTTTCCACCATCTCCACCATCTGGACCACCTTGAACAATAAACTTCTCTCTTCTAAAAGAAGCACAACCTTGCCCACCTTTTCCAGAACTTACACTAAATCTTGCACTATCTATAAACATACATTTTCCTAAATAAATATTAAAAAACTAAAATATTTTAACTTTTTAATAATTACTACATTTTACAAATAAAAAAAGGGTGATGCAAAAGCATACACCCTTTAATAAACAGTTTAAATTTCAGAATTACAAAGCAGCGTAAACTGAAACTTTTTTTCTATTTTTATCTTTAATTTCAAATTTAACTACACCATCAATTAAAGAGTATATTGTATGATCTTTTCCCATACCTACATTGCTACCTAAATGAACTCTAGTTCCTCTTTGTCTAATGATGATATTACCAGCTTTTACAACTTCACCACCAAATTTTTTAACACCAAGTCTTCTTCCAGCTGAATCTCTATTATTTTGAGTACTTCCCTGACCTTTTTTGTGAGCCATCTTGTTTCTCCTTAATCTATTTTAGCTTATGCAGCTATTTTTGTAATTCTAATTTTTGTGAAGCTTTTTCTAAAACCTCTTTTTAATTTAGAATCTTTTCTTCTTCTTTTTTTGTAAATTACAACTTTTTTTGCTCTATTTACACCTGTTCCATCTAAAACTACAACTGCTTCTACTTTTGCTTTAGCAACTGCATCACCAGTTTTTAATTCACCATTATTTACAGCGATTACATCAGTGATTTCTAATGTTTCTTGTGCAGCTTTACCAGTATAATCAATATCTAAAATATCACCTTCTGATACTTTATACTGTTTTCCACCACATTTGATAATTGCGTACATCTTTTCTTCCTCTAATTTATTCTATAAGCACAAAGTTGGGATACTTTTCATACTATTTGCTATTTTTCGAACGGGAATAATACCTAAGTTTTTATTAAACTTTCTTTAATTAAAGATTAAATTTTATAAGTTTCCCCTGTTTTAACTCATATAAATTATCTTTTATCTTTCTTATTAAGTTAACTTTTTCTTTGAATTCTAAACTATTATCATAGGATAAAGCTAAAAGTTTATTTGAATAAAACTTATGTAAAAGAACAAGTAACTCTTGATTCAATCTATTTTCATCATAACTTTCTAATTTATCATTTAATATTATTCTATTTAATTCATTTGAATTAATATTTTCTAAAAGTATTTTAAACTCATCTTTATGAAATTCAAACATTGAAGCATCTACTTTATCTAAAACGATATCCAATCTTCTTGGATCTTCTAATATAGCTTTTATTATACAAAGTTCAGCAATATCTACTTTTGATAAATTTACTTCATTTACTCTTTTTTTAGAATTTATAGTTTTTACTAAACTCTCTTTTATATTTAATTTTTGTGCAATATATCTTTTGTATTCTTCTTGGTACAATAAGCTAAGAGTAGTTAAATATTCATTTGATTCACTTAAAGCTTTTTGTTTTTCTACTGGATTATTTACATCATAGTTTGAAACTATATAATCAATAGCAAAATTTACAAAAGGTATAGGATTTGAAAATAGTTTTTCAACTTCTTGAATTTGTCTATTTTTTATCATATCAGCTGGATCTTGTCCATCACTAAATATTACAACACCACCATCAAAACTAGTTTGACTAAGCATAAGTGAAGCTTTATAAGCAGCATTTAATCCTGCTTTATCACCATCATAAGCTAAAATAACTTTTGGCTCTCCACGTCTTAAAAGTGGTAAATGTTCCTTTGTTAAAGCTGTTCCTAAAGTTGCAACTGCATTGTTAAAACCAGCTTGATGAAGCATAATAACATCTAAATAACCTTCACAAACAACAATCTCTTTATTCTTATATATTTTATCTTTTGCTAAATGGTAACCATATAAAAGTTTTGATTTATTAAAAAGCTTTGTTTGTGGTGAGTTTACATATTTTGCTCCATGATTTGTTAAAGTTCTTCCACCAAAACCTACAAGTTTTGAGTTTATAGAGTAAATAGGGAACATCAACCTATCTATAAATCTTGAATATAAACCATTATCTCCTTGACTTATTACTCCTACATCAATTGCATCATTTAAATTATAATGATTTGATTTTAAAAAATCTATTGTACTATTTGAATTACTTGCATATCCTATTTCAAATTTTTGAATATATGATTCAAAAACTCCTCTACTTTCTAAATATTCTTTTATATTGGGATTTGATAGAAGTTGTTTTTTATAAAAATTACTAATATCTTCTAAAATTTTATTATCACTTTTTTTAGAAATATTTGTATCATAATCTAAACTAAAATTATACATAGAAGCTAATTTTTCTATACTTTCTGGATAACTAAGTTTTTCATATTCCATAACAAACTTTATACTATCTCCACCTACTCCACAACCAAAACAATGATATATTTGTTTTGCTGGACTTACAACAAAAGAAGGTGTTTCTTCTCCATGGAATGGACAACAAGCTTTAAAATTTGCTCCAGACTTTTTTAATTCAATAAATTGTGAAACTACATCTACAATATCAAGATGATTTTTTAAATTTTCAATTGACTCTTTTTTTATCATTTGACAATTATACACTTTTATTTTTTTATATGTACTTTTATGTTAGGATAAGTCAAAATTATCATTAAAAAAAGGCTTTTTGTGGATAATATAGTTTTAGAGTATCGAGATCCAATTATTGGAGTTATATTAATAGTTTTTTTAGTTTTTTTAATCTCTTTTTTTACTTATTCTTATGGAATTTATAAAGAAAAAAGGGCTAGAAAAGATTATAGAAAACTATCAAAAAGATTTGAACTTGGAAAATTAAAAGAAGATGATTATATAAACTTATATAAAACTTACAATCTTCCTTTTGATTCTATTTTACTTTTTGCTTCTACTTTTTTACATAAAGGTGACTATAATAAAGCAATTTCTGTTTATTTAGCACTACTTGAACATGTAAAAGATAGAGTAAAAAAAGAAGAATTACTTGAACTTTTAGGAACTACTTATTTAAAAGGTGGATTTTTACAAAGAGCAAAAGAAGTATTTTTAAAAGTACTAAAATTTTCACCAAGAAATAAGAATGTACTAAAAAATCTTATGTTAGTTTGTGAAAAATTAAAAGATTATAAAAAAGCCAAAGAGATAACTCAAGCGTTAGAAGAACTAAATGTTGATGTAAAAAATGATAAAATATACTTTGATAGCCTTTTAATAATAAATGATTCTATACTATCTTATGAAAAAAGAACTGAACTTTTATATGAAATCTTTAAAGAAAAGAAAATAATAGAAAGAATTTTTACAACTTTCTTAATTCAATTTAATAAAGAGTTTTTTTATAATCACATATCAGAATTTAATTGTTCTAAAATAATAGATATTTTATGGTATCAATCAAAAAATGATATTGATTTTTTAAAAGTTGATAATAATCAATTTCTAAAAGAAATCCTTAATGCAAAAAATTATATTAATAATCTAGAAGGAAGTAGTGATTTTGAACTAGATATTTTAATTTTAATAAATAAACAAAAAAAAGATATAAATGCCTCATTAAATTTTGAATTTATTTGCACTTCGTGTAAACACTCTCATCCTTTTTTTGAATCTAGATGCCCACATTGTCATACTGTTTTCACTCTACAAGTAAAACATCATTTATGTAAATCTTTTTTTCAATCAAACCAATCTTTACAATAATATGAATAAAATTTGTGTTATACTTATAAAAAATTTTATAAAGGATACAAATTGAGCGACTATTCAAAACTTGAAAAGTGCTTGGATTATCAGTTTAAAAATAAAAATCTGATAATCGAAGCACTTACTCATAAAAGCTTTAAAAAGCCATATAATAATGAAAGACTAGAATTTTTAGGAGATGCTGTTTTAAATTTGATTGTTGGAGAGTATTTATATAAAAAATTTCCAAAATCAAATGAAGGTGAATTATCAAAAATTAGAGCTAGTTTAGTAAATGAAACTGGTTTTACAAAACTTGCAAATGAGATAAAATTAGGTGAATATATATTTATTTCAACAGCGGAAGAAAGAAATAAAGGTAGAACAAAATCATCTATATTATCTGATGCTTTTGAAGCAATTATGGGAGCAATATATTTAGAAAGTGGTTTAGAAGTTTTAAAACCAATCATTCTAAACCTTTTAGAAAACTCTTATGATAAAATTAATCTTGATGTTTTATTTAGTGATTATAAAACTGCATTACAAGAAATAACTCAAGCTAGATTTGCATCAATACCAGAATATATTATAGAAGGTTCTTATGGTCCAGATCATAAAAAAGAGTTTGAAGTTTCTATTTGGATAGATGGAAAGAATTTTGGAAAAGCAAGTGGAAAAAGTAAAAAATTAGCACAACAAGCTGCTGCAAAAATAGCTATTGATAAACTAAGAGAGGATGAGCATTGAATACTTTTGGACATAGATTTAGGTTTACAACTTTTGGAGAATCTCATGGTAAAGCATTAGGTTGTATAGTTGATGGTGTTCCTGCTGGAATAAGAATTGATGAAAATTTTATTCAAGAAGAGATGAATAGAAGAAAACCTGGACAAAATAAATATGCAACTGCTAGAAAAGAAGGTGATGTTGTAGAAATATTAAGTGGAGTTTTTGAAGGTATTTCAACAGGAACAAGTATAGCTATGATAATTTTTAATGAAAATCAAAAAAGTAGTGATTATTCAAATATAAAAGATTTATTTCGTCCAGGTCATGCTGATTTTAGCTATTTTAACAAATATGGAATTAGAGATTACAGAGGTGGAGGAAGAAGCTCTGCTCGTGAAACAGCTGCTAGAGTTGCAGCTGGTGCAATTGCAAAACTACTTTTAAGAGAATTAAATATTGATATAAGAAGTGGAATTTGTGAAATAAATGGTATTAAAGCTTCTTCTTTTAATTTTGAATATGTAAAAGATTCTGAAATTTTTGCTTTAGATGTAACTGTAGAAGAAAATCAAAAAAAGGCTATTCTAGAAGCTAAGAATTCACACAATAGTGTAGGAGGAGTAGCTCTAATAAATGTAAAAAATACTCCAATAGGATTAGGTGAACCAATATATTATAAACTAGATAGTCAAATAGCAAATGCTATGATGAGTATAAATGCTGTTAAAGCAGTTGAAATTGGTGATGGAATCTTAGCCTCAAAAGTTTTAGGATATGACAATAATGACCAAATACTAAAAACTGGATTTAAAACAAATCATAGTGGTGGGATACTTGGTGGTATTTCAAATGGTGATGATATAAATGTAAAAGTATATTTTAAAGCAACTCCATCTATATTTATAGAACAAGATACTATTGATATTCATGGTAATGAAGTATCTTGCAAACTAAAAGGAAGACATGATCCTTGCGTAGCAGTAAGAGGTTCAGTAGTTGCTGAATCTATGATGGCTTTAGTACTAGCTGATATGCTACTCTTAAATTTATCTTCAAAAGTAGAAAATATTAAAAAAGTTTATTCTAAATAAAAAGAGAGCTTATATTAAGCCCTCTTGTATCCCCGCTTTTCTTTTCATATCCATAATTTCTAACTCTTTTTCAGCAGTAATTACAATATCTTTATCAACAGAAAAATCTAATCTTTCATCTCTTCCTTCATAATCAACAGAGTTTAAAATAACTTTAATAGAGTTAAGTCTAGCTAAAAACTTACTATCACTTCTTATTATTGTCCATGGTGATTTTTCAGTATTTGTATATTTTAACATATCATATTTTTTTTGTGTAAATTCTTCCCAACGACTCTGCATTTGTAAATCAATTTCACTTAATTTCCATTGTTTTAGAGGATTTTCTTCTCTTTCAGCAAATCTTCTAGCTTGTTCTTCTTTTGTAACAGATAAATAAATTTTTAAAAATTTAAATCCATGTTCAATTAAGTCTTCTTCAAATATAGGAACACTTCTCATAAATACTTCATATTCTTTTTGAGTACAAAAACCAAAAACTGGTTCAACCATAGCTCGGTTATACCAACTTCTATCAAAAATAACTATCTCTCCTCCAGATGGAAACTGCTCAACATATCTTTGATAATACCATTGTGTTTTTTGTACATCAGAAGGTTTTCCAAGTGCTACAACTCTATAATGTTTTTCATTCATATATCTTGTAATTCTTCGTATTGCTCCACCTTTACCAGAAGCATCTCTTCCTTCCATAAGAATTATCATCTTTTGATTATGTTTTTCAAGATGCTCTTGAAGTTTTATCAACTCAACTTGATATGGTTTTAAAAATTCATCTTTTGTTCTATACATAAATTTTGAGTGCAATTCACTAATAAAACTTCCATTTCCAGACCCTAATTTTTCTCTAAATTCATCAAAACTCATCATTGCTTGATTTATTAAATTTTTATCATAGTATTTATCAAATCCCATTTATTTCCTTTGTAATATATTCATTCTATTATACTAAAATTTGGTTACTTTTTAAATACAAGTACTATTTTGAAACTATTCCTATATGTTTTTCAACAGAGCTTATTTTACTTTCTATTCTATTTTCACCATTTGTTCTTATATCAAAATTGACAACAGCATAAACTCTATCACAACCTAACTTTTCAAGTTTTAAATAACATAAATTTACCAAATCTAGAAGTTCTTTTAAAGTTTCTGCTTCAACAATCGTACACATAGAAGTTAATTGATACTTTAAACCACTATCTTTAATTATATTTAATATTTCACTAACTTCTTTACTTTTGCTTCCAGTAGTATTTGTAGGAAACATTGCTAAACTCATTAAAACTGACATAACTATCCTTTAAATATTGTTTTGATAGTATATATAAATTTCATTAAAAAGGATTAATATGCAATTAGATGTATCTGCAGAAGTTATTCTATCTCAACTTGGTTACTCAATTAATGAATCTTCCTTAAAACAAGCACAAAAGATGATTGAATCTACAAAAAATTTTGATAAGTTTGCAAAACACATTTTAACATTAAATGACCAAATAAAGAAAATGAATGCTTATATCGCATTATCAAATACAACTGATTATTTAAAAATTAAATGTGATGAAAATGATGCAAGAGAAATAATAGAAGATTTTCATGATATGGTTTCAAAATGGTCAAATAAATATAATGTTGAGATAGAGAGAGTTAGTAAAAAACCAACTTACTATATCTTGGGTATAAATTAAAATATTTTTTTTATACTATGACAATAAGGCATTTTATTATGCCTGTCATAGTAATTTTGATGATATTCTTCTGCTTTATAAAAAGTAACCACTGAATATAAATTTGTAGCTACTGTATAGCCTTTTTTCTTCAATTCATTCATTAAATTTTCAGATATTTTTTTCTGATTTTCATCACAATAAAAAATAGCACTTAAATATTGACTTCCTATATCAGGTCCTTGCCCATTTGTTTGGGTAAAATCATGAATTTCAAAGAATAACTTTACTAAAGTTTTATAATCTACAATACTATCATCAAATACAACTTCTACTGTTTCGATATGCCCACTAAATCCACTACAAACTATCTCATAAGTAGGATTTTCTATAAATCCACCCATATATCCAGAAATTACGCTTCTTACTCCATTTACTTTTTGAAAGAAATACTCAACTCCCCAGAAACAACCAGCGGCAAAATATGCTTTAGAAAACTCCATAAATTAATACCCTTGTTGATCTAATATTTTATAATTATAACAACTATCTTGATATCCACTCTTACAAGCTTTTGCAAACCATGCTTTTGCTATTTTCTTATCTTGACTGACACCTTTACCATTTTCATACAAAAGTCCAAGATTATTTTGAGCTTCTACAATGCCTTCATTTGCAGCTTTTTCATATAACTCTTTAGCTTTTTTATAATCTTCTTTTACACCTTGTCCTCTTTCATACATATAACCAATATTATTGTAAGCAGTTGAGAATCCTTGTGCTACTGCTTTTTCATACCATTCAATAGCTTTTTTATAATCTTTGTTTACACCTTGTCCATTTTCATACATATAACCAAGATTAAATTGAGATACTACAAATCCTTGATTTGCTGATTTTTCATACCATTCAATAGCTTTTTTATAATCTTTGTTTATACCCTGTCCTTCTTCATACATCATAGCAAGATAAAATTGAGCTTCTTGAAGTCCTTGATTTGCTGCTTTTTCATAAAATTCTTTAGCTTTTTTATAATCTTTGTTTACACCTTGTCCATTTCCATACATAAGCCCTAGAGTAAATTGAGCATGTTCATATCCTTGATTTGCTGCTTTTTCATACCATTCAATAGCTTTTTTATAATCTTGTTTTACTCCTATACCTTTTTCATACATATAACCAAGATAATTTTGAGAGAGGGCATCTCCTTTTGAAGCTAAATCTTGCCAAATATTAAAAGATATCTTAAAATCACCTTTTTGATAAGCATCTAAGCCATCTTCAAAAGTTTCTCCAAATAATAAAGTAGCAAAAAGTCCTAAGCAAAGTATTAGTTTTTTAAACATTCTTTTCCTTTTATAATTATTTTATCAATCTACCATTTCTTCTATAAAAATTATATATCAATAAGTTCACATAAAACCTTATATTATATTTTATATTCTTTATATTTAAAAAATTTTCTTTTAATAGCTTATAGTCTTAATTAAAAGAACTTAAATTTTATAACTTATTTTCTATTGTTAAATGAATACTCTCAAAAAGCAACCAGTACTAAAATATATTTTAAAATTTATATTTTTATTCTTTAACAAAATTTAAAGATACTGAGTTTACACAATGCCTAACATTTTTTTGAGTAAATTCTTCTCCTTCAAAAATATGTCCTAAATGTCCACCACAAGTAGCACACACTATTTCTGTTCTAATACCATCAATATCAGGTCTTTTTTCTACAGCTTCTGTAATATCATCATCAAAACTTGCCCAACCACAATCTGATTTAAACTTATCATCACTTTTATATAAAGGAGCATCACATTTCTTACAAAAATAGATTCCTTTTTCAAAGAAATCATTATAAACTCCACTATTTGGGTATTCTGTACCCTTTTGTTCTATAACATATTTCTCAATTTCATTTAATTCATTATATTTCATAGCTTTTTTTCCTTTAAAATAGTATGATACTTATTTTAGAAAATTATAACCAAAGGCGTTTTAAATGAAAGAAAATTTACTTATAGTTTGGACAAATGGGGATTTAGATACAGCAAATAAATTTCCACTTCTATATTCAAGTGTAATTTTAGATAGAGAATATTGGAAAAGTGCACATTTAATGCTTTGGGGACCATCAATTTTACTTGTAAAAGATTATAAATATATTCAAGATAAAATAAGACAAATTCAAGAGACTGGTGTAAAGATGAGTGCTTGTGTAGTTTGTGTTGATGACTATGGAGCAAGAGAAGTTTTAGAAAGTTTAAATATTGAAGTATCTCATACTGGTGAGTTTTTAACACAAGCTTTAAAAGATGAAACTTATTCAGTTCTTACTATCTAAATTTTTTTAGAAATTCTTTTATTAAAAATGCAGTAATTCCCCATATTACTTCATTTTTCCATTTATATACCCAAACCTTATAATCTTTATTTCCCCAAGGCTCATGGTATGTTTTTGGTAAACCTAAGCTTTTTGTAGGAAAATATTCTATCTTTTTTCCATTTTCATCTATCTCATATGGAACCACTTGATTTTTTAATGTATATACTTCCGCTTTTGTATTTTCAAAAAATTTTAAAGGGATTAGTAAAACTTTTTCAACTTCATTTTTATCTATTTTCATATTCTTTATAGATTTTTTTCTAATTTTACCAATAAATGGTTCTATTATAACTCCAATGGAAGTAAAGTAACTATCTAATTGACCAAAAATCTCGATATCTTTTTTTTCAATTCCTAGCTCTTCATAAAGTTCTCTATATACTGTATCCTTATAGTTTTTATCTTTTGTACTATCAAAGCCTCCACCAGGAAAACATATATCCCCACCTTGTCTTATATGTTTTGCTCTTTTTTGGAAAAGAAGATGATATTCTCCCTTATATTTTAAAATAGGAATTAATATAGCACTATTAAAAAATCTATCTCTTCCCAAAACATTTGGATACTTTGGAAGTTTTGATTTTAAAGAACTAAGTTTAATCTTTTTCATAATTACTTTCTATATAATTTATCGCTTCTATCATTGTATTTGTTATTTTTAATAAATCTTTTTTCGAAATTGTATATGCAACTATTGAATAAAAAAGCTTACCAAAAGGTCGAAGCCAAACACCATTTTTTACACAAAAATCTTGAAGTTGTGATGAATAAATATCATCTTTTAATTCTATTACTCCAATAGCACCAATATTTCTTACATCTCGTACTATTTTACTATATTTTATTTTCTCAAGTTCATTTTTAAAGACTTTTTCTATTTTTAAAACTCTTTTTTTCCATGAAGAATTTAGAAGTAAATCAATACTAGCATTTGCAACACTACAAGCTAATGGATTTGCCATAAATGTTGGTCCATGCATTAAAACTCCAATATCACTATTTGATATAGTATCACTTATGTTTTTTGTAGTTATCATAGCAGCCATAGTTATATATCCACCAGTTAAACCTTTTCCAACAATTATAATATCAGGCTTTATATTTGTATGCTGAAATGCAAACATTTTTCCTGTATGTCCAAAACCAGTTGCAATTTCATCTAAAATCATTAAAATATCATATTTAGTACAAAGTTCTCTTACTTTTTCTAAATATTTTGGATTATATATTCGCATCCCTCCAGCTCCTTGAACAACTGGCTCTAAAATAAATCCTGCAATCTTTTCATGATTAAGTTCTAATTTTTTTTCTAAATCTTTTAAAGATTCATTAAAATCTGATTCAAAACCTAAATTTGGAGTTTCAATAAAAATATTTTCACTTAAATAATCCCCATATAAGCTATGCATAGAGTTATCTTTATCACAAACACTCATAGCACCTAATGTATCACCATGATAAGCATTTTTTAAAGCTAAGAATTTAAACTTATCTTTACCTTTAGCTTTTTGATATAAAATAGAAGTCTTTAAAGCGACTTCTACTCCTACTGATCCACTATCACATAAAAAAACTGAATTTAAACCAGTTAAATCAACTAATTTTTTAGTCAAAAGTGCAGCTGGTTTATGAGTCAAACCACCAAACATTATATGTGGCATAATTTTAGATTGTTTTTCTAAAGCTTTATTTAATTTCTTATTATTATATCCATGTATTGCACTCCACCATGAACTCATACCATCAACAAGTTTTGTTCCATCTTCTAAATAAATCTTACATTTTTTTGTTTTTTTTACAGCCCAAATAGGGCTTTTAGAAGGTAAAGAGTTATATGGATGCCAAGTATGATGTTTATCTATTTCTAAATAATTCAAATTCTATCTCCTATTATTCAATAATATTTAAAGCAATAGTTATCATTGCACCTTTATAATTTATATTTTCAAAAATAAAATCATGATTTTTTATAAATATTTCACCATTCATATGTTTAGAAATAATTTCATTTGACATATAAAGTCCTATTCCTGTACCTTGATATTGATGTTTTGTAGTAAAATATGGTTCAAAAACCTTATTTATTATCTCATCTTTTATTCCACCAGCATTATCTAAAATTTCTAAAAAAACCATTTTTTCATCTACTCTTAAATTAATCATAATTAATCTATTTTCTACTCTATTTTGTTCAAGAGCATCTTTTGAATTATTTATAATATTTATCAAAACTTGAATAAGTTCTGTTTCATATCCAAAAACTTTAATACTTTTAGATAGATATTCCAATCTTATTTTATTTTTTATAAGACTCATATTTACTAATTCAATACTTTTTTTAATACAACCATCTAAATCAAAAATCTCTTTATTTTTTTGTGGTTTAAAAAAGTATCTAAAATCATCTATTGTTTGAGATAAATATTGTGAAGTATTTACTATAGAATCTGATATTTTAAATAATTCATCATCATCTAAAATTTTTAACTGTTTTTTTAGTTTTAAAGAACTTGCATTTGTAGTTATAATAGATAATGGTTGTCTCCATTGATGAGCAATATTTTCTATCATTTGTCCCATAGAAATCATTTTTTGTTGTTGAGATAAAATTCTATCTTTTTCTAAGTTCTTATCAACTTCTTTTTTGATTCTATTTGCCAACCTTTTATTTACATTTTTTAATTGTCTAGTCTTCAAATTAACTAAATACTTTAGTCTTTTATTCATCCTATTTAGAAAAACTTGTCTATATAATATAATACAGAAGATTATTAGAAATATTGCAAGTATTTTATAAGCTGTTTCAAAATCAAAATAACTTTCATATTTTGTATAAACCCACTTATTTATAATATCATTTATCTGTTTTTCATCAATAGATTGTACTAACTGCTCAAAAAGATTGTATATTTCAACTTTATTTTTATTTACTGCAATTGATATATTTAAACTTTCATCAATTTTTCCAGAAATTGATATTTTAGATAAATATTTCGTTTGAATATTGTACCAAGAAGTAGCAATAGTATCTATATGACCAAATACATCTCCAGAAAGAATATTTTGTATTGCTTCATCAAAGCTATTTACTGAAATAAACTCTATATCTTTATATTTATCTTTTAATTTATCTATTAATTCATAATTTTTATTTATAGTAATTTTTTTATTTTTTAAAGTACTTAAATTATCTATAAAAGAGACACTACTTGAAGTTAATAAAACAAGAGGAATTTTCAAATATGATTTTGTATATAAAAAATCTGTTTCTCCAATTTGTGGTTTTACAGCAAATGATAAAATATCACACTTATTACTATATAAATTCATTAAAGATTCACTCCAACTTTGTGTTGGTACAAGCTTTATAGGTTTTGGAAATTTTGTCTGTAATAATTCAATGTAATCTGCGACAACACCTTTAAATTCTTTATTATCAATTTGGCTATATGGTAATATATTTGGAATAGAACACATTTTAATTTCTGAAAGTTTATCTAGAACTTTTTGTTCATCAGATGAAATTTTTATAGTTTCACTATTACCAAAATCAAAGAAATACTTATTAATATCTATATGATTTTCTATTAACCCCATTAAATTATATAAATCATAAATTCTCTGAAACTTCTCTTTTTTTATATCTCCTAATTTAGTATTTTTTACATAAGATAGTTTTTTAAGTTCATTTGCTTCAAAAATCAACTCAGCTTTAGTTAAATTTTGACTATTATATTTTTTAAATATAATATCCACACTCTCTTCTATATTAGAATAAGCATATTCCCAACCTTTTAAAGAAGCTTTTTTAAAATCAATAACTACATCTTTATTGTTTTTTATATAATTTTCACTTGTATATAAGAAATCACTATATAAATCAAATCCATAATCTTTTGGAGAGAAGACATTATATTCTATACCACTCTTTTCTAGCCAATATGGTGCTTTTGAAGTATATGCTGTAATTAGATCTGTTTTTTTATTTATTAAATCATTTATATCATGAGAATGTGTAAAAATATTTATATCACTTATGTCAACTTTATTTGATACTATCATAGCTTTTATAGATACTTCACTAGCATCATCTAATGTTGTCATCATAGTTTTATTTTTAAACTTTGAAATATTATCAATACCAGATTTTTTTGTACTGAGTAATACTAATGGAGAAACTTGAAAAAGTGCACTTAATATTATAATATCTTTGTTTCTTGATTTTTCTACGATTAAATTTTCTCTTCCTATAGCAAAATCAACCTCTTGATTATTTACTTTTTTAGGGACATCTAAGTCCAAAGAAAATGGTAGGATCTCAACATCAATACCTAACTCTTCATAAAAACCTTTTTCTTTTGCAATATAATAACCAGCATATTGAAATTGATCAAACCAAGCTAATTGAAGTGAAACTTTTTTTAAATCTTTGGAATATAGATTTATAGAAAAAATTATAAATATAAGAAAAAATTTAAGATTTAAAGAAAATTTCAATTTTGACCTTTTAGAATCTATACCAAATTTCTTTGGTATAGAAAATTTTTAGTGTAAGAAATGTCTAATACCTGAAAAATATAAAGCCATACCATATTCATTTGCAGCTTCGATAATTTCATCATCACGAATACTACCACCTGGCTCTATTACACATTTAACACCTGCTTTTTGTGCTTCATCAATACTATCTCTAAAAGGGAAAAAAGCTTCACTTGCTAATACTGCTCCAGTAACATCAAGCCCCATATCATTAGCTTTTCTTAAAGCTGCTTTTGAAGCATCAACTCTAGAAGTCATACCCATACCAACAGCAACCATTGCAGAATTTTTTACATAAACTACACAATTTGATTTTGTTAAACTTGCTATTTTATATGCTATTTCCATATCTTTTATTTCTTGCTCTGTTGCACTTCTTTTTGACATAAGTTTTGAATTTTTAACTTCATCATCTAAAACTTTATCAGCATCTTGATATACAAATCCACCATCAACTCGTTTAAAGTCAATTTCATCATTTGATAATTCTAGATATTCTGTCCCTTGCTCAAAAAGTTTAATTCTTTTTTTACCTTCAAAAACAGCTACTGCTTCAGAAGTAAATTTTGCTGCAAAAATAACTTCTAAAAATATTTCATTCATCTTTTCTGCTAACTCTTTATCAACAGTTCCATTAACAGCAACCACTCCACCAAAAGCAGAAACTGGATCACATTTAAGTGCTTCAACGTAAGAATCGAAAAGTGTATCTTTTATTGCAAAACCACATGGATTTCCATGTTTTACTATACAAATTGCTTTATCTTTTCCAAAAGCAGCAGCTATTTTTGCAGCTCCACTAATATCTCCCATGTTGTTGAAACTAGGTTCTCCTTTTACAATTTTAAATTTATTAGAAAATTGTTTATCAAACTCATATAAAGCACCTTTTTGATGAGGATTTTCCCCATATCTTGTATCAAATACTTTACTTCCAACAATAAATTGTTTTGCTCCAAAACCATTATTAAATCTTCTATTCATATAGTTTGCAATCATTGAATCATAACTAGCCGTATGTTCATAAGCTTTTATCATTAAATCTCTTCTAAAATCTACAGTATTTGTATTATTTTTAAGATTATTCAATACTAAATCATAATCAGCAACATCTGTAACAATAATAACTGAATCAAAATTTTTAGCAGCGCTTCTAACCATTGCTGGTCCACCAATATCAATATTTTCAATTATTTCTTCAAAATCATCTGTTTTTTCAATAGTTGCTTTAAATGGATATAAATTTACACAAACTAAATCTATCCCTTCAACACCTAACTCTTTTGCTTGATCTATATGTGATTGTTTATCTCTTCTGTGTAAAATCCCACCATGAATATATGGATTTAGAGTTTTTACTCTTCCTTCAAAACACTCTGGAAACTTTGTAACCTCATTTGCTTCAATAACTGCAACACCTTCTTCTTTTAACTTACTATAAGTCCCACCAGTTGAAATAATTTCATAACCTAATTTTACAAGCTCTTTTGCAAAATTTACGACTCCACTTTTATCACTTACACTAATTAATGCTCTCATACTTTCCCTTATTCTAGTTTTTTAAAGTTTTTATTGATCTTGTTGTATTACTTCTTTAAATCTATTAAAGTAAATTTGACTTAATTTATTTAGTTCTTTGTAAATATCATTTATTATGATTTTATCTCCACCAGTTTTTCCAATAGCAACATAAGAAACACCATTTTTAGAAGCTATTTTTTCAAAAGATTCACAATTTTTTGGGTTTACTTCAACTATTGCTCTACTTAAACTTTCACTAAAAATATCTTTATTATCTTCTAATGATATATTTACTTCAACTCCAATATTTCCAACAACAGCCATTTTTGCTAAAGATATAGCAACTCCTCCAAGATTTATATCTTTTGCAGATTTTAGAAGTTTATTTTGATTTGCTTCAATAACAGTATTCCATAAAGCCAACTCTTTTTCAAAATCAACTTTTGGGTGAATTCCTGCAACTTTTCCATACATTTTTTTAAGATATAAAGATCCACCAAACTCACTATAAGTATCTCCTAAAAGATATAAAACATTTCCATTTTCTTGAATTTTAGAAGGTAATACATTATTTGCATCTTCATTTATTCCAACCATTGCAATTGAAGGAGTTGGAAATACACTAACACCATTTGTTTCATTATACAATGATACATTTCCACCAATAACTGGTGTATTTAGAGTTCTACAAGCATTTTTTATACCTTCACAACTCTCTTTAAATTGCCACATAACTTCTGGATTTGTAGGGTTCCCAAAATTTAAACAATCTGTAATTGCTTTTGGAACTGCTCCACTCATTGCTACATTTCTTCCACTTTCCATAACTGCAGCTGCTGCTCCTAATTGTGGATTTATATAACAAAATCTTGTATTACAATCAGCACTCATACTTAAAGCTCTTCCTGTTTCTTTAACTCTAATTGTAGAACAATCAAGACTTCCTGGTCTTTTTATAGTATTTGTTTGTACCATTGAATCAAATTGACTATAAATCCAAGACTTATCTACAACTTCCATATCAGAGAAAAGTTCATCAAAAGCAATTTGGTTTGAAATTTGTTTATCTAAAGATACATTTGCAATATTTTTTAAATATTCTGGTTCACTTACTGGTCTATCTAAAACTGGTGCTTGTTCTGATACAGGTTGAACTGGAATATTTGCAACTATTTCACCATGCCAAAATAACTCCATATTGCCTGTATTAGTAACTTCACCAATAACAGCAACATCTAATTCCCATTTTTGGAAAATATCAATTATTTGTTGTTCACAACCTTTTTTAGCACAAATTAGCATTCTTTCTTGAGATTCACTTAACATAAAATCATAAGGAGTCATTCCTTCTTCACGTGCTGGAACTTTATCTAAATGCATAATCATTCCAGAACCACTTCTTCCTGCCATTTCAAAAGAAGATGATGTAAGTCCTGCAGCTCCCATATCTTGGATACCAATAATTAAATCTTTTTTAAATAGTTCTAAACAAGCTTCAAGTAATAATTTTTCAGTAAATGGATCTCCTACTTGAACTGTTGGTCTTTTACTTTCACTATCTTCTGTAAAAGATGCAGAACTCATAACAGCTCCACCTAGTCCATCACGTCCAGTTTTACTTCCTACATAAATAACAGGATTCCCTATACCTTCAGCTCGTCCATAAAAAATTTCATCTGATTTTGCTAAACCTAAAGTAAAGGCATTTACAAGATTGTTTCCAGCATAGCACTCTTCAAAAGTTGTTTCTCCTCCAATTGTAGGAACTCCCATACAATTTCCATATCCACCAATTCCTGCAACAACTCCTTTTAATAGATATCTATGCTTTTTTGCAGTTTCACTATTTCCTTCAATTGAAGCAAATCTAATAGAATTCATACTTGCAACTGGTCTAGCACCCATTGTAAATACGTCTCTTAAAATCCCACCAACACCAGTTGCGGCTCCTTGATAAGGTTCTATAAAACTTGGGTGATTATGTGATTCCATTTTAAATACAGCAGCATATCCATCACCTATATCTATAACTCCAGCATTTTCTCCTGGACCTTGAATAACCCATGGGGCAGATGTTGGAAAACCACTTAAATATTTTTTACTTGATTTATATGAGCAGTGTTCGCTCCACATAGCAGAGAAGATACCAATTTCTACGTAGTTTGGTTCTCTTCCTAAAATTTCTTTTATATTTTCAAACTCTTCTAAAGTTAAAGAGTGTGCAAGTGCTATTTCTTGAATATTCATCTCTTTTTTTTGCATTTTTCGCCTTAAATTTGGTTATTGAATTTAAGGCAGATTGTATCTAAAAAAGAGTTAAATTTGCTTTTAATCCTCTGTTAGAATTTGAACTTTATTATTAACTATCTCTAAAAAAAGTTCTTTTTTACCAACAAATTTAACTGTTGGACTAAAATATTCTTCATCCATAATAACTTTATACATTCTTTTACCTAAAGAGTTTGGATATGGAGATATATCTATATTAAATAAATTAATAGTTTTAGACTCATTTTTCTCAAAAATTCTTGTTTTTTGTGTTTTAAAAGAATTAAAATCACTTCTATCAGCTCTTTTGAAATCTTTTGAATAATAAGATAAATATTCATCAATTTTTGAATATTTCCATGCATCTTTCCATTTATATATTGTACTTAAGATTAAAGCAATTTCACTTTTTTTTGCTTTTTGAAAAGATTCATTAGTTGTAAGTAATACTGCTTTTTTATAATCAATATTTTTTTCTAAAGCTTCTAATTTATCATTATCTAAAGCGATACAACCTTGTGTGAATTTTTCTCTTTCACCATTTAATGGCATACCATGAATCCAGATTCCATGCCCTTTTTTATTTAAGCTTTTATCAAAATTATCTGGATAAGCTGTAACCAAAGCAAATGGCCCATAAAATTGATCAAGTCCAGTTCTTTTTTGAACTAACTCATAAGCACCTTCTGGAGTTCTTTTATCTCCTTCAAGAAATTTATCACCCTCTTTTTCTCCAATGATAATATTGTCATTTGACACTTTTTTAAAATCATCTTTATCTTTTTCATATAAAGTTATTTTTTTATTATCTTTTTGAGCAACAATTATATATTTTTTAGTTTCATAAAAACCAAAATCTACATTTTTATTTTCTAGATATTTTTCCCATGTACCAGTATCTTTTAAACTTTTTTCTAACTTATCTTCTACAGCATTGATACCTTTTGTTCTATAAAGTTCAAAAATATCATTTGCGAAAAGGTTTATTGATAGAAAAATTAAAACTAATATTTTTAACAAGTCCCACTCCATTTATCATTTTAAGTTTTATTATTATATAATATTCGTCCTAATTTTTTAATAAAAAGGGATTACTTACTTATGAAAAAAATTTTATTATCTATCATATTTCTCATAAATTTTTTATATTCAGCACAAGTTGAAGAATTATCATGGCCAAAAGGTGAGAACTTTTTAACATTTTTAGAAAAAAACAATATCCCTTTAAAATTGTACTATGACTTAGATAAAGAGGATAAAGAACTTTGTAGTGAAATTCAAACAAATAATAGATTTTATTTATATACAGAAGATGATGGAAGTTTTTCACAAGTTTTAATCCCTGTTTCACTTGATATGCAACTTCATATCTATAAAGATTCATCAAATACTTTTAGATTTCAAACCCTACCTATAAATTATACAGAAAGCTCTGAAATGTTTGCTATACCAATTACAGAATCAATTTCTAGTGATATTCAAAAAGCAACTGGTGATGTAGCAATATCAGCAATTATAAATGCTTTATTTTCTGGAGTTGATTTTAAAAAAATGAAAAAAGGTGATTTTATAGCTGTTGAATATAAACAAAAAACATATCTAGGAAAGCTTCATGGAATGCCAGATATTAAATCTGCTATGGTACAAATAAATGGAAAATCATATTACAGATTTAAAAATGAAAAAGATGATAAATACTATGATGAAAATGGAGTTGGATTTACAAAAACTTACCTTTTTCAAATACCTCTAACATATACAAGAATTTCAAGTCCTTTTACAAACAAAAGGTATCATCCTGTTTTAAAGCGATACAGAGCACATTTAGGAACAGATTTTGCAGCTCCTAAAGGAAGAAATATATATGCTGCGGCTGATGGAAGAGTTGAATTTGTTGGAACACAAGGTGGTTATGGGAAAACTATAATTATAAACCATCAAAATGGATATAAAACTCTTTATGCACATCAAAATGGATTTGCAAAAGGTATTAGATCAGGAATGAATATAAAAAAAGGTACTCATATAGGATATGTTGGAACAACAGGGCTTAGTTCTGGACCACATTTACATTTAGGTATGTATAAAAATGGTGTAGCTATTGATCCTATGAAAGTTTTAAAACAACCTAAGGTAGAAGGACTTGATTCAAAAGACAAACCAATATTCTTAGCAAATGTAAAAAATACTATCTCAAAATTCAATAAAGAAATAGTAAATGAAAATAGAACTACACCTAGAAAACTAGATAGAATTTCAGATAGAAGTACTTTTGATATATTCTAAATTATAAGAAATAGAAAAAATCTATTCCTTATTTTCTAAAAGATGAAGAAACTATTGATAAAAACTCATCTTTTGTTTTTTTATCACTTTTAAATAACCCTCTTAAAGATGAAGTTACTGTTGTTGAACATATTTTTTCAACTCCACGCATTTCCATACACATATGTCTTGCATCAATCATAACTGCAACACCTTTTGGTTTTAAATATTCATTTAAAGCTTCACAAATTTGCTCTGTCATTTGTTCTTGAATTTGAAGTCTTCTTGCGAATACATCTACAACTCTTGGAATTTTACTAAGTCCAACAACTTTTCCGTCTGGAATATAAGCAACATGTGCTTTTCCAATAATAGGCAACATATGATGTTCACAAAAAGAATAAAACTCTATATCTTTTACCACTACCATTTCATCATTTGTAGATGTAAAAAGTGCTTTTTGAATAATCTCTTTTGGATTTTGAGTATATCCACTACACATAAATTCAAAAGCCTTTCTAACTCTTTTTGGAGTATCAAGTAAACCTTCTCTATTTACATCTTCTCCAATATATTCTAAAATATTTTTAATTGAATTTTCAAACTCTAATTCTTTATTCATAATAACTTATTCCTTTTATTTTTTATATCCAACCTTTTTTCTTAAAGATTATCAAAGGTGTAATAGCAGATAGGAGCATAATTCCTATTGAGAAAATATATCCATAATCCCAGTTAAGCTCTGGCATAATATCAAAGTTCATTCCATATATACTAGCAACCAATGTTGGTGGAAGAAAGATAACATTTACAATTGTAAATATTTTAATAACTTTATTTTGTTCTGTATTTAAAAGTCCCACAAAAATATTTTGTAAGTAATCAAGTCTTTCAAAATTAAAATTTGTATGATCAACTAAAGATCTTATATCTTTTATCATAATTTGTAAATCTTCCCTATTTTCAACTACATGTTGAGATTTTAAAAGAGAATTCAATATTCTTTGTTTATCAGTAAGATTTTCTCTAATTTTCATATTTAAATTCTCAAAAGCTGACATCTGTTCTAATATATCTTTTTTATCTATTTCATTATCAAAAGCTTGTTTTCTAATATTCGTAATATCTTTACTAAGATTTTCTATAATATCAGCATCAGCATCAATTCGTATATCTATAATTTGAGAAAATATAGAATATCCAGTTTTATATTCTCTTGGACTTGCAAGAAGTTTCTTAATAGAAGTATTAAAACTTGCTAGTTTTTTATATCTTATGCTTATAAGTAAATCTTCTTGTAATATAAAAGAAACAGTCTCATTAACAGGATCTTTTTTATCATTAATTAAAAAATAACTATTTATTTCAATTCTACTATTTTCTTCCCAGTATCTAGAACTTAATTCTATCTCTTCACTTTCTTGTTTTGTTGGAAACTCTATACTAAATATTTTTTCTACAGCCTTTACTTCTTGTAAAGTAGGAAGAAACATATCTATCCAAATTACACTTTTTCTATCTTCTATATTATCTAAAAAATCTAAGCCTTCTATTACACTTAATCTATTCTCTTTCTTTACATAACAATTAATCAAGACTTCTCCTTTTTATATAATGATATTTCCCATATCCCAAATGGGTGTAAATATTGCAATTACAATGAAAAGAATCAAACACGCCATAAATATTAAAAATATTGGTTGTATCAATAAGATTAAAAAATTTATACTCTCATCAAATCTATTCTTATAAATCTTTTTAATTTCACAAATAGTAAGTTCCAAAGAGTTTGAAACTTCTCCTGTTGTTAAAAGATTTAAAACAATATCATCAAAAATTTTTGATTTACTAAATGAGTAGCTAATAGTTTTTCCATTTTCTAGTAAATTATTGATACTACATATTTTATCCAACAAATATTTATTTTTTAATAAAAGATGAGAAGTTTGAAAAGCCTTGTGAAATTCATATTTTGATTTTTGCATTATATCTATAACTAAAAATAGCTTATAAAGCTCGAAATTCAAGTATATATTACTTATAATTGGTATATTATTTAGTAACATCTTGGTTACAAAAGAACTAAAGCTTTTACTATAATTATAAAAAAGCTTAAACAGTATTATAAGTAAAACTGGTATTAAAATTAATAGTACATAAAATTCTGAAAAAAAGTATTCAAGTTTAAGTAAAATTCTTGTAGCAAGAGGTAAATTACTCTCTATTTGCATAAAGATAGATTTAAAATTTGGTATTACTATTAAAAATATCGATATTATAGAGATAAAAAAACTTAAAGTTAAAAATATTGGATAAGAAATAGCTTTGTAAAAACTTTTTTTTATTAATAAAGACTCATCTAAAAAAGAATATATAGATTCAAAATTTAGATCAATGTTAGAACTATTTTGAGATATATTCAAAAAAGCTTTTATATTTTCATCTATTTTAAATTTTTCTAATTCTTTTATGATAGGCTTTGAATTTGATAATGCATAATTAATTGTTTGCAAAAACTCAATAATATTCTTATCTTTTCTATTTTTTATCAAAATTTCTAAAGATTCACTTATATTTATATTTGCTTTTAGCATCAAATTTAACTCATAAAAAAGATTTCTTAAACTTTTATCATTAATAGTGATTTTTTTACTAAAACTAAAACTTTTTTGTTCAATTACTTCTAAAATATTTTTTGATATATTTTGTTTTTCAAGTTCAATGATTGTTACAACTTTACTTTTTATTTCTCCATTTTCTTGATATTTAATTTTATATTTTTTCATTAAAAATTTACTACTTTATAAACTTCTTCTAAACTTGTAAAATTATTTCCAACTTTTTCTTTTCCATCATCAAGCATTGTTTTAAAATTTATAGCTTTTAAATAATCCCTAAACTCATTTAAACTTGCTTTTTGAAATATCAAAGATGATATTTTTTCATCAACTTTTAAAATTTCAGCTATGGAACTTCTATCATAAAATTTTGTAAAATTACACTTTCTACAACCTTTTGCCATACACTCTTTACAATAAGTCAAAACCAATCTTTGTGCCATAATAACTTTTAAAGTTGTAGAAATCAAAAAAGGATCTGCCTTTAAATCAATCAATCTGGTAATTGTTTCCAAACAATTTGAAGAGTGAATACTAGCTAATACCAAATGTCCTGTAAGAGAAGCTTGTAATGCAATATCAAGTGAAAACTTATCTCTTATTTCTCCAATAAATATAATATCAGGATCTTGCCTTAAAATATTTTTCAAAACTAATTCAAAACTAAGCCCTATTTTATTATTTATAGGTATTTGATTTATACTATCTATTTTATATTCTATTGGGTCTTCAACGGTAATTATCTTTTTTTCATCACTATTTAACTCTTTTAAAATTGAATATAAGGTTGTAGTTTTTCCACTTCCTGTTGGTCCAGATATTAAAATCAAACCTTGTGTAAGTTTTAGTACATTTAAAAGAGTATTATAAATATCTTCACTTAAGCCTAAAGTTTGAAGATTTTTATCTATATTTTTATTATCCAAAATTCTTAAAACTATTGATTCAGCATCTATTGTTGGCATAGTTGAAAGTCTAAAATCATACTTTCTATCATCTATATATCGTGAGAATCTACCATCAAGAGATAAACGTGTTTGTGTTATATCAAGATTTGAAATAAGCTTTACAAAAGATGAAAATATTTTAAAAAACTCAGCTTCAAAACTAAAAAATATTTTCAATCTACCATCAACTCTAAATTTAAATAATACTAAATCTTTAAATTTTTCAATATGAATATCACTGGCTCTTTGTTCTATTGAGTACAAAATAAGCTCATCTAAAAATTGTGATGTATATTTTTCTGTACTATTTTGAATGATTGATTTTTGTGCAATTTTATAAAGTTTTTCTCTACTTTCTAAATTTGCGAAAACAAATAAAATTTCTAATTCATCAATTTCAATAAAATTCAAAACTTTTACAAAATCATTTTTTATAGATGATAAATTAGATTTTTGACAAACTCCAAATTTTAAACTAATACTATCTTCATAAATAGGAATAATCAAATTATTTATAAAATATTTTCTATCATATTTTTCAAAGATAGAGTAATCAATTAAAACTTTTAAGATACTCAATACTATTTACCTCCAATTTTATAATTTCATCATCTTTTTTTAATAAAACAAAATCTTGACTTATAAAATCTAGTTTGTATCCTTGTATAGTTCCATTTAACTCAATCCAAGTATCATTTATAAAAGCATATTTTCCTATAATTGCATCAATTTTAAAATCTATTTTTTTATGATTATCTAAATCTTGTTGTCCTTCAAATTCTATAATTGTTTTTGTACTTTCATTATTTATTACTTTTTCTTTTATTTTTTTAATAAAAAATTTTGAGATATCAATTCTTAAGTCAAACAAATATACATCAGATTCAATTTTTCTTAAGCTTAAACTATAAATATTTGTAAAATTATTTAAAATTTCAATTTTATGTAGGAAATTAGCTAAATCTTCTTTTCTTGATTTCGCTTGAAAAAATATCTCATCTTTACTATTTTCACTTTTTTGGATAAGAACATTACTTTGTTTAGCTATTTCTTCAATATTATTTAAAAGTTCTAATGTTGATTTATCATATCTTTTATTTTCAAAACTTATCAACTCTATATTTTTGTCTTGTAAAAATTCATCATTATTTTCTTCATAATTTAGAATATATAATAAAATCAAAACCAATATTGGCAAAATATATAACTCTATTTTTATCTTTAAACTACTTGTTTCAAATCTATTTTTGAGTAAATTCAACATCAATTATAGCCTCAAATTTTTTACTATCATCTAAGAAATTTATAGAGGAAGTGAGTACATTTCCACAACTTTCTAAAAAAAGGTTGATATTATCTTTATTTTTATGATTTATAACTATTTTTGCCCTATTTTGTCTAAATTCAAATGAGATAAGAGTAAGTCTGTTTTTATCAATATTTTCTAAGATTTTATAAAATCTCTCTTCAAAACTGATAAAAGAATATTTTTCTTTTATATCTTCAATTTTTACTATATTTTGCTCTTTTTCTTCATATTTTTTAATATTTTGAAAATAGTAAAAAGCAAAATAAATCACTATAAACAGATAAAATATATAAATATAAAAACTAAAATCTTTTTTTAATTCAAACTTTTTCAAAGGTTCTTTATAGTGTTTCTTTGAAAAGTTTTTTAAAAATTCTATCTTCAAATTTTTTAATATATCTGGGCTAATTTGATAAATTTTTTCTATTTTTATCTTAAATCTTTTTTCTAAAAACTGTAAGAAATCATATTCATTTATATTTTGGCTTATTTTTTGGTAATAATAAAGGTTAGTGTTTTTAAAGATAATAAAAAAGTCTTGACAAATAAAAAGGGTGAACCCATTTGAATTTTTATCAATATATGTATGAAAAACCTCAAATTCAAAGAATTTAAAACCATTAGTTACTATAAAAAGTTGATATTCTTTGATATTTTCAATAAAATTGATATAGATTATATCATTTTGATTTAAACTTATATTTTTTAGTTTTAGATTAAATTGAATAAAACTTTTTAGATATTTATCATTTATCTTTTCGCTAGTTTCAAGCTCAATAATCAAAATATCTTTAGATAAGACAAATGGTGTCATATTTATACCTTAAAAAATATGGAGCGACCATTTGAAGTATATTAAAATAAATTTGAAACTAAGATTAATTCTCTATTTCATATCCCATAGATTTTAGAGCTTCTTTATTTTTTGTCCAATTCTTTTTAACACTTACAAAAAGTTCTAAAAAACACTTTTTCCCTGTAAGTTTTTCAATTTTTATTCTAGCATCTTTACCTATTCTTTTTATTGCAGTTGCACCTTTTCCTATAATCATACCTTTTTGAGTATCTTTTTGAACAATTATAGTTGCTTTTACAACATCAACATTTGCTTTTTCTTCAACTTTATTTACTACAACATCAGCTTCATAAGGTATTTCATCACTAATATTTTCAAAAATCGACTCTCTTATAAACTCTTTATATATATCTCTTAAATGTTCTGTTGTCATAATTTCTGGATCAAATAAATAGGGATGAACCGGTAAATATTTTACAACCTCATCTAAAATATCAGATTTTTTTGTAGCTCTTTTTATAGATATTGGTATCATTGCTTCATATTTATCTTGATATTTTTCATACTCTTTTAGTTTCACCATAAGTTCATCATTGTTTATAAAATCTATTTTTGTTAAAAGTAGTATATGTTTTGTATTTTTTGTATTTTTTTGTAAAAAATCTTCATAATATTTTAAACTATCAGTAACAGGAGCTAAAAATAGTATTAAATCACAATCACCCATAGCTTTTAGTGCTTCATCTAACATAAACTGATTTAAAAGTTTTTCTGTTTCGTGAATTCCTGGAGTATCTACAAATATAATTTGGTCATCTTCGTGCATAACTATAATATTTGATCTTTTTCTTGTAGCATTTGCTTTGTGTGAAACCATCGCTATTTTTTCACCAACTAACCAATTTAGAAGTGAACTTTTACCTGCATTTGGTCGTCCTACAACTGAAACATATCCACATTTTGTCATTATTTGCCTTTTTAAATAAATAGTTATAATAGTAACATAATTTCTATAAGGCTTTATTTTTAATATTTTTTATCCAAATTTATTCTTTCAAATGAATGTTCAAATATTTTTCAAGATGAGATATACAAGAATTATAAAATTTATCATTTTGAGATTTTTTAGTACTAGAAAGATAATTCATACATTCCCAACAATGATGTTATGAACAAGAGAAGTTAATTGACTTTTATAATTCTCTATATGTTTAATATCATTACCAGCCATATTCGTCTCCCTTTAATACTTTCTTTTCTATTAAAATATCTTTCATTTTCTCTATATTTGCTTCTTTTGTAAGAAATAAATCAACTCCAAAACAAAATAATCTTTTAAAAAAATTATGTTTTTTATTTTTAAAAACAAAAGACTTAATTACAAGACCTCTTTTAGCAATTACTACTTTTAAATTTTTATATTTAATTTTATTAAAATAAATTTTTCCAAATACTTTCCACTCTTTAATAACACAATAATTTATAAAAATTACTCTTTTAAAGAACCAAATATCAAGAAGTTTATATATAAAAAAAATAACAAATAATAACCCAAGTAAAAATGACATAATTTGTTTAGTAAAAAATATCAAATAAAATCCTAGAAATATTGCAAACATACAAATTAACATTCCAACAACTAATCCTTCTGAACTTATCTTTAATTCTAATAAAATATTTTTATCATTCATTTATAATTCTCCTCTATAAGATCTTACTTTAAAACTAATTAGTATTTTTATGATAGATTATATCAAAATATATTTTTACCTTCTTCTAAAATTTAAACTTTTTAATAAATCACTTTTAGTGATAATCTCATTGTTATTCAAGTCTGCAATAGTTCGTGCTACTTTTAAAACTTTATTTATACTTCTAAAAGATAGAGAGTAATTTATCCTTGCTTTTTCAAGTATTTCTTTACTTTCATCATCTAAAATACAATACTTTTTTATATCTTCATCGCTTAGTTTTCCATTTAACTCTTTTTGTCCTCTATTTTTTTGTTTGATAAAGGCTTTTATAACACTTTCGTGAAGTTCAGCTGAACTTACGATATTTTTATTATCACTAAAGCTATCATTCATCACCAAATACAAATCAATCCTATCTAAAAATGGTTCACTAAGCCTATTTTTATACCTTTGGACTTCAAGTTCATTGCATCTACACTCTTTAACACTAGAGAGTTTATTTCCACAAGGACAAGGATTCATAGCACTCACAAAAATAAATTTTGTTTCATATAAAACCTTATTGTTTACTCTTGAGATAAGAATTTTATTATCTTCAAGTGGTTCTCTCAAAGCTTCTAAAATATTACTTGGGAAATGTGGTAATTCATCAAAAAATAGTATCCCATTGTTACTTAGTGCTACTTCACCCATTTTAGCATTAGAACTTCCTCCACCAAAAATTGATGATTTTGTACTTGAATGATGAGGGTTTCTAAAGGCTCGTATTGGAGAAAAATCTACATCTTTTAAATCTAATGCTTGAAGTTTTGCCTTTTCTAATATCTCTTCTTGACTCATAGGAGTTAAAATATATTGCAATCTTTTTGCTATCATAGATTTACCACAACCAGGACTTCCTTCCATAAGTAAATTATGATTTCCACTAGCACATATGAGTGCTGCATACTTAGCCATATCTTGACCTAAAACATCTTTAAAATCTTCTACATAGTTCGTATCATAAAAATATTTTTTATCATTAATTTCTAAAGATTTATACTTATATATATCTTTTTTATATAAAAATTTCTCTTTATTTTCAGTTTTTACAAGCTCAATTGCACTATTCAAACTATTTACTACATAAATTTCAATATTTGGAATATTTGAAAGTTTTTCTGCACTATTTGCACAAACAACAACTTTTTTTAACTCACCTTTTTTAACTAAAGATAATACAATAGGAAAAATCAAACTTGTATCTTTTACTTTTCCATCAAGTGCTAACTCTCCAAAAAAATAAAAATCATCAAACTTCAATTTTTGCTCATCAAAAAGTGCTATTTGTAAAGCAATACTTAAATCAAAATGCGTTCCTTTTTTTGATATTTCCGAAGGAGACAAATTTACAGTTATTTTTAGAGGTGGAAATTTAAAATTATTTACCAATAAAGCTGATTTAACTCTATCTTTTGACTCAGTTATATTTGTACTTACCATTCCTACTATTGTAAAATTTGGCATACCTCTTGTAAAAGTTGATTCAACATCAACTATCGTTGCATCTAAGGTTTCTAATGTTGCGGATTTAATTATCTTCATAAAACACTTCTAATATTCATTTTTATTATCTTACTATATTTATAAAAATAATGCAAAAAAATGTTTTTTTTATGATACAATTTTTAATATTCTCTTAATTTAAGGAAAAGGGTATGTCTAATAGTAAAAAACTTCTTTTAACTATGTTCTTTAACATAGCTGCTCTTGTTTTTATTATCACTGTTTCATTTACAATTGCTAATAAAAATATAAATAATCTCATTAAAAAAGATTTAGAAACTATTGGATCATCCATATATAGTCTTAGTTCAATTTTTATAAAGAATGGCTCAAAAGCATATGAAAACAAAGAATTTAAAGATGCAATAAATAGCATAAAAATTGGAAAAAGTGGTTATGTTTATTTTATTGATGAAACTGGGAAAATAGTAATACATCCAAGTATTGAAGGACAAAATTTAGCAAACTTAGATTTTATACAAAAGATTTTATCAGATAAAAATAGCGGTATTATTGAATACTATACTGATGTAACCAATCAAGATAAAATAATTTTCTATAAATATATTCCAGAATGGAAAGTATGGCTTGTTCCAGGGATTAATAAAGATGATTATGTAAAAGATATATATTTTGAATTTTTTTATAAAATAGTTATTTTAGGAATTATTTTAATCATTATTCAAATATTTGTATTCTTCATAACATCAAGAGGAATTACAAAAAATATAAATAATTTTATACTTTACTTTAAAGAGTTTTTAAATTTTGTTACTTATAAACAAAATAAAATTGAAAAAAGAGATATTAAAGGTAATTGTGAATTTTCTAAAATGTCAAAACAGATAAATGATGTAATAGATGAATTTGATGGAAAATATAAAGATGATATGAGAGTAATTGGAGAAAGTATTTTAACTTTTGATAAGTTAAAAAAAGGTGTGTTTAGATGTAGAATCAAATCAACTACATCAAATCCTATGATAAATACTCTAAAAAATACTATAAATGAAGCTTTAGATGATTTAGAAAAATATATGAAAGATATTGAAAATATTTTAATGTCATATACAAATAACAATTATAAAAGTAGAATAGATATATCAAAAGAATTAATTGACGAATCAAGACTTTTAAAAGTTATGAAAAGTGTTAATATTTTAGGAGATACTCTATCTTCTCAATCAAAACAAAATCTTGATAATGGAAATATTTTAGATAATAACTCAAAAGTTTTAAAATCATCTATAGAAAAACTTACAACAAAACTTTTAGAACAAACCAATAGTTTAGAATTTACAACTCAAGCAGTTGATAAAATTTCAAATATTACAAAAAACAATACTCAAAATGCTTTGCAAATGAGCTCTTTAGGTGAAATTGTAAAAAAATCTGTTGAGGATGGATATAATCTTACAAATCAAACAAACCTTTCAATGGATGAAATAAACTCAAAAGTTTTAGCAATAAATGAAGCTATTTCTATAATTGACCAAATATCATTTCAAACAAATATTCTTTCTTTAAATGCTGCAGTAGAAGCAGCAACAGCTGGAGAAGCAGGAAAAGGATTTGCAGTGGTGGCACAAGAAGTAAGAAGTTTAGCAAACAAAAGTTCTGAAGCTGCAAATGATATAAAAAATCTAGTAGATATTGCAAATTTAAAAGCAAATGAAGGAAAAGAAATTTCTAATAAAATGAAAGAAGGATATAAAAACTTATTTTCAAATATTACACAAACACTAGAAATTATTCAAAATGTAAGTAGTGCAGCGAATGAGCAAATGAGAGGAATAGAAGAAGTAAATCAAGCAATAATTACTCTAGAAAAAATATCGAAAGAGAATGAAGAAGAAACTATCCAAGTAAATAATATTACAAAGGAAGTATCAGAAATGGCATTTGAAGTGTTAGAAGAAGCAAAAAATAAAATCTTTTAGTAAGGAAGTTATTATGAGTCAAAAAGAAAAAATTTTAGATGATTATATATTTTTAGTTAGTGAAACAGATGAGAAAGGTATTATAAAATTTGCAAATCAAGATTTTTGTAAAATGGCTGAATATTCTTTAGATGAACTTTTAGGACAACCTCATAGTATAGTAAGACATAAAGATATGCCAAAAATTGCATTTAAATCTTTATGGGATACAGTAAAAAAAGGTGAAATTTGGACTGGATATGTAAAGAATGCTACTAAAAATGGTGAATTTTATTGGGTATTTGCAACAGTTTATCCTTTTGTATCTTGTGATGGGAAAAATGGATATTTATCTTGTAGAAGGAAAGCATCAAAAGAAGAAATAGAAAGTATCTCAAAAACATATGAAATTTGGCTAAGAGATGAAAATAAATAGTTTTATAAAATAGTAGTTATAATTGGCAAAAAATTTTAGGAAATTTTATGTCAAATTTTATAGACTGTCCAGATTGTAATAACAAAATTTTATCAAGATTAGGAACAATTTGTCCAAATTGTGGTTTTACAGTAGGATATTTTAATGGAGATAAAAGAAGAAAATCTTATGGTAAGCTATTTGCCTTAAATGTTTTTACACCATTTTTAGTATTCTTTACAATTATTTTTTCTCAAGTAAATATTTATAGTTTTATTTTAGCAATATTCTTTGCTATATTTATGGCCTTTAAATCTTGTCCAATTCATTTTAAAGATATTTTTGCTTCGAAGTTTGAAAAAACATTATTTTGGGGAATTTGGATAGTTTTTAATTCATTTTTAATAGTTTTAATAGTAAATATTTCTTATAAAAGCATATAAAATAGAAATTATCTTTTAGATTTTTTTCTATTTTTATACTCTTTTTCAAATTTTTGTCTTTTAGTGAAAGACAAATTCTCTATAAAAAGATGTCCAGTTAGATGTTCCATTTCATGTTGCCAAGCTACTGCTAAAAAGTCTTCACATTCCATAGTTTGTTTTTCTCCAAATCTATTGTAATATTCAACAATTATATGTTTTGCTCTTTTAACTTCTTCATAATACTCGGGAACACTAAGACAACCCTCTTTATATATTTGAACTCCATCTTTATGAGTAATTACTGGATTAACAGCTTCTATTAATTCAGCTTTATCTTGAATATCTTCCTCATTTGGAATATTTATAATCAAAACATTAAGAGGAATTGCAACTTGAATAGCTGCAAGTCCTACTCCATTTGCGTTCATCATAGTTTCATACATATCATCTAAAAGAGTATGAAGTTCTTCATCAAACTTCACAACATTTTCAGATTTTGTTCGAAGTAATTTATTTGGATATGTAATAATTTCTCTAATCATAACTCTTTCTTATTTGTGTTTTGAGATCACTTCATCAATAAGCCCATATTTGCAAGCTTCTTCTGCACTCATAAAATTGTCTCTATCTGTATCTTTTTCAATAGTAGAAACATCTTGTCCTGTTTGCTCTGCTAAAATACCATTTAAAGTATCTTTTAATCTTTGTATCTCTTTAGCTTGAATTTGAATATCTGTTGCTTGTCCTCTAGCACCACCTAAAGGTTGGTGAATCATAATTCTAGAGTTTGGTAAAGAGTATCTTTTACCTTTTGCTCCACTAGATAATAAAAATGCACCCATAGATGCAGCTTGTCCTATACAAATAGTACAAACATCAGGTTTTATATAATTCATAGTGTCAAAAATTGACATACCACTTGTTACTACTCCACCTGGAGAGTTGATATATAGATAAATGTCTTTATCTGGATCTTCAGCTTCTAAAAATAGAAGTTGAGCTACAACTGTTGAAGCAACAGCATCATTTATCTCTCCACTTAACATGATGATTCTATCTTTTAAAAGTCTTGAATAAATATCATAACTTCTCTCACCACGCCCAGTTTTTTCAACTACATAAGGTATATAACTCATTTTTTATCCTAAAATTATTTTCCTAATTTTTCATCAAATAATTTTGAAGTAACTTTTTCTTCAATCATTGACATTTTTATAGCAGGTAGGTAACCAGCTTCTTGATATTGTTTTATTACATTTTGTGGGTTTTGTCCCATTTGTAATGCTTCAAAATATAAAACCTGTGTAACTTCTTGATCAGTTACATCAACATTTTCAGCTTTTGCTAAAGCATCAATAATAAATGTAGCTTTTACTGAATTTGATGCATCAGTTTTTAATTCTTCTCTTATTTTTTCAACTTTAGAAGCATCTTCTTTTAATTCATTGATTTCTTCTTCACTCATTGTTCTAATTCTATTATTTAAAGCAAAATTTACTTCTTGTTCAACTACTGTTTTTGGTAAAGCAAAATTGATTTTTTCAACTAAAGATTCTAAGAAAGTTGGTTTAACTTCTTCTCTATAGTATGTAGCTTTTTCTTGTGCTACCATTTGCTCTTTAATTTTTTCTCTTAAAGTATCAATTGTCACATCTTTTTCATTTGGTAACATTTTTTGTGCAAATTCATCATTTAATTCAGGAGCAGCTTTTTCTTGAATTTCATGTAAAGTTACTTTAAATACAGCCTCTTTACCAGCTAAATCTTTTGCTTGGTACTCTTTTGGGAAAGTTACAATAACATCTTTTTCTTCTTCGTATTTCATCCCAATAACTTGTTCTTCAAATCCTGGAATAAAAGAACCCGAACCAATGTGTAAAGGATATTTTTCAGCTTTTCCACCTTCAAATGCTACATCATCAACAAAACCTTCAAAATCAATTACTGCATAATCTCCATCTTTTACAGCTCTTTTTCTAGCAATTTTTGCTAAAGGTGCTGATTGACCTGCAATTTCAGTTAATCTTGCATCAATTTTTTCTATTCCAACTTCAATATCTTTAACAGCAGGAACTAAAGATTTGTAATCTCCTAAATCAATTTGTGGTTTGCAAGCTACAGATATTTCTAATTCAACAGTACCATTGTCTTTTTTGTCAAATTTAGTAATACTTGGTTCACCAATTAAATCACTATTTTTAATATCTAATTGTTTTAAACCTTCATTTAAAACTTTTCTAACAGCTTCACCCTGTGCATCTTCTAAAAGTTTATCTGCATATCTTTGTTTTACAACATTAACAGGAACTTTACCTTTTCTGAATCCTTGAATATTCATAGTTTTAGCAGCTTGTTGAGCCACTTTATCTAAGTTCTTTTCAATTAACTCTTTTGAAAGTGTTGCTGCTATTTCAACATTTGCTTCATCAACTCTATTTGCTTTAAATTCCATTAAATTTACTCCGAATTAAAATTTTAACAAATATTTTATCTAAATTTTACTAAGGCTTTACTAAAAAATTTTTGAATATATTAAAAAGAGAAATGAAAGATTAATAATCTTTCGTTTTTCTCATCTGAAGAAGTTCTTTTTGAACAGAAATATTTATATTCTCATTTGCTTCAAAATTAAGTGAGTAATTTCTTCCATCATAATCAACAGAATTTAAAATAATTTTCATAGCTTCAAGTCTAGCTAAGTGTTTATCATCACTTCTTACAATATGCCAAGGAGCACTTCTTGATGTTGTTCTTCTAAGCATTTCATATTTTTTCTCAGAAAATTCATCCCATAAATCTTGTGCTTGCATATCAACTTCTGAAAATTTCCAATGTCTTAGTGGATCATTTATTCTTCTATCAAATCTTCTTTTTTGCTCTTCTTTTGAAACAGAGAAATAAAGTTTTATTAAAATCATTCCTTGTCTTACTAAGTCTTGCTCAAAATTTACAATATCTTCCATAAATATTTCATGTTCTTCTTGTGTACAAAATCCAAAAATTGGTTCAACCATAGCTCTATTATACCAAGACCTATCAAATAAAACTATCTCTCCTCCAGTTGGAAAATGTTCAATATATCTTTGTAAAAACCATTGATTTCTTTGTGTTTCAGTTGGTTTTCCAAGTGCTACAACACGGTAGTGTTTATTATTCATATATCTTGTAATTCTTCTTATTGCACCACCTTTTCCAGACGCATCTCTTCCTTCAAAAATAATTATCATTCTTTTATTTTCTTTTTCAAGCCAATCTTGAAGTTTTATTAATTCAATTTGATAAGGTTTTAAACTCTGTAAATCATAGATTTTTTGTACTCCTTCATTTAAAACTTGACTATCTAATTTTTTATAATCTCCCAATAAAGATTTAAGATATTTATTTTCTTCTTGTATCTCTTTTAATTTATCATTTACTGGTTTCTTAGGAGTTTCTTTCTGCATTTTTGGTACAACTTTTATTGGTTCTTTACTTTTCATAACAGATGATTTAAAATTTTCAATAAGATCTATGGCTTTATTTAAAGTAAGATTATCTCTTTTTGAATATCCTAAAACTTTTACATATCGTTTTTTATCATATTGAAATCTTGCTATAAATTTTTTACCAAATGTAGGGTGTTCATCCTTTGATATATATAAGCCATTATGCACTGTTAATTCAAATTCATTCAAATTCATTACAATATCCCCCCTTTTTTAAGATAATTTATCTAATTGCATATTTTCAAGCTCTAAAGCCCCACCAATAATTATCTTTTTATCAATTACAAATATATCTTCATCTGTTTTTTTATCATAACTTATAGAATTCAAAATATGTCTAATACAATTTATTCTAGCTTTCTTTTTATTATCACTTTTTACTATTGTCCATGGTGTAAGTTGTGTATGAGATGCCATAAGCATAGAGTATTTTGCAGCTGTATATTTATCCCACAATTTTTGAGACTCTTTATCTATTGGAGATAATTTATGCTGTTTTAAAGGATCTGTTTCTCTTTTTTTAAATCTTCTTTCTTGCTCTTTTTTTGATACTGAAAAATAAAATTTCAATAAAATAATTCCTGATTCTACAAGCATTTTTTCAAATTCTGGAACATCTCTTAAAAATTGTTCATGTTCTTGTTTTGTACAAAATCCCATCACTGGTTCAACTCCACCTCTATTGTACCAGCTTCTATCAAATAAAACTATCTCTCCAGCACTAGGTAAATGTTGAGTATATCTTTGAAAATACCATTGTGTTCTTTCTGTATCACTAGGTTTTTCCAAAGCTACAATTCTTGCCCCTCTTGGATTTAAATGTTCAGTGATTCTTTTTATAGTTCCACCTTTCCCAGCAGCATCTCTACCTTCAAAAATTATTAGAACTTTAAGCCCTTTTGCTTTAACATAATTTTGAAGTTTTAAAAGTTCAATTTGAAGTTTTGTAAGTCTTTTTTGATATTCTAAAGTCTCTTTTTTTATCCAGATCTGAACTTTTTGTTCTCCATCTTGAATTTCTTCTTTTAATTCACCTTTTTTTCGTTTTTTATCTTGACCATGTTCAATATTTTCTTCTGTATCAATAACATCTTTGTCTTCAAATGTTTGTTTAATTAAACCTCTATCATGTCCCATTTTCCTATCCTTATGTGAAATTTTATGAAAGTCTCATTTTATAATCTTCATATCCAAAGTTTTTTATAACTTTATAACTTCCATCTTTAGATTTTATAACTATTGATGGTAATTTTATACCATTAAATGTTGTTGTTTTAACCATTGTATAGTGAATCATATCTTCTAAAATTATTTTATTTCCAACTTTTAGCTCTTCATCAAAAGAGTAATCTCCAATAATATCTCCAGACAAACAAGTATTTCCACCAAATCTATAAGTATATTTTTTCTCATTTGCAATTCCACTATTTCGTATCATTGCACGATATGGCATAGCTAAAGTATCTGGCATATGAGCTTCTGCACTTGTATCTAAAATAGCTAATTTCATACCATTATCTATAATATCAAGGATAGTAGCTACTAAATATCCAGTCTGCCATCCAACCGCTTCTCCAGGCTCCATATAAACTTTTAAGTGTGGATACCTAGATTTAAAATCTTTCAAAAGTTTTATCAACCTTTCTACATCATAATCTGCTCTAGTAATATGGTGCCCTCCACCAAAATTAACCCATTTTAATCTATCAAAATATTGTGAGAATTTATCTTCAAAGCTTTTTAATGCGCCTTCTAAGGCATCTACATTTTGCTCACAAAGTGCATGAAAATGAAAACCATCTAAATATTTAAGTTGAGTATCATCAAAATTAGCTTTTGTTGTTCCCATTCTAGAAAATGGAGAACAAGGATTGTATAAATCTACTTCAACACTTGAATATTCAGGATTTAATCTAATTCCTAAAGATACTTTTCCATAAGCTCTATCTTTAAACCTTTTTAATTGACTAAAAGAATTGAAAACAAGATGATTTGATATAGAAACAATTTCATCTATCTCTTCATCTTTAAAAGCTGGACTATAAGTATGAACTTCTAAACCAAATTCTTCTTTTGCCAAAATTGCCTCGTGAAGTCCTGAAGCACAACAACCTTTTAGGTATTGTTTACATAAGTCAAATGTAGAATGCATAGCAAAACCTTTTAATGCTAAAAGTATATTAATACCTGTTTCATCTTGTACATATTTTAAAAGTTTTAAATTCTTTTCAAGTAACTCTTCTTCACAAACAAATGATGGGCTTGGTAATTCTTCTAAAGAACTTAGAATTTGATTTTTCATATAATATTTTCCTAATATTTAAAGTTTTTTATATAATATTTAATTTTGAGAAAATAAATTTTGTATAATTTCAAAGCTTTAAAATAAAAAGCTATAAATTTATATATAATAAATAACTAACTCTTTATCTTTTTTAAAACAAAGAAATTTTAATAAAATTTCTATTTATAGCTCAATAATTTTCCAAGGAAGACCTTGTGTCATCAACTCATCCATAAATGGTTTTGCATCAAACTCTTCTATATTAAATACTCCTGTATTTTTCCAAATACCTTTATACAAAAGCTTACTCCCAATCATAGCTGGAACTCCCGTTGTATAGCTTACTGCTTGTGCTCCTGTTTCTTTATAACATTCTTGATGATCGCAAACATTATAAATATAAACTTTTCTCAGTTTTCCATATTTAATACCTTCTATAATACAACCAATATTTGTTTGCCCTACTGTTCTTGGTCCTAAACTTGCGGGGTCTGGTAATAATGTAGTTAAAAATTCAATTGGAGTAATCATTACCCCTTTATGTTCTACTGGTTCAATTCCCAACATTCCAACATTTTGTAAGCAATTCATATGTTGAATATAACTATCTCCAAAAGTCATAAAAAATCTAATTCTTTTTAATCCTTTAATATTTTTAGCTAATGATTCTAATTCTTCATGATACAACAAATATGAAGCTTTTACTCCAATTTCTGGATAGTCATGATCAACTCTTATTTCTAGTGGTTTTGTTTCTATCCATTCTCCATTTTCCCAATATCTACCATTTGCAGAAACTTCTCTAAGGTTTATTTCTGGATTAAAATTTGTAGCAAACTTATATCCATGGTCACCTGCATTACAATCCATAATATCTATTGTATGAATTTCATCAAATAAGTTTTGTTGAGCATAAGCACAAAATACACCAGTAACCCCTGGATCAAATCCTGAACCTAGAAGTCCCATAATTCCAGCATCTTTAAACTGCTTATTTCTTGCCCATTGCTCTTTATATTCAAATTTTGCTTCATCTGGATGTTCATAATTCGCAGTATCTACATAATCAACTTTACATTTCGTACACGCATCCATAATAGTTAAATCTTGATATGGTAAAGCAACATTTAAAACTAATTTTGGATTTACTTTTTCTATTAATTTTACTAAATCATCTACACTATCAGCATCTACTTGTGCAATATCAATCTTTACGCCTTGATTTTTTAGAATATCTTCTGCTATTGTTTCACATTTTGAAACTGTTCTTGAAGCTAAAGTTATTTTTTCAAAAGTGTCAATATTCATTGCACATTTTACAGTGGCTACCCTACTTACACCACCAGCACCAATTATTAAAATACCTTTTTTAATCATTTTATATACTCCAAATATTTTTATGTATTGATTATAACTATTTTATTATAAAAAAATAGTATTTAGTAACCATTTAATTACAAAATTAACATAGTTTTAACTTTATTTGTGTAAAATTAACTTTTATATTGGGGATGACTTGGTATCGATTAGAGCAGTGAGTATTAGTTGCATGTCGGCCTGAACATGCCGTTACGCGGTTCATTTTTTTTAGACGCAAACAATACAAATTACGCTCCAGCTTACGCAAAAGCTGCGTAAGTTTAACAACTTACTGACTCGCCTAACGGCTTGAGTCTTTGGAGACTAGCACTACAGATTCTATCTATGTAGATTATTGCTGGTTCACATTAGATAGATTATCTTCTAAGAGTTGATTTGGTTTAGAAGAGAAATTTCCTAATCTTAGCTTTATGATTGCTTTTGGAAGTTGAGTTGTCATAGAGTGAATTTTTTCAACTTTGCTAAGCATGTAGACGCTTTTATGAGCTGTTTTAAGACTGCGGTTCGATCCCGCACATCTCCACCAAATATAAAATCAATCTAAAATAATCTAATCATAAAAAATTTCTTATCTTTTATATAATATATAAATTTAATTTCTAATTATAATTTTATTTATTGAATAAAATAATTATTCTTTATGTAGTATAATTAAGAAGATAGTTAAGAGGAAACTCTTAAACTATCTTAAAAATAGAAAGTTTATTTCTTGTTTTCACTCTCTTTTTTAGATTTATTATCTTGTTTTGATTCTTTTTCTTTAGAATCTTTTACTTCATTTTCATCTTTTTTATTTGATAAACCTTTAACTTCCACATCATTTTTTATATTATTAATAATAGAATCTCCAAATCCTTTAATATTCCTCAAATCTTCTGGAGATTTGATACTATTGACCTTTCTATATTCTAATATTTGTTCAGCTTTTTTCTCACCTATTCCTTTTATCCCCATAAGTTCTTCCTTTGTTGCTGTTTGTAAGTTAATAGCAAACAAAAAAGAACTACTTAACATAAATATAGCTATAAGCTTTTTCATAAACTCTCCTTTAAATAATGAGAATTATACCTATTAATAAAATTAATGTCAATTATTATATCTATAATTTTATACTAAAACTTATACTTTAAACTAACCATAGTATTACCAAGGTCACCATAAGCATATTCTATTTTTGAATATCCATAATAATATAATTTACCAAATAAATTATTTATATTTATCTGTCCAGTGAAACTTTACTTGATTCTGAAACTGATCTAGCTAAACTAAAACATACAAAGGATAACTAAAAATTCTTAGTTAAAATAAATATATGAAAAGATGAGTAATATGAAAGTAAAGAAGACAATGAATAATGAGAAAATAGAAATAGTAATAAATGAGAAGAGAATAATAAGATTATAAGAAAAAAACAATATAAATATTGCCATTAATGAAAGTAAAAATAAAACCTATACAAGAAGATTTACTCAAAGAATTAATAGTAGAGGATAAATTACTAAAATAAGAGAAATATATATTAAAAAACGAAAAAGCATGCTTAAAAGAATAAATGCTGGATTAATTCTTTATCTTTTTTATATGTTCTTATATTGATATATCATTAGTTATTAGATTAATAGAAAGGAAAGGAATAGTTAAATAAAAGCATTGTTAATATAAATATCTATATAGGAATAAATAGTATGTATGATAAAAGAGCATATAATTGGATAAAGTAGATGTATATAAAATCTGTAGACAGTAATAGGATAGATAATAAAATAAAAAATAGATTTAAGAATAAGAAAAGCAGAGATATTATTACGAGGACATCTAATTAGTTGTTAGATTAATAGTAGGAAAAGGAATAATTAATTTGTATAAATAGATATGATATAAAAGCATATATAAGGACAAAAGGGAGGATATTAAATTGTTGAATAAATTGTATAAGAAGGGATACCTTCCCTAAAACACTAGATAAAGTAGCTTAGGAAAGGCATTAAAGACTCAAAGAGTTAGCGATGACCTACGTTTCCACCGGGGGACCCAGCAGTATTATCGGCGATGAAGTGCTTGACTACCAGGTTCGGAATGGGGCTGGGTATTTCCACTTCTCTGTAACCACTAACAAAGTTGAGTATTAAAAGAATCATAGAGATAATCTCTTAATACTCAACTTTAACAAAAGAGTTAAAGGAATAAAGATAATGTTAAAGTCTTAAAAGTAAATTTTCAAAAAAAAACCTACACAAATATAAAGTAAAGATATACTTAATAAGATAGTAAACCAAAGAAATAAAAAATAAGCCAAACGTTCTATTAGTACTGGTCAGCTAAACGCCTTACAACGCTTACACATCCAGCCTATCAACCAGCTAGTCTTGCTGGGAACTTCAGGGAAAGTTCATCTTAGAGTTGGCTTCGAGCTTAGATGCTTTCAGCTCTTATCACATCCGTACGTAGCTACCCAACGATGCTCTTGGCAGAACAATTGGTACACTAGTGGTACGTTCATCCCGGTCCTCTCGTACTAGGGACAAATCTCTTCAACTTTCCTACGCCCACGGAAGATAGGGACCGAACTGTCTCACGACGTTCTGAACCCAGCTCGCGTACCGCTTTAAATGGCGAACAGCCATACCCTTGGGACCGACTACAGCCCCAGGATGCGATGAGCCGACATCGAGGTGCCAAACCTCCCCGTCGATGTGAGCTCTTGGGGGAGATCAGCCTGTTATCCCCGGCGTACCTTTTATCCTTTGAGCGATGGCCCTTCCACGCAGAACCACCGGATCACTATGACCGACTTTCGTCTCTGTTCGACTTGTAGGTCTCACAGTCAAGCTAGTTTATGCCATTATACTCAACAAGCGATTTCCATCCGCTTTGAACTAACCTTTGTAAGCCTCCGTTACTATTTAGGAGGCGACCGCCCCAGTCAAACTACCCACCAGACATTGTCCTGAAAGAGGATAACTCTTCGCAGTTAGTAACTCAAATATTCAAGGGTGGTATCTCAAGGATGGCTCCGACTCTACTGGCGTCTAGTCATCATAGCCTCCCACCTATCCTGCACATGAATATCCAAGCTACAGTGTCAAGCTGTAGTAAAGGTGCACGGGGTCTTTCCGTCTTTCCGCGGGTAGGAGGAATTTTCACCTCCACTACAATTTCACTGGATCCCTCTTTGAGACAGCTCCCATCTCGTTACGCCATTCATGCAGGTCAGTATTTAACTGACAAGGAATTTCGCTACCTTAGGACCGTTATAGTTACGGCCGCCGTTTACTCGGGCTTCAATCAAATGCTTCGCTTGCGCTGACATCATCAGTTAACCTTCGAGCACCGGGCAGGCGTCACACCTTATACATCCACTTACGTGTTAGCAAAGTGCTGTGTTTTTGGTAAACAGTCGGGAGGGACTCTTTGTTGCAACCTCTTTGGCTTTTTGAAGCAAGTTCATATACCAAAGTAGGCACACCTTATACCGAAGATACGGTGCTATTTTGCAGAGTTCCTTAAAGAGGGTTCTTCCACGCGCCTTAGAATACTCATCCCACCCACCTGTGTCGGTTTACGGTACGGGCAACATATAATATACTTAGTGGCTTTTCTTGGCACGACAGTATCATCGATTCTCCATCTCCTCCGAAGAGTGTCAAGAGCCTGTAAGATCTCGGTCTAATGTTAAGCGGATTTGCCTACTTAACAACCTACGTCCTTCGAGCCACACTTCCATCCGTGACCTCGATTAACTCTATGCGTCCCCACATCGCGCTTATATGTTGGTATTGGAATATTAACCAATTTGCCATCGTCTACCCCTTTCGGACTCGACTTAGGTCCCGACTAACCCTACGATGACGAGCATCGCGTAGGAAACCTTGGGTTTTCGGCGAACAGGATTCTCACCTGTTTTATCGCTACTCATGCCTGCATGCTCACTTCTATCCGCTCCAACGCTCCTTACCGGTACATCTTCTACGCTGAATAGAACGCTCTCCTACCACTTGTACATAGTACAAGTCTAAAGCTTCGGTGTACATCTTAGCCCCGTTATATTTTCCGCGCAGAATCACTAGACCAGTGAGCTGTTACGCTTTCTTTAAAGGATGGCTGCTTCTAAGCCAACCTCCTGGTTGTCACAGTAACTCCACATCGTTTTCCACTTAGATGTAACTTAGGGACCTTAGCTGTTAGTCTGGGTTGTTCCCCTCTCGACGATTGATTTTATCACCCACCGCCTGACTCCTGTGATTCCACATATAGTATTCATAGTTTGATAGGGTTTGGTACCGCGGTAAGCAGCCCTAGCCCATTCAGTGCTCTACCCCTATATGCTACAACACAAGGCTATACCTAAATATATTTCGGAGAGAACCAGCTATCACGAAGTTTGATTGGCCTTTCACCCCTATCCACAAGTCATCCCAAGACTTTTCAACGTCAGCGGGTTCGGTCCTCCACTGGCTCTTACACCAGCTTCAACCTGCTCATGGATAGATCACTTCGTTTCGGGTCTGCAGCTAGTGACTATGGCGCCCTATTAAGACTCGCTTTCGCTACGGCTTCGTACTTGACTTAACCTTGCCACTAACCACAACTCGCAGGCTCATTATGCAAAAGGCAGTCCATCACCCTGATAAATCATAGGGCTCTGAATGATTGTAAGCTAATGGTTTCAGGTTCTATTTCACTCTGCTCGCTGCAGTACTTTTCACCTTTCCCTCACGGTACTTGTTCACTATCGATCTGTAAGTAGTATTTAGGATTGGAGGGTGGTCCCCCCAGATTCAGTCAAAATATCACGTGTTCCGACCTACTCAGGATACTATTAAAATTATTGATGATTTAAATTACAGGAGTTTCACCTTCTATGCTACACTTTTCCAAGTATTTCATCTATCATCTTTAATTTACGTTATAGTCCTACAACCCCCAATGCAAGCATTGGGTTTGTCCTAATCCGCGTTCGCTCGCCGCTACTTACGGAATCTCTTTTGATTTCTCTTCCTCTAGCTACTGAGATGTTTCACTTCACTAGGTTCGCTCCCCGTAGGGTAATATATATCTCTATATACTGGGTTGCCCCATTCAGAAATCCACGGATCAAAGCTCTTTGGCAGCTCCCCGTGGCTTATCGCAGCCTAATACGTCTTTCATCGCCTCTTACAGTCTAGGCATCCACCATTAGCCCTTAATAGCTTATTATTGCCTGATAAATATATCGCTATATTTATCAATTTGTTTTGATAATATTCTTTGGCTACTATCTTATTAAATATATTCTATTTAATAATTTAGTTGTGTTCTATCTATAGTTATATAATAAATTAAATCTATTCTAATTTATCACAAATTATTGATATGAAATTTTTTTTATTTAAAATTAAATATTACTATTTAATCTTACGAAAAAATTTTAAAGACTTTAACATTATATTTTTAAATATCGTACTATTTTAATAACTATTGTTATCTTTTTAGTGTTCTTTAGGATAAATCCTAATATAAATCTTATCTGCTATAAAACTTATATTAGAATTTCTTTAAATATATATGGTGGAGAATAGCGGGATCGAACCGCTGACCTCCTGCGTGCAAAGCAGGCGCTCTCCCAGCTGAGCTAATTCCCCAACAAAGATTATCTTATTATGGTGGGCCTATCAGGACTTGAACCTGAGACCTCACGATTATCAGTCGAGCGCTCTAGCCAGCTGAGCTATAGGCCCATTTACCTATATATTTATTCAAATAATCTTTATAAACCGAATATATATTGTTAATTGTTTTTCATTTTTCTATGTATTAAGAAACAAATCTTAATACATTTCTCTGAAAGGAGGTGATCCAACCGCAGGTTCTCCTACGGTTACCTTGTTACGACTTCACCCCAGTCGCTGAATCCACTGTGGAAGGTAGCTACTTTAGCATCCCCGCTTCGAATGAGTTCAACTCCCATGGTGTGACGGGCGGTGAGTACAAGACCCGGGAACGTATTCACCGTAGCATAGCTGATCTACGATTACTAGCGATTCCAACTTCATGTAGTCGAGTTGCAGACTACAATCCGAACTGGGAGATATTTTATAAGATTTGCTCCACATCACTGTATTGCTGCTCTTTGTATATCCCATTGTAGCACGTGTGTAGCCCTGGACGTAAGGGCCATGATGACTTGACGTCATCCTCACCTTCCTCCTACTTGCGTAGGCAGTCTCGTTAGAGTTCTCAGCCGAACTGTTAGCAACTAACGACGAGGGTTGCGCTCGTTGCGGGACTTAACCCAACATCTCACGACACGAGCTGACGACAGCCGTGCAGCACCTGTATGCAAGTTTCTGCAAGCAGACACTAATCTATCTCTAAATCATTCTTACTATGTCAAGTCCAGGTAAGGTTCTTCGTGTATCGTCGAATTAAACCACATGCTCCACCGCTTGTGCGGGTCCCCGTCTATTCCTTTGAGTTTTAATCTTGCGACCGTACTCCCCAGGCGGTACACTTAATGTGTTAACTGCATTACTGCAAGATCTAGTCTCACAACAACTAGTGTACATCGTTTAGGGCGTGGACTACCAGGGTATCTAATCCTGTTTGCTCCCCACGCTTTCGCATCTCAGCGTCAATAATGTTCCAGTAGATCGCCTTCGCAATCGGTATTCCTTCTGATCTCTACGGATTTTACCCCTACACCAGAAATTCCATCTACCTCTCCCACATTCTAGATTAACAGTTTTCAAAGCAGTTCTATAGTTAAGCTATAGGATTTCACTTCAAACTTATCAATCCGCCTACATGCTCTTTACGCCCAGTGATTCCGAGTAACGCTTGCACCCCCCGTATTACCGCGGCTGCTGGCACGGAGTTAGCCGGTGCTTATTCATATAATACCGTCATCATCTTCTTATATAAAAGGAGTTTACGCACCGAAATGTGTCATCCTCCACGCGGCGTTGCTGCATCAGACTTTCGTCCATTGTGCAATATTCCCCACTGCTGCCTCCCGTAGGAGTCTGGACCGTGTCTCAGTTCCAGTGTGACTGATCATCCTCTCAAACCAGTTATGCGTCATTGTCTTGGTAGGCCATTACCCCACCAACTAACTGATACAATACAGGCCAATCTCTTACCAATAAATCTTTCCCTTATAAACTTTTGTTTATAAGGAATATAAGGTATTAGCAAACGTTTCCATTTGTTATCCCTTAGTAAGAGGCATATTACCTATACATTACTCACCCGTGCGCCACTTAGCTGACAACTATAGCAAGCTATAGCCCGTTCTCGTTCGACTTGCATGTGTTAAGCACGCCGCCAGCGTTCACTCTGAGCCAGGATCAAACTCTCCATAAATTATCTATATCTAGTCCATATATCTTACTATATAATCTAAACATATCTTTATAGTGTTTGAAACTGACATATTCTATAATTACTCTTAAAATTATATATCTATCTCTAAACATACTCTCTTATTCGTTAGTTACAAAATTATCACTCAAATTATAGACAAGTTCTTAATCTATACATCATCTCTGACATACAAACTCTCCACTTGTACATTTTTTTTATTTTTTTAACAATCATATATTCGGTTTATAAAGATTACTTCTCTATCACCGTCTTAAACTTTAAAGAACTCAGATTTTTCTAAATCTTAAAATGGCTCCGGCACCTGGGATCGAACCAGGGACCAAATGATTAACAGTCATCTACTCTACCGCTGAGCTATGCCGGATTCTATTTAACTACTTTCAGTCAAATTGGACGGGAATTATAGTGGGTTTTTTTATATTTGTCAAGAGTATTTCGCTTAATCTAAACTTAATTGCTGTTTTTCTTGTAAAATTCAATTCCACTACTGTCTACAATACTTATAATATCATCATTCACTAAAGTCTTTAAAATATCTTTTGACTCTTCATCAAACATATTTTCTATATCTTCATATGTTAAAGGACGTCTTTTTAATGTAGAAATAATATCTTCTTTAGAATATTTTTCTATTTGTTTAGGTCTATTCTTATAAACTATATTTATATTTACATCAAAAAATTTATTTGCAACTTTTTGTAAAAAATCAAAATCTACTGGTTTAACTTTATATGCTGGTGGTCTGTCAATAGTTCCAATATCTACTCTATTTGGATTTATAGCTTTTATAGCTTTATATAATAATTCAAGTTCTTCATCTTTATCATTTAAATCTTTAACAAATAATATTTCAATTACAAAATTATTTTTTGTTATTTTTGAGAACTCTATCATAGAAGGAACTATTTTTTCAATTTCAACACTATTATTTTGTCTATCAAGTTTTTTAAAACACTTACTACTAATACAATCTAAAGATAATTTAACTGTATCAATTTTTAATAATGTTTCAAAAATATTTTTTTTATAAATTGTACTTCCATTTGATAGTATTAAAGTTTTGATTGTTCCTTTAATTTTATTTAATTCATCAACTAATATATCCAATTGTGGATATAAAGTAGGCTCACCATTACAAGTAATTGTTATAACATCAATTTTAGGATGTTTTTTCAAACTATTTTTAACTTCAAAAATAATATCTTGTATATTTGGATAAGTATCCATTTCATCAATAGTTTTTGCTGGTTCAAGTTCACAATATAAACAATCAAAATTACACTGCTTTTTAGAGGGAGATAGGTCAATTCCCAAAGAGATTCCAAATCTTCTTGAGGGAATTGGTCCAAAAATAATAGAGTTTGAATAAGACATTTATACTATTTTTTACTAACTCTTTGGCATTCTTTAACAAAGTGAATAGCATTTTCTACTGGTACATCAGGTAAAATACCATGTCCTAAGTTAAATATATGTCTTTCTCCTTGCATAATACTTTGGATAGATTCAACACATTTTGTAGTTTCAGTTTTTGAATATAGTCTACAAGGCTCCATATTTCCTTGAAGCACATATTTATCTCCTAACTTTTCTTTTGCTAATGCCATTGGAGTTCCCCAATCTACACCAAATACATCAAATTTTCCATAAACTAGCCCTCTTTCAATAAAAGCAGCAATACCTTTTGGAAACATAATTACTGGAATATGTGGGTATTTTTCTTTTAAATATTCTGCAATCTCAACCATATACTTCCATGAAAACTCATCATATCTACTAGGTTCTATTGCTGCTGCCCAAGAATCAAAGATCTGAACAACATCAGCACCTGCTAAAATTTGTTTTTCTAAATATAATTTAATAATATCAGTAAGTTTTCTTAAAATTTTATGTAAAAAATCTGGATTAGAATACATAATTTTTTTACATAAATTATATGTTTTTGTTCCTTGTCCTTCTATCATATATGTAGCTAATGTCCAAGGGGCTCCTGTAAAACCAATAAGTGCTTTATCCTCTGGTAATTGCTCTTTTAAAAGTTTAATTGTTTCATAAACATAAGTTAGTTTAGAAGCTGCTTCATCTGCACCAATTAATTTATCCAAATCTAATTCATTTTTAATTGGTTCTTTAAATATAGGACCTTCACCTTTTACAAAATCTAAATGCATTCCCATTTCATTTGGAATAACTAGAATATCACTAAATAAAATAGCTGCATCAACTCCTACAATATCAAGAGGTTGAATTGTAACTTCAGCAGCTAGTTGTGGATTATGACAAAGATTTAAAAAATTACCTGCTTTTGCTCTTACTTCCATATATTCTTTTAAATATCTTCCTGCTTGTCTCATCATCCAAACTGGAGTATATGGTGTTGGTTTTCCAAAACATGCATCTACAAAAATTTTTGACATTCTTTTCCTTTTTATTTTTTTCCAACTTTACCTGTAAAGTAAAGTCCTACTGCTAAAGCAACTATTGCCAAAGCAAAATATAGTAATTCTAAAGGAGTTTTATACTCTGTATGTAAAACTCTTTGAAAATAATTTACAACCAAAACCATAATAATTACTTTCGCAATTTTATCTTTTAATTGATCTAATGAACTAATATTTAATATAGAATTACAATCTTCTGGGCTACATGCTGCATCAATTTTTGATATAAATAACTCATAGATACCAAAAGCAAAAATCAATAGTACAACTGCAATCAAATATAAATCAACTGCTCCAATAATCCCAGCAACAATATCTTCATGAAAATGTTCTGGATGATTCCCTTCGAAAAAAGTTGTAACTACAAATTTAGCTACATTGATAATATCAATGCTAGCAACTATAAATAAAATCACTGCTCCCATAAATCCAAAAATCACAGAAAGGATTACAATAAATCTACTTTTCCATAAACCATTTTCTATAATCTTTTCAAGCATTTTTTATATATCGCTTTCTAACTCAATCCATTTCAAACCAATTCTAACTGCATTTGTAGCAGCACCTACTCTTACTTGATCTGCAACATTAAAATAATGAACAATATTTGGAGAATAAACATCTTTTCTAATTCTTCCAATATATGTAAAATCTGTATCTGTTGAAATTATAGGCATTGGATATTTTTTATTTTCTAAATCATCAATAACTTTTACATTTTCAAAATTTTCTAAAGCACTTCTAACTTCATCAACATTTACATCAATACCTTCTCTAAATGTAACTGTTAAAGATTCACTATGTGATCTTAAAACTGGAACTCTTACACAAGTAGCTGCAACTTCAAAATTTTTATGCATAATTTTTTGAGTTTCATTTACCATTTTCATCTCTTCTTTTGTAAATCCATTATCCATTGCAACATCGATTTGTGGAATTACATTTAAAGCAATTTGATGAGCAAAAGCTTTTATTTCAGTTTCTTCAAGTCTAAAAGCAAAGAAATCTTGCATTTGTTTTACCAACTCTTCCATTCCAGATTTTCCAGCACCAGAAACAGCTTGATATGTAGAAACATCAACTCTTTTTATTCCATAAAGATCATCAAGTGGTTTTAAACTTTGTACCATTTGTATTGTTGAACAATTTGGATTTGCAATAATTCCTGTTTCTCTCCAAAATCTTATATCTTCAGGATTTACTTCTGGAACTACTAATGGTACTTTTGGATCCATTCTAAAATGGCTAGTATTATCAATTACTACTGCACCAGCTTCAACTGCAAATTTTGCAAATTTTTCTGAAATAGAACCACCAGCACAAAAAAAAGCAATTTCAACTTCTTGCTCTTCAAAAACTGATTCAGTAAGTTCTAAAACTGTAATTTCTTTATTTTTAAACTCAACTTTTGATCCAGCACTTCGTGAACTTGCTAATGGAACTAATTTATTTATAGGAAAATTTAACTCTTCCATAACTCTAAAAACTTCTTCTCCAACTGCTCCTGTAGCTCCAACTACTGCAACATTAAATTTTCTCATTTTATATTATTCCTCATTAATATCATTATTTAAATCTAATAAACTTGTTGTATCATCATTATTTGACTCAATGATTTCACCATCTTCGTTATATCTAATAACATTCCCATTTTCATCTAATTCTATTTCTTCATCTTCTTTTGGGCATTTTGCTATAGAAACAACTTTATCGTCTTTATCAACATTTACAATTATTACACCACTTGTATTTCTACCAGCTTTTCTAATTGTATTCATATCAACTCTAATCATTTTTCCAATTGAAGTTAAAAGCATTAAATCTTGAGTATCATCAACTAAAACTTCTCCAACAACATTTCCAGTTTTTGCAGATAGTTTCATAGCAATAACTCCAGAACCAGCTCTATTTGTCAATCTATACTCTTCAACCGTTGTTCGCTTTCCAATACCTTTTTCTGAAACTGTTAAAATCTCTTGTTCTTCGCTTTCTATTACATCTGCATCAACAACAAAGTCTGTATCAATTTTAAACTTAATTCCTCTTACCCCTCTAGTAGTTCTACCTTGAGGTTTTACTCCAATATATTGTTCTTTTCCATCTTCTTCTAAGATTGGATTACCATCTGCATCTAAAATTGGGTTACCATTTTCATCTTCTTTTGGCTCTCTTACTAAAATTGGGTTACCATTTTCATCTCTTTTTGGTTCCCAAATAAAGAATCTAATAACCTGCCCAAGAGCAGTAAATATCATAAAATATTTTGACTCTGGAAGTGTAATTTGAGCTGTTACAATTTCATCATCATCATCAAGAACAATCGCTCTTACACCGTTACTTCTAATATTACTAAATTCATTTAATGCTGTTCTTTTTACAACCCCATTTTTAGTAAAGAATGCTAAAGATTTTGCTTCATCAAAATCACTAGTTGGAATAATTGCCATAATTTTTTCATCAGGTCTTAAGTTGATCAAGTTTACAACAGCTTTTCCTTTTGCAATTCTACTACCTTCTGGTATTCTATAAACTTTCAACCAATATAATTGCCCCATATTTGTAACAAACATAAGTGTATCATGAGTATTACTTACAAAGAATCTTTCAATAAAATCATCATCATGAGTAGTAACTGCAACTTTACCTTTTCCACCTCTTTTTTGTTTTTCATAAGATTTTATAGGTACTCTTTTTACATATCCATTATGAGTTATTGTTACAACCATTGGTTCATTTGGAATTAAATCTTCAATATCTATTTCATCATAAGAATCTTCAATTTCTGTTCTTCTTGGAGTTGAAAACTTTTCTTTAATTTCTGTTAGTTCTTCTCTTATAATTTCATTTAACTTATCTTCACTTCTTAATATAGCCTCTAATTCAGCTATTAAAATCATCAATTCTTGATACTCAGCTTCTAATTTATCTCTTTGAAGTCCAGTTAATCTTCCTAATCTCATATCTAAGATAGCTTGAGACTGAATATGACTTAAATCAAATCTTACTTCCAATTTTTCTTTTGCATCTGCATCATTTGAACTTGATCTTATTATTTTTACAACTTCATCAATATTATCAACTGCAATTTTTAGACCTTCTAAAATATGTGCTCTTGCTTTTGCTTTTTCTAAATCAAAAATTGTTCTTCTTATAATTACAGTTTTTCTATGAGATAAAAAGATATTTAAAATCTCTGGAAGACTAAATACTTTTGGTTCTTTATTATAAACTGCAAGTAAGATAATACCAAATGTTGTTTCCATAGGAGTTGATTTATAAAGGTTATTTAATACAATCTCAGCCATAGCATCTTTTTTAAGCTCAATTACTACTCTAATACCTTCTCTATCTGATTCATCTCTAACTTCAGAAATTCCATCTATTTGTTTATCTTTTGCTAAATTAGCAATAAGTTCAATTAATCTTGCTTTGTTTACTTGATATGGCAATTCATCAATTACAATAATCTCTTTTTTAGCTCTTGTTTCAATATGATGCTTTGCTCTAATTCTTACTCTTCCACGACCAGTATTATAAGCATCTATTATTCCTCGTCTTCCAAAAATTGTTCCACCTGTTGGAAAATCTGGACCTTGAATAAATTCCATTAAATCACTAGCTTCTGCTTCTGGATTATCAATTAAATGTAAAATTGCATCAAGCAATTCACCAAGATTATGAGGTGGAATTTTTGTAGCCATACCAACTGCAATTCCTTCACTTCCATTTAACAATAAAGTGGGAACTCTAGTAGGTAAAACTGATGGTTCTTTCATAGTATCATCATAATTTGGTACAAAATTAACTGTATCTTTATCAAGATCTCTTAATACTTCTTCAGCAATTCTAGTCATTCTAGCTTCTGTATATCTCATAGCAGCTGCATTATCACCATCAACTGAACCAAAGTTTCCTTGTCCATCAACTAATGGAGCCCTCATAGAGAAATTCTGAGCCATTCTAACAAGTGCATCGTAAACTGAGCTATCTCCATGTGGATGATATTTTCCGATAACATCTCCAACAATTCTTGCTGATTTTTTATATGCAGCTTTACTTGTAACATTTAAATCATGCATTGCATAAAGTATTCTTCTATGAACTGGCTTCAATCCATCTTTTGCATCAGGTAATGCCCGTCCAATAATAACACTCATAGAATAGTCTAAATATGAAGCTTTTACAGAATCTTCGATATTTATATTTATAATATCTTGATTTTCAAAAAGGTTTTCCATTTTTAAAGCCCTTTATAATAAAAATTGTAATGATTTTACCTAAAATATACTTAAGTTTGAGTTTAATAAAAAATTATAAAAAAAAGGGTTAGAAGCATTGCTTCTAACCCTTTTTAAACTAGAAATAATAAAACTTTATTTTTCAGCTTTATACTTTACTATCATAGAATAAATTTCATCTTTAAGTCTTAATTTTTCTTTCTTTTTTGTCTCAATTGTAAATTGATCTGCATGAGTGTTTTCTAAATTTGTAATTTCATGATCTAAATCATTATGTTTATCAAAAACTCTAGCAAAGTGTGTATCTTTTTGTCTTAATTCAGCTATTGCATCTCTATGTTCGTGAAGCATTATCTATCCTTGTTAAATTTGATTTTCTGGATTATAATAAAATTGTTCTTAAAATTAACTTCTATAATCTGCATTTATCTCTACATATTTGTAACCCAAATCACACCCATAAGCAGTAAATTTACCATCACCTAAACCTATATCACAAATAATTTTATATTTATCTTTTTTTAATACATCAAAAGCTTTTGACTCTATTTCTGCATTAAAACAAATCTCACCTTTATTAAAAACTACTACATCATTATATGATATAACTAATTTCTCATCATCACAATCAATTTGTGAAGCACCAATAGTTGATGCAATTCTTCCAAAATTTGGGTCTTCACCAAATAATGCAGTTTTAACCAAAAGGGAATTTGATAATGCTTTGGCTGCAATTTCTGCTTGATTATCATTTTTTGCATTTATTACTTCAAAAGCTGCAACTTTTTTAGCACCTTCACCATCAGCAACCATTAGCATTGCCATATCATGCATTACAAGTCGTAAAACTTCTTTGAAAGCTTCTTTATCATATGCATTTGATTTACCATTTGCTAAAACCATAACAGTATCATTTGTAGAAGTATCTCCATCTACTGAAATTGCATTAAAAGTTGTATGAGAATTTATATCTAAAGCTTCTTTTATATCTTTATATGGAGCATTTGCATCTGTACAAATAAAACAAAGCATTGTTGCGAGATTTGGATTTATCATTCCTGCACCCTTTGCAACAGCACCAATTTTAAATGAATTTCCATTTTCAAGTTTTACTTCATAAAGACAAGTTTTAGGATATGCATCTGTTGTCATAATAGCTTTGCTCAGGTTCTCCCCATTTTTAGAATTTAAATCAAATTTCTTAGCTCCAGAAACTAATTTCTCAAGAGGAAGTCTATTCCCTATAACTCCTGTACTACTCATAATTGGATTTACGAAATCAGAACCTAATTGTGAGAATAAATGATTTATATCTTCAATACCTTTTCTTCCAGTTAAAGCATTTGCATTTTTTGAGTTTATTAAAACAAAGTTTGTTTTAAAATCTTCACCATATTGTAAAAAATGTTTTAATGGAGCTGCTTGAAATTTGTTGTTAGTAAATAGTGCTGCAACAGTACAAGGCTCTTTTGTATATATAAAGCCTAAATCATTATTCCCATTTGGTTTAAGTCCAGCGTGAATTCCATCACAATAAAATCCATCAATTTGATCTATATAACCTTTTATTGGTAAAATTGTAAACATTATATCTCCTTTGGTTCATTTACTAAATTTAAAACTCTTCTAGCTCTTAAAATACCTTTTTGAGAGCCAACAATTAATAGTTTAGAATTCTTTTCTATTATTTTATCACCTTTTGGTAATTGGATAAAAACTCCATTTTGTGTTATTCCAATAACTGAAATCTTAAGATTATCTCTTAGATTTAACTCTTTTAATTCTTTTCCTATAATCCAAGAATTATCATTTATTACGACATCTTCCATAGTAACAGGGCTATCTTTTTTATATAAAAATTCATCTAAAATATTTTCCATATCTGGACTAATTGCCATTGCACTAACTCTTTTTGCCATTAATGTTGGAGTTGCAACAACTTTATTTGCACCAAGCTTTTCAAGCCTTAACTTTTCATTTTGTGTTTCAGCATTTGCAATAATTAAAAAAGGAGCCCTTCCAAGTTCTTTTTCATAAAGTCTAACAGAAGATATTAAAGTAATATTATCAGAAATATTTTTTGATAAAGATATTACTCCCTTTGCTGAACTTAAATGAGATTTGAGGAAAGCTGTCTCTTTATACGGTTCTTCTTTTACAAAATATGGATATCTATTTTCTCTTGCTATCTCGTCAATATTATCACTTGGATCAACAACAACAAAAGGTATATGATTCTCTCTAAATTGTTTTGCAACTTGCGATGTATATTCATTGTGATAAAATAAAACAAAATGTTTTCTTAGTCTTGCTATTTTAAAAAGCATCCTTCTCTCCCTTAATAATTCTCTTAAATTACCGTTAGTAAAAACATCTATAATAACCCCTATTCCAAAAACCATACTTGAAAAACCAGCTAACATCAAAAATATAGTAAAAATAATAGTTTCACTTTTAAAATTTGATTCGTTTAAGGCTCCAAAACCTGTATTTGTAAGTGTATATGCAGCCTGAAATATTGCTTGCATAATAGTATAATCTTCAAAATATACATAACCTAAAGTACCAATCATCATTAAAATTTGAAATATTATTAATGGGAATCTTAAAGGTTTAAGTTTTGAGTAAATAATAGGGCTTAAATCATATTGTGGTTTTGAAGTTTGTATCTCCCACCCCAAATATTTTTTAATTTTGTTAGAAATGCTCATGAAAGCACTCTGGGTGCTTTTTTATGAGTGTTTTTTAAGAGTTCTTAGCTCTTTTGCAGAGATTTTTAATTTTGTAGTAGTTCCATCTTCTAATGTAACTCTAACTGTTCTGATATTTGGTAAAAATCTTCTTTTTGTTCTATTTTTTGCATGACTAACGTTGTTTCCAACCATTGGCCCTTTTCCTGAAATTGCACATCTTCTTGACATTTTGTTTTCCTTCTTTTTTTAGTGAAAAATATTGGCGTATTGTATCTAAAATTTCTTGAGTTAATCTTAAATGCATGATAAAATTTGATTAAACTTCTTCAAATTATTTTCTAAACTACATTCTAAAGCTTTAGTTTTATTCTCTTTTTTTATTTTTATTAACTCATTTTCATCATATAAAATTGCATCAATTTTAAAAGGTGTACTTGGATCATTTGTTCTTTCCATAGAAGCATAAACATCAACTATTTCTTTTGCATCATTATTTATGGGTAAAAAAACTACACTTTCACAAAACATTGCTTTTAAAACATTTGTAGCAAAAGTTTTACTTTGAGTAGGAAGTAAAAATATATCTGATATTAAAAAAAGTTCATCAATATTTTTATAATTTTCAAGTAAAATCAACTTATCTTTAAGCTTTGAAAATTTTGAAAGTGAAAAATTAAGATTTGCCATTTGTTGTTTACTGCCTGCTATTATTACTTTAAAATTAGGGTAAGATAGATTTGAACAAATTTCTAAAAACTCTTTAATACCAGAAGTCTTAAAATTCTTTGCTGTAAAAAATATTAATTTTGTAGTAGGTAATAAACTAAATTTTTCAATATATTTATCTTTTAATTTATCTAATTCCTTATATTCAATATTTATAGATGGATAGATAACTTTTATTTTTTCATTTGATATTTCTATTTTTGATTTGATTAAATTCTTTGAAGAAAAAGAGTTAGTAATGGTCATTTTAGAATTTGTTATATATAAAATAGATTTTTCATCTAGATTTCCACTATGAAAATAAATATCTGGAAAAGTTTGTTTTTTAAATAATTTTATTAAATAATTTGGTTCTTTTAGTATTTCAATATCAGCTCTTTTTTGTAAACTTTGAATCAATGAATTTATTGATTTAAAATATATTGTTTTTTTCTTCATCTAACACTTTCATCATATAAAATTAAATTTATAATTATAGTTAAAAGTGCTTTATGATATTATTTAATAATTTAATATATAAGGATTTTTATAAATTCAATGCAAAAAAAAATAGTTTATCTTGATAGAGATGGAGTTATAAACAAAGATTTTGGATATGTTTATGAGATTTCAAAATTTGAATTTTGTGATGGAGTATTTGAAGCTTGTAATCATTTTATAAATTTAGGTTATGAAATCATTATAATAACAAATCAATCTGGAATTGGACGAGATTATTATACAAAAAATGACTTCCTAAATCTTACAGAATATATGAAAGATGAGTTTAAAAAACATGGAATTAATATATTAAAAGTATATTATTGTCCACATAGTCCAGAAGAAGATTGTGATTGTAGAAAACCAAATATTGGTATGATTTTACAATCTTTAAACGATTTTAATATAAATTTACAAAACTCTTGGCTTATTGGAGATAAAATCAGTGATATAGAGTGTGGAAAAAATGCTAAAATACCAAATAGAATTTTAATAAGTAATAAAGAAAAGAATAGTGAAGACTTTTTAACAGCAAATTCACTATTTGAAACAATAAATTTAATTAAAAAGTGAGAACAAATGAAATATAACAATATAAATTTTAATAGAAAAACAATTTTAATTACTGGTGGAGCAGGATTTATAGGTTCAAATTTAGCTTTTTATTTTCAAAAGAATTATCCTGATGCAAAAGTTGTAGTTTTGGATTGTTTTAGAAGTGAAGATACTTTTTCAAATGGTAATTTAAAAAGCTTTGGTCATTTCAAAAATCTATTAGGATTTCACGGAATAGTAATAAGTGGTGATATAAATGATAAAAATCTTTTAAAATCTTTAGAAAAGAATTATAAATTTGACTATATTTTTCATCAAGCAGCAATTTCTGATACAACAGCACTTGAACAAGATATTATGATGAAAACAAATGTAAATGCATATGAAGATTTACTAAAAATTGCTATAAAGCATAAAGCAAATATGATTTATGCTTCTAGTGCGGCAACTTATGGAGATAGTGATAGATTTGAAGTTGGTTTTGAAAAACCAAATAATGTTTATGGATTTTCAAAAGTTATGATGGATAATATAACTTATGAATATTTAAAAAGAGATTTACCAATTTCTATTGTTGGATTAAAGTATTTTAATGTTTATGGTCCAAGAGAATTTTTTAAAAATAAAACAGCTTCAATGGTTGTACAATTTGGACATCAAATTTTAAAAGGACAAATACCAAAACTTTTTGAAGGTAGTGATAATATTCTAAGAGATTTTGTATTTATAGAAGATATTATCCAAGCAAATATCAAAGCTTGTAAACCTAAAAAATCTGGTGTTTATAATGTAGGTACAGGGAAAGCTAGAAGTTTTGAAGATATTGTAAATATTTTACAAGAAAATTTAGAAATAGATAATGGGAAAGAGTATATTCCAAATCCATTCATAGGTTCTTATCAATTTTTTACAGAAGCGAATATTGAAACTACAAAGAAATTCTTAGATTATGAACCACAATATTCATTAGAAGATGGTATAAAAGCTTATATTCCAGAAATACAAAGATTATTTAAAGAAGAAATTAAATGAAAAAATTGGATAAAAAACCAAAGATTTTAGTTATTGGTGATCTAATGATAGATCACTATTTATGGGGAAATTGTGATAGGATTTCTCCTGAAGCTCCAGTTCAAATTGTAAATGTACAAAAAGAGAGTTCAGTTTTAGGTGGAGCAGGAAATGTAATAAACAATCTTGTAGCACTTGGAGCAAAAGTTGAAGTAATAAGTGTAGTTGGAGCAGATATAGTAGCAGATGAATTAAAAGCTCTATTAAAAAACATTAATGTTCCAACTTCAAATTTAGTAATTGAAAATACAAGAAAGACATCTAAAAAAAGTAGGCTTATAGCTTCACAACAACAAGTATTAAGATATGACATGGAAAGTATTGATGATATTGATGAAAATAGTCATAAATCAATAATTACAACTTTAACTAATAGTATAAACAAATATAACTCTATTATTCTTTCTGATTATGGTAAAGGAGTTTTAACAACAAAATTAACTCAAGATATTATAAAAATAGCAAATAAAAATAATATAAAAGTTCTAGTTGACCCAAAAGGTAAAGATTATTCTAAATATAAAGGTTCATACACTCTTACACCAAATAAAAAAGAAGCACAAGAAGCCACAAATATAATAATAAAAGATGAGAAATCTTTAATTGAAGCTTCAAAAGTTTTAAAAGAAAAATGTAATTTAGAAGTTTCACTTATAACTTTAAGTGAACAAGGTATTGCTATTTTCGATGATAACCTAACTATTAAACCAACTGTTGCAAGAGAAGTATATGATGTAACTGGTGCAGGAGATACTGTTATAGCTTCTATTGCTTTTGCTCTAGGGAATGATTTATCTATAGATGAATCTGTTAGCTTTGCAAATTTAAGTGCAGGTATTGTTGTAGGTAAAATAGGAAGTGCAACAGCAACCTTAGATGAAATTTATGAGTATGAGTATAGCTTACATAAATCAAACTCAACAAGCCATATAAAAACTTTTAAAGAGATTGAAGAGTTAGCTATAAAACTTCACAATCTTGGTAAAAAAATAGTTTTTACAAATGGATGCTTTGATATTCTTCATGTTGGTCATGTAAAATATTTAGAAGAAGCAAAAAGTTATGGTGATGTTTTAATCTTAGGATTAAATGCAGATAGTAGTGTACGAAAATTAAAAGGTGCAAAAAGACCTATAAACACTCAAGATGACAGAGCATATATTTTAGCTTCTTTAGAAAGTGTAGATTATGTAGTTATTTTTGAAGAAGAGACACCTTATGAATTGATAAAGTTAATTAAACCGCATACTTTAGTAAAGGGTGGAGATTATGAAGGGAAAGAGGTAGTTGGACAAGATATAGCAGATGAGTTAAAACTTGTGCAATTTGTAGATGGGAAAAGTACAACAAATACGATAAAAAGGATACAAGAAAATGAAAAATGCAATAATTAAAGAATTTTTAGCACACCAAGAAACAATAGCAAAAGTTCTAGAAACTATGCAAGAACCACTTCTAGAAGCTTCAAAAATTGCAGTTGAAACACTAAAAAATGGTAATAAAATACTGCTTTGTGGAAATGGAGGAAGTGCAGCTGACGCACAACATTTTGCAGCTGAATTAACAGGAAGATATAAAACTGAAAGAAGAGGATTACCAGGTATTGCTCTTACAACAGATACAAGTGCCTTAACTGCTATTGGAAATGACTATGGATATGATAGAGTTTTTGATAGACAAGTTGAAGCATTAGCAAATAAAGGTGATTTACTTATAGGTATTTCTACTTCGGGAAATAGTACAAATGTTATAAATGCATTAAAAGTAGCAAGAGAACTAGGTTGTAAAACTATTGGGCTAACAGGAAGAGATGGTGGAAAGATGAATGAGTTTTGTGATATAAATATAGTCGTTCCTTCAAATGATACACCAAGAATACAAGAGATGCATATACTTTTTGAGCATACTATTTGTCAGATTATTGATAATGAATTAAGTTAAATATGTAACTTAGTTGTAACCAACAAATATTAATATTACTAATCCTATTCTTATGAGAGGTTAGAAGATTTAATCTTCTAGCTTTTTTATTTTATTAACTATTTTTGTAACTATTAATATAATCAACCAAGCCCCAATCATGGTTACTAAAGTATGACTTAAAAAATGATGTCCAATTAACATTTTATAACCACCAGTTAAAACTCCAATAGTTATTCCAACTCCTAATGCAATATTTTTATTTCTTTTTATTTTAAATAAAAAATATAAAGCCATCAAAGAAAATCCAAGTACAGCATGACCAGCTGGATAACATTTTACTCTCTTTAATGGAGTATTATCTTCTGGATAGCTTCCAAAAAGTCTAACATTTGGATATTTCCCACCATATTCAATTATTTCATCAGGGCAAGGCATATTTGTAACACTTTTTAACCCAGCTAAAGATGGAACAAGAAGTAAAGATAAGCCAAAAATCAATATGTTTTTTCTATAACTATGTAAAATAGGAAATCTTTTGAAAAAAGATAAAATAAGAAATATTATAGTTAAAAGATAAAAAACTTTGAATAACTTTTTGAACCCATCATAAAAGATAAATTTTGCAACTTTATCCTCATATATTGATACTATCCACGAATTAGTTTCAAAATTATAAAACAAATCTTGCACAAACCTATCTATATTTGTAAAGTCAAAAAATAAAATTACAGCTACAAGTAAGATTGCTGTGATTACTATTTGTTTATTCAGGGTTTCTTGCGTCATCTAAAATATCCTTATCTTTTTTATAAACTTCCGTTTCAACTTCAAATAGACCTAAAAGAGTGTGAAATAGATTATCTTGTGAAAACTCTTTATCTTTATATGTTTTTAATTTTGCCTTATCATATTCATGCTCCATAGCACCTTCACCTATCCAAATTAGTGATGCAACATTTGTTTGCTCTTTTGGAGCTATTGCATAAGGCATTCCATGTAAATAAAGCCCATTTTCACCTAAACTTTCTCCATGGTCAGATACATAAACTAAGGCTGTTTCGTGGCTATTTTCATATTCTTTTAGAAAATTTATAATTTTTGATAAAAAGTAATCTGTATATAAAATTGTATTATCATAGGCATTACTTATCTCCTCTTTTGAACACTTCTCAAGCTGATTTGTTTGACATACAGGAGTGAATTTCTCAAACTCTTTTGGATATCTTTTATAGTAAGCTGGTCCATGACTTCCCATTTGATGAAGAACTATTAAAATATCTCTTCCTCTATTTTTTTCTATATAATCTTCAAGTCCAATAAGCATTCCTTCATCTCTACACTCACCATCTTCACAAATTGTATTTGCACTAGAAGTTTTATAATCTTCATAATCAACTCTTAAAGCTACACCTTTTGAATCAGAGTTATTATCTCTCCATAAAATAGATATATCTTTAGTATTTTTTAGAACATCTAAAATATTTTCAGTTGAAATACCTTTTTTGTAACTATAATCATCTTTTAGATAAACTGAAAACATACAAGGTACTGAGTGTGCTGTTGAAGTTCCACAAGAGTACATATTTGGAAAACTTATAACATCTTCTTGTTTTAAAAGTGGGTTTGTCTCTTTTTCGTAGCCATTTAATGAAAATCTATCAGCTCGTGCCGTTTCTCCAACAACTAAAATAATCAACTCTTTTGGCTCTTCTATTGGTTCAACTACTTTTGAATCTTTTCCAATTTCCTTTAAAGTTACAGGAACTGTATCAAAAGTTTTATTTATATAGTTTCCAATACTATATATCCAAAATATTGGATTTACATTGTATCTTAAAGGTTTATGCTCTCTAAATAAAGAGGTATAAAATTTAGAAAAACTAAAAACTATTGCCAAAATTATAACTAAAGATAAAACTATAATTTTTATCTTTGAAGCTAGTTCACTTTTAAAAGTTTTGTACTCAATTTTTATTTTATATATAAAATACGTTGGAAGAATTGCCAAAAATATTACATATAAAACAAGTTTAAAGCTAAACAAATCTTTTGACTCATTTAAGTTCGTCTGTAAAGAGTTTCTAATCATCTCAGTATCAATAACAACTCCATAACTATCCATAAAATACGCAGTAAACGCTGAAATGATAAATAAAGTTATCAAAATAAATTTTGTTATATATTTATAAGTAAAAAGTGAAAGAATAAAAGTCAATAATGCCACAAGCAAAACTGCAGTTGATAAAATATAAATTATATTTAATCCACTAAAACCATAAGTATTTACAATATTTTTGAAAAATGAATAATTGTAAAAAAGAGTAAAAGCAATAGAGCTAAACAGTATTAACATATAAGAAGATAAAGTTTTCAAAAAATACCTTTATATTAAAATTTTGAATTTATACATCAAAAAAGTTAATAAATAAACTATTATTTTGTAATCAATTTGTAATTAAAATATGCAGTAAGTAAACCTAAGTAAAAAGTAAAATAAAAATCCAACAAACACAATGTAAACTTATACTAAACATCACAGCAGTTGAGCCTATATCTTTGGCATTTTTAGCTAATGGATGAATCTCCTTTGTGCATAAATCCACAACATTTTCAATAGCAGAGTTTACTAATTCCACAATTAAAACTAAAATCCCACTAATAAGTAATATTAATTTATTTGTCAAACTTGTATCAATATATAAAATTCCTGCTATTATAAAAACTGCAAAAAAAAGTTCAAGTCTAAAAGAACTCTCTGTTTTTATAGCAGTTATTAAGCCATCAATAGCATATTTCCAGTTTTTGAATAAATTATATTTTGGTTTATTTTGCATTTTCTTCCAATTTAGTTAATTTTGTTAAAACATAATTTGCTGTTATTCCTTTCATACAATTATGATGTTTTAGTGGACAAATTCTTTTCATACAGGGAGCACAATCCAAATTTTTTGTAACAATTATTCCATTTGGATTATTCCATTGATTTGTTTCAGTAAATTTTGTAGGTCCAAATATAGCTACTGTTTTCACCTTATAAGCTGCAGCTATGTGCATAGGACCACTATCATTTGTAATAAATAAATCTAGTCCAGCTATTTTTTCTATAAGTTCTGGAATTGTTGTCTTTCCTGCTAAATTTTGATAATTTGAAATACCATTTTTTATAAGTTCATCTTCAATATCTTTTGCTATATCAGTTTCAGTTGGTCCTCCAAAAATTACAATATCATATTTAGAAGCAAGACATATAGCAACTTTAGCAAACTCTTCTGGATACCATCTTTTTGCACTTCCATAAGTTGCACCAGGATTTATTCCTAAAGTTGGTTTAGTGTAAGAAAAAGGCTTAAAATATAGTTTTAAATCCCCTACTTCATTATTTAGATTTAAAACTTTATCTACAAAATCATTGTATCTAATAGATAAATGCATCTCTTTTTTTGTAAATCTTCGATAGTTAAATTTTTTCTTTGCTTTGATAAAAAACATCATAAATTTAGAAGAAAAACTTCTTCTAAAAGATATTGCAATATCAACTTTTCCTATACTTTTTGCTAAAAATATAAGATTCTTATATCTATTCCCATTTTTTTTTGTATCATCAACAATAACTTTTTCTATATTTGGATAACCTTGAAAAGCTTGAGTAGATACATATGAGCCTAAAAGTATGATTTTTGATTCTGGATATGTTTTTATAATATTTTGTATAGCAGGAGTTGCCATGATAGCATCTCCTAACCAAGAAGGAATCTCTATAAATATTTTCATTTTTTCTCTTTCAATAACTCTTTAAAAGCATAAAATTGTGGATATTTTACAATTTTTCTATTTCTATTATCAACCAAACCATATCCAGGTGCTATCAATTGATGCCAATAAACTCTTTTTATCTTTTTAGTGTTTTTTATAATTTTAAAATAATCTACCATATATTTTGTATAGTCTTCATTTGAAACACACTCTTTTTCACTTGTTGGAGCATATGGAGCTGTATTTTTTATAGGCCAATTTGTTTCAGTTATATATATATCATCATTTAGAGTTTTTGGACTTAGTTTGACTAAAGAATAAAGCAAATCTATCTTATTTTTTAAATCAAATATTCCATACTGTTTATTCTTAGGGCTTCCTCTTCTATCTACATAAAGCAAAGCTGAAGTTACATCATATTTTATTTTTTTTAGATTAAACATAGCTCTAACATTATAATAGTATTCGAAATCTATAATAGATGGTCCTAAAAGTTTTATATTTGAAAACTTTTGCTCTTTTAAATTTTGTGCAATAAGATAAAAATCCATATATTCTTTTACACTAAAAAAGCCCCATTTTAATCTATTTATTGTAGTTCCTATTTGAAACTCATCTGAAATATTTTTAAATCTTATAAAAATTGCTTCTAAATTTTGTTTTAAAAATTTATGATTTTCAATATTTTCTCTATCTTGAATAATATTTATTAAAATATTTTTTTTACTTTTTTGATTAAAACTTTTGGCAAAATCTACATATAAATCAAGGTTTTTTATATCCCAAAGTGGGAGTCTAATGATTAAATTTTTAACCCCCAGTTCTTCAACTAAATCTTGCTGAATATTTTGTCCATCATCTTTATCTAAATTTACCCCAATTCCTATAAAATCTTGATTTGAAGTTTTAATTTTTCCTTTGAAAAACTTCATAAAAAATATAGAAAGAGGTAAAATAAAAATTGAAGAAAAAAAAAGCTTTATATAATCTTTTATATTCTTCTTTCTCATAGCTTTTTTATATGACTTATCTTTTATAACATATGGCTGATCTGAGAAATTATCCCAAATAAAAGGCTCTTTATTCACTGATAATCTCTTTTAATCTATTCTCAATATCTATGTAATCATCTATTGTATAATTTTTATCTAACATAAAATTATTTTGATTTATCTCTTCACTTATAGTTGCCCATCTTTTACTACTTGCAAATTTGATATTTCCAAAAAAAGATAATGTTTTAGAATTAGATGCTCCAGCAAGATGCATAGGTCCAGTTGAAGTACTTACAAACAAAGAACTACTTGCTATATATTTTGCAAAGTCATATAAAGTTACTTTTGATTCATAAATCAAAGCTTTAAAATCTACATTTGTTTCAATATATTCTTTTATTTTTTCATCATCAGGACCAAAACTAAAAACTATTTCATACTGGCTATCTTTAATACTTCTAGCTAAATTTATATAATCATCAATCTTTAAATTTCCATCTGTACTACCACCTGATCCTGCATGAAAAATAACTCTTTTTTCTTTTTTTTCTTTTATATTTAAAAGTGGTTGAGTAAACTCTAATTTTATATCAGGAAATATTTTTTTTGCTAAATCTAGATTATATTGCCATTCTGTTTTTTTAACTTTACTTCTTCTTTGTATTACTTTTTTATTGAAAAAAATCTGAGCCAATTTTGTTGCAGGTGCAACTCTTTTTTTTATACCACTTTTATATAAAAGTTTCCCTAAATTTGTATCAATATATGCACTAATACTTACATCAAAATTTTTAGATTTTATATCTTGTAAAGTTCTATCTAAATCATTTGTATTGTACAAAATAACATCATCTATAAAATCAATATCTTTTGCAAATTTATAATTTATCTTCGATACAAGTGCTGTTAGCTTAACATCTGGATATTGTTCTTTTATAGCTTTAAAAAGTGGTAAAGTTACTACAAAATCACCTATTTTATCATGTCTTGTTATAAGTAAATTCATTTTTTACTCTTTTTTTCTTCAAGATTTAATTCATAAAGTTTGATATACTTATAAAAATTTGTAACCATATGAGAAAAAGATATTATTAATCCAATATAGCCATCTCTAAAACCTTGTTTAAAAATATAAGTTTTAATAAAAGAATAAAGCCCATTAAAAAATGCTTTTGTAGGACTTGAAGATTTTTTTCCCACATTGTTTTGTGCAAAAAGTGTCGAATATCTATCTGCTTTTATAATAAATTCTGAAATTGAACTATAACTATAGTGATTTATATTACCACTCAATATGTTTTCATTTAATCCATCAGATAAGATATGTTCATGTACTTCATCTTCATCATTAAAAGATGTTACTTTTTTATTATAAACTCTCTTTACAGTTAAAGTCCAACCACAATATTTTACTCTTGTATTTTTATAGTAGCCATTTGAATTTAATCTATAAACAGTATTATTCTCTAGTTTTTGAGTTCTTAAACAATTTAAAAGATTATTATTTACAACTTCATCACTATCAATAATCATAACCCAATCATTCTTTGTATATGAAGCAGCCTTATTTTTTGTCCATCCAAATCCTTTAAATTCACCTTCTACTAAATTTACATTTAAAAAACTTTTTGCTATTTTTATTGTATTATCTATTGATCCATTATCATAAATAACGACATCACTAAAATCTTGTAAACTATTCAAAGTATTTTCTATAGTATTTTCATTATTTTTTGTTAATACTACAACACTAATGTTATCAATCAACAACGGCTATTCCTTTTAATCTTTTCTTAAAATTTTTAATTGCTTTATTTCTCTTTGAAAAATTTAGAGCTTTTAAAATTAATTTTTTATAACTTTGATTTGAAATTTTTGCATACTCATTGATAATTATTTCTAAATCTTCATCTTTAGCCCAAAGTTTTGAAAAATTTTTCATTCTTAAATTAGTATTTAAATATATGAATTTCATTCTATTTATATCAACTATCTTAAAAATAAATTCATTATCAACTATTTTTATTAAAATATTTCCTGGACTATAATCGAGATGATAAATACCAGCTTCATGCAAAAGATATGTAAATTTTGCAAAAGATTTAAGTATATCATCCTTTTGAGGAAAGTCTTTATCTAAAAGGGGCTCTCTAATAGTAAAATCATAATCAAACTTACAACTTACAAAATAACTATCTTTTAATAATAGACGATCATAAAACTGTATAAAACCAATTGGTATTGGTGTAAAATCTTTTATCTTTAACGCATGTTTATAAGATTTCTTTGCTTTTGAGTTTTTAAAAAATGTATATATAATTCTATTAAAATAATTTGGAACTTTAAAAGACTTTACAATAAAATCTTCATCTTTATATTTTATTACTTTTATTTCATTTCTAGCTTTATGAATTGTACTTTTATTCTCTTGAAAATAACTTTTTATATTTAATAAAAAATCTTGGAAATTTTTATAATGTTCATTGACTCTAAATTTAAACAATCATGTATCCCTTTTTATTGAATATTGTTTAGATTTTATCTAAAAAGTATTTAATTTAGATTTAACTCATAAAAAAGTAGAATGGTAAATCTATTTTAAAAAGAAAGAAATTTATGAAAAATATATTAGAAATTTGCCTTTCTCCAAATTTAGGTGGTCTTGAATTATATATGAAAAATATTACAAAATATCTTGATACTACTGCTGTTATTAATAAAAAATCAAAACTAAAAAATATTTTCGAAAAAGAAAAACTGAACTATTTTGTAATTTCAAGATATAACTTTTATAAACTTGCAAAAATTATAGATAAAGAAAATATTGATATAATTCATATTCACTGGACAAAAGACATTCCAATTGTTGTTTTTGCAAAACTTATTTCAAAAAGAAAACCTAAAATTATACAAACAAGACACATGCATATGACTAGATTTAAAAGTGATTTTTATCATAAGTTTTTATATAAGAATATTGACATGATAATTGCTGTAACTAATTTGGTAAAAGAACAACTTGAGAAATTTATACCAATAGAAATACAACCTAAAATAAAAACCATATATCTTGGGGTAGACAATCCAAAAATTTTATCAAATAATGAAAAAATAAATTTAAAACAATCTTTAGCCATTCAAAATGAATTTATAATATGTATAGTTGGAAGAATAGAAAAAGCTAAAGGACAACATATAGTTTTAGATGCTGTTGAAAAACTAAGAATTGATAATATAAATGCAAAAGCTTTAATAATAGGACACGCTATGGATAAACACTATTTTGACACATTAAAATATAAATATCCACATGATATATTTACAGATTTTGTAATTAATCCAACTGATTATATGCAAATATCTGATTGTGTAATTTTATCAACAGAAAATGAAACTTTTGGATTAGTATTAATTGAAGCTATGAAATGTCAAATTTGTGTATTAGGAAGTAATAATGGAGGTCCACGTGAAATTATAGATAATCAAGAGAATGGTATTTTATTTACAAGTATGGATAGTGAAGATTTATATAAAAATCTTAAAACAATTTTTTATAATACTAAATTAAAAAATAAGCTCGCAAGAAATGGAGAGCTAAAAGCTAATAAATATTTTGATAGTAAAATACAATTTGAAAAAATAAAAAGTATTTTATATGATTGTATTAAAGAATAAAAATGATAAATCTACTACATATTATTCAAATAAAAAACTACTTAAAAGTAAAAAAAAATAACTATATTAAAATTACTGGTAAGTTAAAATTATCTAAAATAAATATAAAAGGTATAGATAATTCAATAAATATTGATAACTCTAATATTAAAAGGTCTAAAATAGGTATATATGGTAACAATAATATTCTAGAAATTTATAGTAATTGTTTCATAAGAAATTTAAATATTATGATTATAGGTAATAATCTTAAAATTATTATTAAAAATAATTGTGAAATTGGTGGAGCAACTATTGTTTGTGCGGGTGATAACAATTCAATATTTATTGAAGAAAATTGTCTTTTTGCTGCAAATATAGAAATTAGAAATAATGATGGACACACAATTTTAGATCATCTTGGTAATATAATAAATAGTAGTAAAGACATTACTATTTCAAATAATGTTTGGATTTGTCAAAATGTAAAAATCTTAAAAGGTGTAAAAATTGGTCCAAACAGTGTAGTCGCTTTAGATACTTTAGTTACAAAAGGAGATTACCCTTCAAATATTATTTTAGCAGGAAATCCTGCTAAAATAATAAAACAAAATATATTTTGGAAAAAGGATTTACCAAAATAATATTTTTAAAATAATTTCTACTTTTCATTAAATATATTTCTGAAAATATCACTTTCTATAATTTTTTTACTAGCTTTATAACTCCAATGAGTATCATCTACAAAGTATATATCTTTTTCATTATTCTCTAATTCTTTTGTTAATATATACTTTGTATTTATAAATATATAATCCTTTTGTAAAGTTTCTAAATATTCAAAAAATATACTTTCTTTATAAATATTACTTATTATATAAGGTCTATATAGATTATATTTATCAACTGCAGGCATAAAGATTAATTTTATTCCTTTTTTTGACAATTCATATGCTAATAAATTAAAATTCTTATTTAATAACTCAATATTTTCTTTTGTTTCCAATTTTAAGTATTTTAAATCCTCATCATAAAATAATAATTCATTAGATATCTTAGTTGAAAATAAATCCTTATTTAATTTTTCTCTATAAACATGAGAGGACATTAAACCATAACCTTTAATTTTAAATCTTAAATTATATTGCAAAGCATTTATATTTAAATTATTGATAACACTTACATCATCATTATATGACTTTGTAAATAGATTATTTAATATATATTTCCAAGAAGTAGAATCATATCTATATTCATTATTTATTAATTTCTCATTTATTTTATTTTCTGAATATGTTTTTTTGTTATTTAAAATTAAAGTTGAAAATTCTTTTATATCTTCTAAACTACTATTTATATTCTCAACAGAAAATCTTTCCAATGCCCTTCTTTGAACTGATTCTATTAACACATACTTAACTCCCATTTTATCTAATTCACCAGAGTTTAACAAAGCATAAATATTTTCTATATAATTTTTACTATTTCTTAATATTTTTATATCTAAAACAGATTTATCGTATATACTTACTATATAATCTTGGTAATATGGATTTAGACCACCTGCTGCACCATCTGAAAAAGAATCTCCAATAGTTATAACGTCTACTTTTCCTCCAACATATTCATTATATTTAATATGCTTTTTTTCTAAATTATTTTCAGTTTTTCTACCAGTAATAAGATCAACAGAATAAGTCATTCTTGCTATATCCCCTATAATAGTAGAATCTCTTGGAAAAACTTTCCCTACATATAAATAATACATAAGAGGATGAAATGATATAATAACTAATACTAAAAAAATCCATATATAATATATTTTCTTAAATTTACTCATATTTTCACCTAAAAATTGAAATATAAAAATTCAGTATATTTTGACATATTTGATATCGTATAAAATGTTACTAAGACCATAATTATAGTATATAAATAAGGTCTTCTAAAAAATATCAATCTAAACTCCATACTATTTTTCAAGAATAGAGTAATAAGAAAACCAGCAATTATAAATACTGTTGTATTATTCTTACCTAATATGTTATCATATACCTCTCCAAACTTAAAATATATATTATTATATTCAGAAATAAATTTAAAATATTTTTCTGGTAAAACAATATTATTCAAGCTGAACATAGAACTTAATACTTTTATAGCATCATCCCAACTCTTAGCTCTAAAAAATACCCATGCTATATTTACAAAATTAAATGTTATAAACCATGCGATTATTGTATTCATCCTATATCCCAAACTTTGCCATACTCTATGTATTGCTAATGCAACTCCATGAAGTAATCCCCAAAAAATAAATGTCCATCCTGCTCCATGCCACAACCCACCTATTACAAAGGTTGCAATAAGATTTGAATATGTTCGAAAACTACCTTTTCTATTTCCACCAAGTGGAATATATATATAATCTCTTAAAAACCTAGAAAGTGTTATATGCCATCTTCTCCAAAAATCTTGAATACTTAATGCTTTATATGGTGAATTGAAATTTATAGGAAGCTTTATATTAAACAATAGTGCTAACCCTATTGCCATATCTGTATATCCACTAAAATCAAAATATAACTGAAAAGTATAGCTTAAAGATGTTGCCCAAGCTTCTATTAAGTTTAATGTAGTTGCTGAATCAAATCCTGCATTAGCCCAAATAGAAAAAGTATCAGCAATTACTACTTTTTTAAATAACCCAATCGAAAATATAAATAATCCTAATGCTATATTCTTATAATTCTTTACAAAATTATATTTACTCGCAAATTGTGGCATCATCTCTTTATGATGAACAATAGGTCCTGCAATTAATTGTGGGAAAAATGTAATAAATAAAGAGTAGTTTATAAAATCATTTTCTTTAGTATATCCTTTATAACTATCTACAAGAAATGCTATTTGTTGAAATGTTACAAAAGATAAAGCTAATGGTAAAGCTAAATGAAGTAGATTTATACTACTTCCACTTATTACATTAAAATTATCAATAAAAAAATCTGCATATTTAAAATAACCTAGCAAACTTAAATTTACTAAAATACCAAAAATTAATACTGATTTCTTTGAAAAAGATTTATTAAATTCTTTAGTTGATAATATATTCCCTATAACATAATTAAATAATACGCTACTCAATATTATTGGTAAATATAATATATTCCACCAAGAATAAAAAAATAAACTTGAAAATACTAAAAATGCTTTCGCTCCTACAACTAACCTTTTATGCATTAGATAAAAATATATTATAAATACTAATGGTAAAAATGCAAATATAAATTCATAACTATTAAATAGCATCTACTCTCCTAATCTTACTAACTTTTGATTTATTTCTATTCATCAAAAACTTCTTTAATATATTTTTTTATATCAATAAATTTAATCCTATCATCTCTTAGTTTTTCTATATGAGTATCTATATTACTACTAGTTATGATAACTCCAAAATCTTTATAATTTGATTTATCTATTAATCTATCTAAAACTATATTACCTAAATTTTTTTTATAATGACTTCCTTCCCAATGATATTTCATCTTAACTTTAGAATCCGTAGGTACTTCTTCTGCTGTAAGTTTATGATATACTGAAAAATCCATAACTCTAAATGGTTTTTTATGATGTTTATTAGCAATACTTTCTACATTTAAGATAATATCTTTTTTCCATTGTAGTAAGGTTTCATAGTTCTTATAATAAGCAAATGCTTCCCATTGTCTAATATGAGATGGTCCAAAAACAATATCGAGATTTATATTATTTTTATAACATTCATCTAAAATTTTATTAAAATCACTGAAACTATTAATATTTGTATTTTTATATAAATTATGATTTGAAGATATTATTTTATAATAAACTCTTTCTTCATTTTTCATTAATGAAAGATGTCCACCTTGACTGTCGACATAAGAACTCATATGTGAATCATTAAGTAACCCATTTTTAAAATACATATTTTTTATATTTTGATTCATAATAGTATAAAAGCTATCTTCTAATGTTTTATAATTCAATAAAAACTTATACTTATTGTATCCATCAAAATATGATTCAAAATCAGGTATTTTTTTCATAACATCATTAAACATCCTCCAATCAGCTACAAATAATATATTTTTTACACCAATTTTAATGGCTTCTTCTACATAATATTTGGCTTCATAAATAGATAATCCTGCATTAGAAAAATTATATGATGGCTTAATAAAATATTCATGTTCTGGGTCAATTGACATATCTGCTCTTGAAGTACCTATAACAATAGAAATTGGCTTTTGTTTTCTAATTTCTAATAACTTCACTAATCTCATTTGAGAAGCCTGCTTTGGCTTACTTTCAAAAAAATTCATATTATATATACCATAAGGATCCACAATATAATTAAATGAACATACACAAATAACAATAGCAAATATCAAATTTACTATAATTTTTACCCATAATTTACTATTAATATTCATTTAAAGTACCTTAAAAATTAAAATATAGGAATTCAGAAATTTTATTTAATTGGAAAATAGAGTACAACATAAATCCAAAACATATACATAAATTAAAATAATTTGCTTTAAAAGTATCTCTCTTCTCCATACTATTTTTCAAGAATAGAGTAATAAGAAAACCAGCAATTATAAATACTGTTGTATTATTCTTACCTAATATGTTATCATATACCTCTCCAAACTTAAAATATATATTATTATATTCAGAAATAAATTTAAAATATTTTTCTGGTAAAACAATATTATTCAAGCTGAACATAGAACTTAATACTTTTATAGCATCATCCCAACTCTTAGCTCTAAAAAATACCCATGCTATATTTACAAAATTAAATGTTATAAACCATGCGATTATTGTATTCATCCTATATCCCAAACTTTGCCATACTCTATGTATTGCTAATGCAACTCCATGAAGTAATCCCCAAAAATAAATGTCCATCCTGCTCCATGCCACAACCCACCTATTACAAAGGTTGCAATAAGATTTGAATATGTTCGAAAACTACCTTTTCTATTTCCACCAAGTGGAATATATATATAATCTCTTAAAAACCTAGAAAGTGTTATATGCCATCTTCTCCAAAAATCTTGAATACTTAATGCTTTATATGGTGAATTGAAATTTATAGGAAGCTTTATATTAAACAATAGTGCTAACCCTATTGCCATATCTGTATATCCACTAAAATCAAAATATAACTGAAAAGTATAGCTTAAAGATGTTGCCCAAGCTTCTATTAAGTTTAATGTAGTTGCTGAATCAAATCCTGCATTAGCCCAAATAGAAAAAGTATCAGCAATTACTACTTTTTTAAATAACCCAATCGAAAATATAAATAATCCTAATGCTATATTCTTATAATTCTTTACAAAATTATATTTACTCGCAAATTGTGGCATCATCTCTTTATGATGAACAATAGGTCCTGCAATTAATTGTGGGAAAAATGTAATAAATAAAGAGTAGTTTATAAAATCATTTTCTTTAGTATATCCTTTATAACTATCTACAAGAAATGCTATTTGTTGAAATGTTACAAAAGATAAAGCTAATGGTAAAGCTAAATGAAGTAGATTTATACTACTTCCACTTATTACATTAAAATTATCAATAAAAAAATCTGCATATTTAAAATAACCTAGCAAACTTAAATTTACTAAAATACCAAAAATTAATACTGATTTCTTTGAAAAAGATTTATTAAATTCTTTAGTTGATAATATATTCCCTATAACATAATTAAATAATACGCTACTCAATATTATTGGTAAATATAATATATTCCACCAAGAATAAAAAAATAAACTTGAAAATACTAAAAATGCTTTCGCTCCTACAACTAACCTTTTATGCATTAGATAAAAATATATTATAAATACTAATGGTAAAAATGCAAATATAAATTCATAACTATTAAATAGCATCTACTCTCCTAATCTTACTAACTTTTGATTATATCTAAGACTAAATTTGTTTGAAAAACCATTAATCATAAATAAAAATATTTTTAATCCATTTCTTTTTTTAAATACTCTAAAAAATAATTTAAAAAACAATATTGTTTTTATTATATATTGTCCTAGTAAATTATGATGCTTCTCTATCAAGTGATAATATGAAATATAAAATTCTCTTTCAATTTCAAAGTTTTTATTTGTACTACCTCCAGATTTATGAATAAGTTTGGCTTCCGGAATAAAATAAATTTTTTTACCATAATCCCAAATTCTTTTACAAATATCTTCTTCCTCACAATATAGAAAGAAGACCGTATCAAATCCACCTATATTACAAAAATCTTTTGCTCTAAAAAACATACATGAACCACTTATGACTTCTACTTGAGAATTATAATTTAATTTTATTTTGTTGCTTGGAAATTTATATTTATATAGTTTTCTTTGAATACTATTTCCTAAAAGTTGTTTTAGAATATGAGGAAATTGCTTATAAGAAGAAGAAAAATCACCATTTTCATCTAAAATTTTTGCTGTACATAACGCTACATTATCATTAAAATCTAAAAAATCTTTCAAAATTTTTGCAGTATTATTTAGTAAAATACAATCATTATTTATAAAAAAATAGTATTTGGCTCTAGAATAATTTACTCCAATCATATTACCACTAGAAAAACCACTATTTACACAATTCCTAATTAATAAAATATCTTTATGATTAGTAACAAATTCTTTCAAAGTCAAAAAATCATCTTTTTGAGAAGCATTATCCACTACAATTATTTCATAAGATATGTTTAAACTATTTTCTTTAATACTATTTATTAAATTTATAGTATGTCTAGAAGAATTATAGTTTATTGTAATAAATGAGATATCAATATTATTCTTATTCAATGTTAGCCTTTATAAAGAATAAATTAATAATTTTTGTAATTTATTTTTTGATGAATACTTTCTTATGTATCTATCGACTTTTTGTTCTTTTTTTATAGCAAATATTTCAGATTTATATTTTTTCAAACATCTATACATTTTAAAATTAAAATAACCACTTTCATAATTAGAATAATGTTCTATTATTGTATCTAAAATAATATCCATATCCATATCAATATTTTTTACAGTTTTAAAAACTGTGCATGAATCTATTAAATTTTTAGCAGTAATTAAATATGAATCTTCTTTTTTTTTGAATCTATCAAATACAGAAATATAATTCCTTTCAATATCTTTAGTAACTTGTTCACTATACCTTCGATAATAAGTATATGCTGTATCAGTATATGTTATTGTTCCAATAGTTGAAGCAACAAATGCTATCCAGATATCATGAAAAGCCATTTTATTAGGAATTGGTAGTATGTACTTAATTAATTCCTTTTTAAACATTAAAGTATTCCCAGATACACAATTATAAAAAATAAATGCTTTATTACATTTACCTTTTACTAAATTTCCATTAGGGCGAATCAACTCTTTACCTATTTCTTTTGAATACTTATCTACTAATATTGCATCTGAATAGATTAGTAAATTATTACCTATATTTTTAATAAAAACATCAATCTTATCTTTTTTCCAAATATCATCTTGATCTGCAAGTGCAATATAATCTCCAGAACACAAGCTAATTGCATATTCAAAATTCTTTACAAATCCTAAATTTTTCTTATTCTGAAAAAATTTTATCCTATTGTCTTTTTTTAAATATTCATTTATTATACTTTGCGTACTATCTTTTGATCCATCATCTACAATAACTATTTCTATATTTGAATAAGTTTGATATAAAATAGAATCTATTTGTTCTTTTATAAATCTATCTCCGTTGTAAGTACACATTGCAATAGATACTAAACTATTCATTGATTTTTTCCTTTTCATTATTTGTAGTTACATAGATAATTATCGAAATAAAAACTGCACTAAGTAGCATTATTTCATGTTGATAAAATAATTCATTAGATATTCCCTGAAAGGTAATAACAAACATATTCGAATATCTAATATAATTAAAATATTGGTCTTCTATTTTTATAAAAAATAAATAGCCCCAAAATATTATAAAAATAAGTAACCCAATAAAACCTGTTCCAGCAAATATTGATATATATGTATTGTGTAGATAACCAAAAGTTGTTGTAAAAATACTATTTTTTCCATATTCCTTTAGCTGAATATCCATTATAATATTATTTAATTTACAGTATCCCATTCCATAAAAGAGATTAAATCTTTCATCTTTTATAATATTAGGTATTATCATATAAGAAGATAAACGAGCTCCCCAACTCGTATCAAAGTTTTTATCTTTAACGACATAAGATATATCTTCAAAACCTTGCATTAACCTATTATTTAAATTTGAACTTAAATTGAAAGCAAGCATACATATAATAGTAAGTGATATTAAACTATATATTATATATTTTATATTTTTTTTGAAATATATAATTACTAAACAAATTGCTGTCATTAGAAAAGTAAATTGTCCTGTTCTTCCAGATATTATAAATAAATTTACAATTAATAAAAAAACAAGAAATACTAAAAATAATTTTAATATTATATTTTTGGATTTAAATAATTTTAAAACTGTTAAGAAGATGGAAAAAGATAAAAATACTGAATATTGAATATAAGTAGATAAAAATGGTATAGGATTGGTATTATTTCCATGAAGAACAAATCCAAACATTCTATCTCCTATAAGCTCAAAGTACATACAATATGATATTAATACATTAATAAACATCCCTATTAAAAAAGCATTTATCAAATACTCAATATGTTCTTTTTTTATAGAAGTTATAATTATTATAATAGGTAATAAAAAGTACTTAATAAACATTTTATAGCTTTCATAATCTGGATATGAGACAATACTACTAAAACTGATCCATATAAAAAATAATAAAAGTAATATGACTATTTTATTGTTTTTTATAAAATAATAAATGTATCTAAAATTTAAAGTTAGTATCCAAATATAAAACATATTATTAATAATATCTCTTCCTATTTGCCAACCAAATGACATAGAAAAAGCAAGTAAAACTATCATAGTAATAAGAATATAGTATAAAAATTTTTGATATATTTTAATTATCATTTATTTTTACAATTCCATTATCACAAAAAAATTTATCAGAATCAAAATTTTTTTTTAAAATAAGATTATTAACAAAGCCTTGAGTATTATCAAATCTTTTTTTATGATATAAATGAAGTAGATTTGCATTATATCTACAGGATTTAAGCTCTATGCCTAATCCTCTAAATCTCCAACCTAAATCAATATCTTCTCCAATAGAGGGTAAGGTATAAGTTTCATCAAAACCATTTATTGATAAGATATCATCTTTAAAAGCTGACCAATTACAACCTATAATATAATTAACATCTTTTTTTACATATGGAGCTAAAAAAGATTTATAAGAAATATGTAAAATATCTTCTAAATGTCTAGTTTTGTCTTTTATTAATTTTATTACATATAACCAATAATTATTAGTTAATTTTGAAACTGTTAATTTTTTAGAACGAATATCTTTTGTAACTTGCTCACCCAACTCTACTCTTTTACCAGCTAAAACTATTTTTTTGGAAGCTTGTCCTAAGTGATTTTCAATAAAATCATCAAAAGGTACACAATCTCCATCAATAAATATCAAATATTCATATTTTGAAGCAACTATTGCTCTATTCAAAGCTATATTTTTTCTCCATCCAATATCTTCTTGAAATAGATGAGTTATATAAAGATTTATATATTTCTTTTTAGCAATTTTTATGTAATCAATCATTTGATTACTATTACCATCTTCTGAAACAAGAACTTCATTTGGGATAATAGTTTGATTAGATAAAGATTCTAAAATTATATCTAAACTATCTGTATCTTTATATACTGATATTATAATTGTACATTTTAGATTATTTGACATTATATTTTCCTAAATACCAATTAATAGTTTTTACAATTCCTGTATCAAAGTTCTCATCTGCTTTCCAACATAGTTCTTGTTCTAACTTTGTTGCATCTATTGCATATCTTCTATCATGTCCTGCTCTATCTTCTACAAATGTTATTAATTCTTTATATGAAGTTGTTTTTGGAACTTCTTTATCTAAAATCTCACAAATTCTATTTACTATTTGCAGATTTGTTCTTTCATTTCTTCCACCTATATTATAAGTTTCAGCTTTTTTACCTTTATGATAAACAAGATCTATTCCTTTACAGTGATCTAATACATACAACCAATCTCTTATATTTTTTCCATCTCCATAAATAGGGATTGAATTTCCTTTTAAAGCATTTCTTATAATTGTAGGAATTAATTTTTCATCATGTTGTTTTGGTCCATAGTTATTTGAGCAGTTAGTTATTACTGTATTTAATCCATATGTTTCATTATATGCTCTTATTATCATATCTGATGAAGCTTTAGAAGCTGAATATGGAGAATTTGGAGCATAAGGAGTAGTTTCAGTAAACAAATCATTTGGATCTTCTGTTAATGTTCCATACACTTCATCTGTTGATATATGATGAAATCTGCAATCTTGATATTTAGCTTTATAAGTAAATGGCTTATTCATCCAATATTTATAAGCAACATCGATTAGAGTAAAAGTACCATTTACATTTGTTTGCACGAAAACTCCAGGGTTTATAATTGAGTTATCTACATGAGATTCAGCCGCAAAGTGGATAACACCTTTTATATCAAACTCATTAAAAATAAACTCTATCAGTTCACGATTACAAATATCACCTTTAATAAATTTATATCTAGGATTTTTTTCACACTCTTTTAGATTTTCTAGATTTCCTGCATAAGTTAAAAGGTCAAGGTTTACTAAATTATAGTTTGAATATTTTTCTAAGAAATACGGTACAAAGTTTGAACCTATAAATCCTGCACATCCTGTTACTAGTATTGTTTTATTACTGTTATCGAACATTTTATTTTCTCTCCCCTAATCTTTTTAAACAATCATTTAGCCCATCTTTCCAGTATGGTATTTCTATATTAAATGTTGATTTTATCTTATTTTTATTTAAAAGTGAGAAATGAGGTCGTTTTGCTGGTGTTGGATACTGAAATGTTTCTATTGGGTTTATTTTACAATCAATTTTTGCCATTTTCATTATCTCTTTTGCAAAATCATACCAACTTAAAACTCCTTCATTTGAATAGTTATAAATTTCTACTTTTTCATTTTGTATTTTAGGAATAATATTTAAGATAGTGAATGCTAAATCTTTAGCATAGGTTGGAGTTCCTATTTGATCAAATATCACTCCAAGTTCCTTTTTTTCACCTCCCAGTCGTAGCATTGTTTTTACAAAGTTATTTCCATAAAAACTATAAACCCAAGAAGTTCTTATGATTATAGAGTCTTTTGGATTTATATTTATAAGTTCTTTTTCTCCATCAAGTTTTGTTTTACCATAAACTGATTGTGGATTTGTCTGATATTCTTCACAATATGGTTTAAAGTTTCTTCCATCAAATACATAATCTGTTGAAATATGAATAAGTTTTATATTTAGTTCTTTAGAAATCAAAGCTAATTTCTTTACAGCTTTTCTATTGACTAAATCAGAATTTAATTCATCGTTCTCAGCTTTATCTACTGCTGTATAAGCTGCACAATTTATGATTACATTTATATTATTTATTTGACAAAAATTTCTTATATCATCTTTAGAAGTAATATCTATATCATCTCTAGTTGTAAAGAAAAAACTATATGAATAATCTTTTGCTAACTCTTTTATTTCGCTTCCTACTTGTCCATTTGAACCAGTAACTAAAATATTGTAAAAGTTTGAATTAAGCATAATAATCTATTCCAAATTCAAATAAATCTTTTGTTTCATTTAATTTTGGTTGTTTTGTATCTTTTAAAGATAGATTTAATTCTTCTTTATTTAAAATCCAATCTATATTTAAATTTTCATCATCAAAAGCAATTCCTCTATCACATTCAGGGCTATAATAATTATCTACTTTATAAGCAAACACTGTATTATCTTCAAGAACTACAAATCCATGGGCAAATCCTCTTGGAACTAGTAATTGTCTTTTATTTTCACCAGATAATTCAACTGCTATATATTGTCCAAAAGTAAGAGAGTTTTTTCTTATATCTACAGCTACATCTAATACTCGTCCTTGTATAACTCGCACAAGTTTTGTTTGAGCAAATGGGGGAAGTTGATAATGTAAACCTCTTAATACACCTTTTGAAGATTTTGATTCATTGTCTTGACAAAAATCTATCTTATATCCCAAAAACTCTTCAAGTTTATCAGCACGAAATGTCTCTACAAAATAACCACGATTATCACCATGCACTTTTGGTTCAATTATTACTACATCTTTTATATCTGTTCTTATAAATTGCATATTATTTCACTCTTCTTGGTTGATTTGCTCTATTTATCAAGTATTGTCCATATTGATTTTTCTTTAAAGGTTCAGCTAATTCTAAAAGTTTCTCTTTTGAAATATATCCCATTTCATAAGCTATTTCTTCTAAACAAGCTACTTTTAGACTTTGTCTATTTTCAATAGTTTGAATAAAACTTGAAGCTTCAAGTAAACTTTCATGAGTTCCAGTATCTAGCCAAGCATATCCTCTTCCCATTAACTCTACTTTTAATCTATTTTCATTTAAGTAATCTTGATTTAAAGTTGTGATTTCAAGCTCTCCACGATTACTTGGTTTTACATTCTTTGCTTTTTTTACTACATCATTTGGGTAGAAATATAATCCAACAACAGCATAGTTTGATTTTGGATTATTTGGTTTTTCTTCGATTGAGATTACATCACCATTATCATTAAATTCAGCAACTCCATATCTTTCAGGATCTTTTACATAATATCCAAAAACCGTTGCTTTATTTTCATCATTTATATTTTTTATACTTTTTGCTAAAAGTTGAGTTAAACCATGTCCATAAAATATATTATCTCCCAAAACCAAACAAGCATCATCCCCATCTAAAAACTCTTCACCTAAAATAAATGCTTGTGCTAAACCATCTGGACTAGGTTGAATTATATATTCAAATCGCATTCCTAAATCACTACCATCTCCTAAAAGATTTATAAAACTTTGTTGGTCTTGAGGAGTTGTTATAATTAAAACTTCTTTAATTCCAGCTAGCATTAGAACTGAAAGAGGATAATATATCATTGGTTTATCATATATTGGTACTAATTGTTTTGATACCCCTTTTGTGATTGGATACAATCTTGTCCCACTTCCACCTGCTAGGATTATCCCTTTCATATCAATTCCTTTTAAAATTTACTCTAATGTATATTTTATAATAATTTTGCTTTATATAAAATAGATATAATGTATGATGGCTTAATATTTTTCATACAAATATTATCTTTACAAGTTTTCATAATTTTTGTTTTATAACATGGAGAACAATTTAACTTCAAAGAAATTGGATAAACTTTATTTTTAGGAGTAATATATGGAGAGTCAATGATAGTATCATTAGGTCCCATTAAGACAAATACAGGAGTATTTGTAGCTGCACTAATATGTCCAACTGCTGAATCAGTGCAAATTGTAGCTAAAGCATTCTTTATAATTGAAGATAATTCTATAATATTATTTTTTGCTACTAAATCTATTACATTTTTAGGATAAGGTTGTAATAATTTGAAAAATTGTTCTTCCCCTCTAGCTCCTACAATAATAACTTGAATCTTTTTAGATAAATAATCTATCAATTCTATCCAATATTTATTTTGCCAAGCTCTATAATTTAATCCACTTCTATTCACATGTGAATTACTTGGAGCAATTATAATATATTTATCAGCTAAGCCAAACTTTTTTTTTATATTATCAAATTCAATAGTAGCTACTTCAGGATATGATATTTTCAAATTATCTTTTGAAATTATTGAATTATAAAAATATTTTTGTTGTTCTCCTCTATTTAACCTACTTGGAATATTTATAATTTCATTAAACCATCCAACTTTTTTATTTGCTACAATTTTTTCAACTAAACTTTTAAATTGTTTCCCCATTTCAAAATTTATTAATATATCATATGGCTCTTTTTTTGAATATTTTATTATATCCTTTTTTTGTGAACTAAAGAAGATAGGTATTTTTTTATGTTTTAAATGAAAAACTTTGTCTACTCTATCATCAAATTCAAATAGTTTTGAAGCAATTGGTGTTGAAACATAATCTATTTTTACATCTCTATATTCAAATATTAAAGCATTTATTACTGAAGTTGAATATACTAAATCACCTAATGCCCCACATCTTATAATTAATATTTTTTTCATATCCTATCCCATAATTAATATTTATTTTGTATTGATTTTTAAATTATTTAATATTTCAAATAGATCTAAAAAATAGATTAAATCACTTCCTAATAATTTTTTAATAAACTTCCTATTAGCAAACCAAATAATAAAACTTATTTTTTTAGCAAATTTATTAAGTCTTATTATAAAATCTTTATTATCTGTAAATTCTAAATATTTTTCTATGATATAATAAAAATTTACTTTAATCCTAGATTCTTTTATCTTTATAAAAGATAATATAAAAAGTAAAAAGTCTCTATATTGTAAAGATTTTATATCTATATTTTCATAGTAACTCTCTTCAAAATCTAAAACATATATTCTTTCTTCTTTGTATGTAAAATTTCTTATTTGACTTCCACCATGGAATTGATTAAGATTATGTATTTTGGACAACTCTAGAATTAACTTATCTAAAATAATATAAAATTCATTTTCATTAATATTTTTATACCTAAAAAAAGCATCAATAGTCTCTCCACTATCTTCAAGAACAAAAAAATCTTCACATTTATATACAATATTTGGAACATTTATTCCCAAAGTTTTAAACTCTTTAAGTTTCGAACTTTCAAATTCTAAAGCTTCTTTAGGAGTTTTATATAAAGAAGGAATTAATAATTCAAAAGGGAAGAATTTATAAAAAATTTTTTGAATGTTATTTGGTTTAGTAGCTCTTGCTTTTTTTAACCAATATTGCTTTTCTTCAAAAATAAATGGAAAAATCTCTTTATCTGAGTTTTCAAACTCTCTTTTAGCTAAATTTATAAAATTATTCAATTTAACTTCTTTTTATAAATATCATTATGAAAAGCTTTAAATCTTTTATGTTGCCAAAGCCAAAAATCTGGTTTTTCAAAAATTTGTTTTGATACAATATCATTTTGTATTTGTGTCAATTCTTTGATTTTATCATTCGTCTTAAAATCAAAACTTCTTACATCAATTGCTTCTTTTACTTCTATTGTCCAATCTCTAAAACCATTATTTACTGTAAATATTGGAATAATTATTGCGTCAAACTTTATTGCCATTCTTGAAGTTGAATCTGTAGCTATTGTTTCTTGCCCTAAAAATTCAACTTCTACTCCACTTCCAATGTGTTGGTCAATTACAACTGCTATACTTTTATTATCTTTAAAAGCTTGAATCATACCTTTTGCAGCACTTTGTTTTTCTAGCATTGTTATCTTATTTTTACTTCTTGCTTTTGCATATATTGCTTGAATATGTGGATTATCCATTTTTCTATTTACAACAGCTATTTCTCCAAACATCAAAGCAATATATGGTAAAGTTATTTCCCAACCACCATAATGTGCAGTTATATATATAACTTTTCTATTTTCTTTAAAAGCTTTTTCAATAATATCTTTATTTAAAATATTTGCTTTTTTAAACATATTCTCTTTTGTAATATTTTGATTTTCAATAAATTCATACATATTAAAAACTAAAGATTTATACGAACTATAAATTATATTTTCTTTTTTTTCTTGAGAAATAGAGTTTCCATAAACTAAATTAAGATTTGCCATTGCAATACTTTTATGCTTTTTATTAAATTTATATGCAAAAAATGCCATAAATTGTAAAATCTTTTTCATTAAAATTTTTGGAGTAATTAAAAATATAAATATAAATATATTATATAAAAAAAGTCTAAAATAATCTTTTATCTTTCTATACATACAAAAGCCCTTTTGCCGTTTCTATAACTTTATTTTCATCAATTTCTTGAATTGAAAAATCAGTTCTATTTATTTTAAATGGATTTACAACACTAGAAGATTTTATAGTTTTATTTATACTTGTTGTGTAAGTATTTCTATATGCTGGAGTATTTCCAAAAAGTGTAATAGAAGGAATATTCAAAGCCCAAGCCATATGAGTAGGTCCTGTATCATTACCAATTACCAAATCAACTTTACTAACAATAGCTTTTAGATCATTCAAATCCAACTTTGGTAAAACAATAGCCTTAGAATTTTTAGAAATAAACTCTGCAATTTGCTTTTCTTTTTCATTTCCCCAAGCAATTAAAAAACTTTCATCTAAACTAGAAGCTATTTTAGCAAACTTCTCTTTAGAATACATTTTAGTATCCCAACTAGCTCCAATAACTAATAAAATATTTTTTTTATTTTTTTTTAAATACTCATATATTATATTATTTTCATTTTTGTAAAATAAGAAGGCTTGTTTATCTAAGATTTCATCTTTAGATATTTCAAAATTCAAAGGTTCACTTAAAATCTTACAATTTCTAAGTATTGCATTTTCATCATAAGGAATATCGATTTTTTTTGTATAAAAATATGAAGCTAGTTTTTCTCTTGTTGAATTTTTATTAAATCCTGCTCTATTATTACCCAATAATCTTGCAACAATGGCAGATTTTATAAGTCCTTGAGCATCAATTATCAAATCATAAGAGTTTTTTCTAAACTTTTTTAAAAGTTTTATTTGATAGAAGATCTCTTTTTTATCTTTTTTGATACTTTTTAAATCTAGTTTGATTATATTTGAGATATGTGGATTATTTTCTAAAATATCACCAAATGCATTTTCAACAAACCAATCAATTTGTATATTTGGATATTTTGCTTTGATAAATTGTAAAGCTATCATAGAATGAATTATATCACCCATTGCAGATAGCTTTATAATAGCTATTTTTTTCATTATAAAATCTCTAAGAATAAATCTTTAGGTGTTTCTAATTTCTCAATATATGATTTTATTAAAAAAGATTTATTTGGTAAAGTTACTTTAAGTGTATCTTTTTCTAATAAGTAATCAACTTTAGGTCTTGAAAAATCTTGATTTACTGCAAGATTTAATGCAATCATAAAAGACATCCATTGCATATCTTCTAATTTTGGTAAAAGCCCTTGATATTCATCTAAATCTATTTGTTTTGGTAAAGATTTTTTAGAAAATTTAAGAGTATACGCAACTATAACTCTTGAAGTATGTAGAAAATCATAATTCAATCCACTTAGAATAAAATCAAAAGCATTATCATTAGATTTATAGAAGTTAAGTGTTGTTCCTATAGAATGTAGTTTTGAAGATACAACTAAAAGTGATTTAAACTTTTCATCAAGTTGATGAAAAGGTTGTAATATATCAAAAATATTTTTAGCATTATTACCAAAATACGAACTCTGTTTTGGACAAATTTGGAATCTATCTAATAAACTTCGTACACTAACATTAAAATTTTCTGGAAATTTATGATTTGAATTTCTTAATAAATCAGTAAGATAAACTCCCTCTCTTACTCCTACTCCAGAAGTTACAACAGTTTTTATTTTAAGTTCATCAATGATAGTTTTAAAAATAAATGTACCTTCTTTTATTGTATCAAATCTATCTTTTTTTACACCTAGTTCTTCTAGATCATCATTTGAATTAGCATTTAAGATATCTAAAAAAAGCCTACTTTCATCTTTTACTTTATATGTAAATCCATGAATTGCATCTAAAGGATATCTGTTTTTTTGCATAATCAATTTTGATAAAAATCTTATACTTCCACCAATACCAACAACTTTAGAAGGTATTTCTAAACCTAAGTTAAAAACATTTTTTAAATTATCTAAAATATATTTTTTTGCACCATCAATATTGTTTTTATTAAAATATAGTTCTCGAAGTCTTACTGTTCCAATATTTAATGAAATAGATTTTAAGATTTTACCATTTTTTACAAAACAAAATTCTGTTGAACCACCACCAATATCAACAGTTACAAAATCATCATCGTGAAGCAAATTTGATGTAGCAACCCCACCATAATATGCTTCTTTTTCACCATCAATAACTTTGATATTTAAACCTAAATCTTTTCTAACTCTATTTAAAAAAACTTTTGAATTAGGAGCATCTCTAAGTGCTGATGTTGCTACACAAAAAATTTTTCTTGATTTAAGTGCATTTGAAATATTTAAAAATGATTTTAATGACTCATAAGCTCTTTGCATAGGTATTTCTTGAAGATTACCACCATTTTCATAGCAACCTTCTGAAATTTTCACTCTACTTTTAGTTTCATTTATAAGACTAAAAGCAAAACGACTAGATTTTTCTAAAACAACCATCCTCATTGAATTTGAGCCAATGTCGATGATTGTTGTAATTTTTGACATTAGTTTTCTTCTTCCATTAGTTGATCATACTTAAATTTTAACTCTTCTAATGTCTCTTCATTATCAGGATCCAAGATAATACAGTCAACAGGACAAACCTCAACACATTGTGGTTCTTCATAATGTCCAACACACTCTGTACATCGATCAGGATCTATCATATAAATTGGATCCCCCTCTTCAATAGCATAGTTTGGACACTCTTCTCTACAGGCGTCACATGCAATACATTCATCCATAATTATTAAAGCCATATACATTTCCTAATATATAAAATATGTTTTGGAGTTATACCTAAAAATGATTAATAATTTCTTTAAAAAAATTAAATTTATCTTTATCTTTTGTAATAAATATTGTCATATTATCTTGATAAATATTTAAATCTTTACATATATAAAGCCCTGCTAGAACATCAAAATCTCGAACTTTACCTTTAAATAATACAAAATTATAGTCCATTGAATTTGCAAGACTTAATGCTGTTGCACCTAAACTCCTAAATTTAATATTTTGCTTATTTAAAGCCTTACAAATATCTGGATACTCATATGCTCTTTCAAAAATAGATATTTTACTTTTATCATTTTTAAATATTTCTTTTTCTTTCATATTTTGAAGACAAAAATATTTTATTTCATTTTCAAATGCTCTAAAAACAACTGTTTTTATAGACAGGTTTGCTACAAATCCTGCTACAACAGCTTCTCCTTTTTTTAAAGCAACAGAAGTTCCAAAATATGGTAAATTTGAATAAAAATTATTACTTCCATCAAGAGGATCAATAACTATTGTGAATTCACTATTATTATTTATAAAACCACACTCTTCACTAAAAATATTCCCAAAAATATTTAGATGTTTTATAAAGATATTTTCAAAAATCAAATCTATTTTTAATGAATTATCTCCACCAAAACCATTTATATTTGTATATTCAAAATCTTCTTTACTCAAATTTTGTTCTATATAATCCAAAATCTCTTTATTAGCCTTTAATACAGATTGTATAAATAAATCTTTATTCAAAATTTACCTCTTCTTCTTTTCTTAATTTTATAAGTTCCATAAAATAAGCATTACTTAAATAAATTACATAAAAAACTGCAACAAAAAGTGTTATAAAAGGAACTGTTGATAAAAAGTATAAAGCCAAAGTTCTAAATCTAAAAGAACTAGAATTATCAACATAAATCTTATTATATTCATCTTTACTCAATATTGTAGAACCTACATCAAAATTTAATAACTTATGAAAAAAATAATATAAAGGGAGATATAAAGCTATTATATTTATTATTGGAATAAAATATAAAGGAATAAACAAAATATATAATAAAATCATTACAAATACTGATTTAACAGCATTTATTATAGCATTTGTTACATTTCCAAATGGTTTTAATTTCAAATATGCATAATCTTTCTTATGTAAATTATCAACAATCATTGGAGTTAAAAATCCAATAATAAAAAGTGTTAAAATAACTGAAATATGAAATACAAAAATAGTTCCTATTGTGTAAAATAATATACCAGCTAACCAAGAAGTTATAGAGTATTTAAATAAGAATACAATAAAATAGATAAACCAAACTGCATAAAATGGTGAACTTTCATCAATAATAACTTCTCCACCTTCTTGTGCAGTTTGAGCAATAGTTCTTAAAGTTTCTATTCCAAAACTTGCCATTCCAAAAAATATTAAATATAAAATAATCATTGAAACAATCAAAGGAATTAAAGCTATTTTTAGCATTTTTGAATTAAAAAAATCTTTTACACTTTTTAATATAATTTCTGTTTCATTCATATTTATCCTTTTCAAATCTTGTTCTATATTCACACTTTTGACAAAGTTCCTCTACTAAAATATTTTTTTTAAATCCACTTTTAATATCTTTAGCCCTTTGCGAATTTAAAATATCTTTAATAGAACTATTTTTAATATTTCCTAAATTCATCTTAGCATCTTTATCTAAACAGCAAGGGACAATATCTCCTGAAGCTAATATACCAAAATGTGAATCAAGTCCATAACAAAATCCAGTTTTTGAAACAAATTCATTTTGCAAACTTGGCCAATTAAAATATTCATCAAAGTTTATAAAAGTTTTTCTTGCAATTCTAATATTTTTTGGTTTTTCCTTATAAATATTATCTATATTTAAACATAAATTAAACTCTTTATTCAATATATCAAAAACTTTTTTATTAAATTCTTTTGCACTTTTTTCTTCATCTAAATTCCAAATTCTAAAATTTATAAAATATTCATGAATTTCTTTCTGTGCATATTTTACAAATTCTATAATTGGACTTAAATACTCAGATAAACTTTTTTTATGAGAATTTGCATTATATGAGTTTATAGAGAAATTTATCTGTTTGATAGCATCATTCAATAATGTTTCATAATGCTTTTTTGAAATATTATTAGCAGTTGTTGTAATATTTACTTTCAAACTATTATTTTTACTAATATCCAAAAAATTATTTAAGTTTGACAAAACTAAAGGATCACCTACTATATGATACGCTAATTCATTTGTAAATTCTTTTAATTCTTGATTTATTCTAGAAAATAACTCTAAATCCATAGTTTTATTGGGAAGAGATTTGGGTGGGCAAAATGTACATTTTAAATTACAAATATTTGTAATTTCTATATGTACTTTTCTAAACTTCTTTATAGCTTTTCCTTTTATTTTTAGCAATTTTACCAAAATTATCTAAAAACCATTGTTTGAGTGCTGTTCAAAAAACTCTTTTATTCGTTTTTCATGTAAAGATTTTGAGTCTATCTTATCTTCTTTATCTAGTACAACAACTTTTTCACTTTTATCTAAATATTTTAAAGACTCTTCTAAATACCTATCTTCTAAGTTTTTAAGTTCGGTTAATTTATCTCTTATGTATGTTAAATCTTTATTTTTTGGAACTAGATAAGGAGTCACAATAATAACTAAATTATTTTTTCTATTTATATTTGTTTCATTTTTGAAAAGATTACCAACAACTGGAATATCACCTAAAACTGGAATTTTTTCTTCTACATTCTCACTTTTATTTTCTATTAATCCACCAATTATTACACTCTCACCATTATTTAATATAGCTGTTGTATTTATCTCTTTTTTGTGAGTATCAGGATTATCCCCTACTCCAACTGATCTTAATTTTACACCTTCAAGTAAAGCACTTATTTCTAATGATACTTTTTCATCACTTGCAACTCTTGGTTTTACTTTTAAAGTAAGTCCAACATCTTCTCTTTGATAATTTGTTCTTTCTGTCCCTCCATCTGTTATGCTACTTGAAGTTTGAACAGATATTTTTTCTCCAACATAGATAAAACTTTCTTTATTATTGATAGCTAAAATTGATGGTTCTGAAACTATATCAACAGCCCCTTGTTGCCTTAATAAATTTAAACTAGCACCTAAAGCTATTCCAGATTTTAAATTTAAATTTTTTATATCTATTCCAAGCAATGATATTGCATTATCTAATGCATTTGAACCACCATTTAAATTTGTAGAAATAGCTAAAATTCCATCACTTGAAGAATTGGCTTTTAAAATACCATAAGATAGACCTATTTTATTGACAAGTTCATTATTTACTTCTATAATTTTAGCTTGAATATATACTTGAGCTTTTTGTTTATCTATATCATCTAAAAAAGTTATAAGTTTATTTAATTCAGTTTCAACTCCCATTAAAATTATTGAGTTAGATTCACTATCTAAAGTGACAACTGGTTTTGAATGTTCATTTTCAAAAATATTTTTATCTACTAAAGTTGTTAATATCTTTAATATATTCTCACCATCAACATTTTTTAATTCATATATTTTTGTTGAATAAGACTCTCTTTTTTGCTCTTTAATCTTTCCTACTCTAAAAAAACTTCCCATGTCTTCTAAAATATACCCATTATCATCTAAAGTGATTTTTAAAATATTTAAAAGTTCATATTTATTCAAACTTCTATTTGAGATAAAATTTACTTTCATATCAAGATTTTCAGATATTAATATGTCTTTATTAAGTATTTTAGAAGTAATTTTTATAAATTCGTTTATATTTAGATTCGAAAAGTTTATATTTATTTTATCACTTGAATAAACATTTGTTAAAATAAAAAAGATCAAAAAAGCCTTTAGCACCCCTATCATAAAAGCTCCTCAATTAATAAGATAAATGATAATTAGTATATCTTAATTTCTCTTGGAAGTAAAGAAAAAATGTTATCAAATTCTTCTTTGGAAAGTTCGATTGTTAATTTCACATTTGTACTAAAATCTTTATTTGTTATTCTAATATTGTGTTGATTCAATATATATTCTAATTGTCCTAGAATACTATATTCGCACTCTAATATATTTGATATTAACTTTTTATAAGTTTTAAACTCTGATATTTTTATAACTTCGTTTACACTATCAGAATATGCTCTTACAAGCCCACCTGTCCCTAACTTTGTACCACCAAAATATCGTACAATTATTACTGCACTATTTATAATTTCTGAACCATTTAAAACAGAAAGTGATGGTTTTCCACTTGTTCCTCTTGGTTCTCCATCATCACTAGAGTTTTCTACAATTTGTTCAAACTCATTTAAATATCTATAAGCATATACAAAATGTACAGCTTTTATATGTTCAGTTCTTAATCTTTGCATAGTTTTTTCAAAATCTAAATATGGAACCAAATAAGCTATAAATTTTGATTTTTTTTCTTCAATCGTTGCACTAAATTCATATTGTACAAATTTCATCTTATATTTTTATACCTATGCCTAAAATTCAAATGATTTTATAATATTTAAAGTTAAGAGTGGATAACTATTATAAGATTTAAGTTAATATTGTTATAATTTTTTAATAATTTTGATAGGGGTATATTATGCAAATTTCAAATAATTCAAATAATGTTTTAGACTCAGATCTTTACAATATTGATTCTACAAATAAAAAAGAGAACAAAGATAAATTTGATTTATTCATGGAAAATAAGCAAAAAGAAAAAGCAAAACAGCAAGAGCAAGAAAATCTTCTAGAAAATATAGATTATATTGCAAGAACTGGATTTACGAAGGATGAATTAGAATTAATTAATAATAAATTTGAAGAATTGCAAAAGAAAAGAGCAGAAAGTGGACATGTCCCACAAAATATAGAAGAAGTCTTAGCAAATCAAAAAGCTGATTTGCAAGCAGCAATTTATGAAGTTACAGGTAAAACAGTAAACTTAGATAAAGAATCTATTGAAAGTTTTATAAAAGGTCAAAATACTACTGAATTTAAATCTATTTCTACTGATGAAAGTTTAAGATTAGTAGATGAATTTAAAAATAAATGAGATTGGACCTATACTTAACTAATAACTTTGATATTCAAAGTCGTAATAAAGCATGTGAACTTATTAAATCAAATAAAGTAAAATGTAATAATAAAATTTTAACAAAGCCATCATACATAGTAAATTCTAATGATATTGTAGAGTTATTAGAAGAAGATTTTTATGTTTCAAGAGCAGCTTATAAACTAAAATACTTTTTAGATGATTTAAAACTAGATCTAAATCATAAAATAGCCCTTGATATTGGGAGTAGTACTGGTGGATTTACTCAAATTTTATTAGAAAATAAAGTTTCAAAAGTAGTTTGTGTAGATGTAGGAAGTAATCAACTTCATCAAAGAATAAAAAATGATAATCGAATTGAATTTTTTGAAAATTGTGATATTAGAGATTTTAAAAATGATATTTGTTTTGACATTGTAACATGTGATGTATCTTTTATATCTATTTTAAATATTATAAATGCTATAAATTCACTCCAATTTAAAGAAATTGTAATTCTTTTTAAACCACAATTTGAAGTGGGAACAAATGTAAAAAGGGATAAAAAAGGCGTTGTTAAAGATATTCAAGCCATACAAAAAGTAAAAGATGATTTTTTAGCATTTACTTTTAATTTAGGTTGGAAATTAAAATTTAATAATGTAAGTAAACTTCAAGGAAAAGAAGGAAATGAAGAGGAGTTCTTCTATTTTAGTAAATAAAGATAATATAGATTCTATAGCAATTGGTGGATTTGATGGTATGCATATTGCTCATCAACAATTATTTAATAATTTAACAAAAGATGGAGCAATCATAAGTATAGAAACTGGTTATGCAACTTTAACTCCAAAAAATTATCGTCAAGAATATACACCTTTCCCTATTTTTTATTATGATTTAAAAAATATAAAAGAATTAAATGGAGTAGAATTTATAAAACTTTTAAAAAATGATTTTAAAAATTTAAAAAAAATTATTGTTGGTTTTGACTTTTGCTTTGGAAAGGATAGAACCTGTACTGTAAATGATTTAAAAAAAGTTTTTGATGGAGAGGTAGTAATAGTTTCTGAAATTAAATTAGATAATTTTCCAGTACATTCAAGATATATTAGAGAATTTTTATTAAATGGGGATATTGAAAAAGCAAACAATTTTTTAGGGAAAGAGTACAAAATATATGGAAAACATATAGTTGGTCAAGGAATTGGTAAAAAAGAGTTTGTAGCAACTATAAATTTAAATGTAGCAGAATTTTTACTTCCACAAAGTGGAGTTTATATAACAAAAACTGTAGTTAATAATTATGAATATAATTCTATTTCATTTTTAGGTCATAGAGAAACAACTGATGGAAATTTTGCAGTAGAAAGTCATATTTTAAATATAGATGATTTGGAAGTAAAAGATGAAATAATTCAAATAAAATTTATAAAACAAATAAGACAAAATAAAAAATTTAGTAGCTTTTTAGAACTAAAAAATCAAATTCTAGAAGATATAAATATTGCAAAAAAATATTTTTATTAAATTTTAGATAAAATATTAAGATGATAGATAAAGTATTTAATAAAACAATTTCAAAACAGTTTGAGTTTGATGAAGAAGTAGCTAGTGTATTTGATGATATGCTAAATAGATCTGTTCCTTTTTATAAACAAATGCAAAAACTATCTATATCTTTTGCGAATAACTTTTTAGAAGAGAATTCTAAAGTTTATGATTTGGGTTGTTCAACTGCTTCTACTTTAATTGAACTTAGTAAAAGTAGCCAATATAATCTAAGTTTAGTTGGAATTGATAACTCAAAAGCTATGTTAGAACGTGCTAGTAAAAAATCAAAGGCATTTGGAGTTGAAATAGAGTTCTTAAATGCTGATATTTTTGATGTTGATTTAAAAGATGCTAAAGTTGTTCTTTCAAACTATACTTTACAATTTATTCGTCCATTAAATAGAGAAAAGTTAGTAAAGAAGATTTATGATAGTTTAGAAGATAATGGAGTTTTTATATTTAGTGAAAAATTAGTTTCACAAAATAGTTTTTTAAATAAACAATTTATAGATGAATATTATAGTTTTAAAAAAACTCAAGGATATAGTGAATTTGAAATTTCTCAAAAAAGAGAAGCTTTAGAAAATGTACTTATACCTTACACTGAAGATGAGAATAAAAGAATGATAAAAGATGCTGGATTTAAGCATTGTGAAACAGTTTTCAAATGGGTAAATTTTGCTCTTTTTATAGCAATAAAATAAAGGAGAATTATATGTTAAAAGTTGGAAATAAAGCACCAAGTTTTTGTGCTTTTAATCAAGATGATACAGAAATTTGTTTAAGAGATATTATTGGTAGTTGGATTGTTTTATATTTTTATCCTAAAGATTTAACTCCAGGTTGTACAACACAAGCATGTGATTTTACTAATAATCAGTTTTTATTTGATAATTTAAATGCAACAATTATAGGAGTAAGTCCAGATGATAGTGAAAAACATAGAAAATTTATAGAAAAATATGATTTAGGTATTACTCTTTTGGCAGATGTTGATAAACAAATATGTCAAGATTATGGTGTTTGGCAACTAAAAAAATTTATGGGCAAAGAATTTATGGGAGTTGTAAGAACTACTTTTATAATAAATCCAAAAGGTGAAATAGCTGCTATTTGGGATAAAGTAAGTGTAAGAAAGACTAAAAGTGTAAAAGGTGAAAAAATAGAAATTTTACATGTTGATGAAGTTAGAAAAAAATTAGAAGAGCTTCAAGCTCAAATTTAAAAAAGGAAAAAAATGTTTAAAAAAAGTTTGTTTTTTGCTTGTCTTAGTGTATTTACACTAAATTTATCTGCGTTAGAAACTATTTGTTATAAAAATGGTTTAGATAATCCTTCACAAATTGAAAATGCAAAACTTGAAGGTGGTTTTTGTGCTGGAAAAGTAACTGTTGATGATATGAAAAAAGATGGTTGGAATACTTTAGATATAAAAGTAACTATCGATCAAGGAAAACTAAGCTACTCATATTATTTTTACAAAAATACTAAAAAAGGTTTGAGTAGTGGAAACTATGCTTCAAAACTTGATAGTGGTAAAAATGAATTTTCAATACAACCAATTGGTGCAAAAGTTGAGAATTTAAATGATAATAAAAGTGTTATTGCAGTAGGAAATTTATTAGTTGGTCAATCTGGAATTGTAGTTCATATTTATGACAATGATAAAAGACTAATAGTATCAAATGCAAAAGTTGTAAGTTCAAATGATAATTCTTCTGTTGTTGAATATTTTCCTTTTGACGATTTAAAACAAGATGCTATTCCAACAACAAATAGAACAATTGAAAATGGTGATGTTATTATTTTAAATTATATGTATGATCAATCATTATTAATTGCTCCAGATTTCAATAGCTACCAAGCAGTAAGAGAAGATTTTGCACAAAACAACTTTATACATCCAGATATCTTTGGAGCTACATTAAAATTTGATAATCAACCTCTTCCAAAAAAAGAAGATTTCCAGAAATTTTCAATTGATCAAAATTTAGGAACAATATTTTTTGTTGTAGCTAAAAAAATATATATTTTAGATGCAAAAACATTTTCAATTTTAGATTCATATAGTTTTCCTTATGCTTCAAATGAAAAACAAATGCCATTCTTTACAAGGGTAGAAGAGATAAAAGGTCCTTTAATTGATTTTAAAAATATCCCTTTTGTATCTGAAGCTTTAGGCTTAAAAGATGATAGTATAGATAGTTCAAACTATGATAACTACTATAAAAGTATTTTAGGAATAAAATAATGATTGAAAAAAAACATTTAGATTATTTTACATCTATTGTTGGTGAAGATAATGTAAAAAGTGATAAAGCTCATTTAATTGCTTTTTGTTACGATGCAACAAAAAATAGATTTGAACCAGATGCTGTTGTTTTTCCACGACATGAACAAGATGTAAGTGATATTTTAAAATATTGTAATGAACATAAAATCATAATAGTTCCAAGAGGAGCAGGAAGTGGATTTACTGGAGGAGCATTACCTTCAAATGGTGGAATAATATTAAGTTTAGAAAGACATATGAATAAACTTTTAGAAATTGATATGCAAAATATGGTTGGAGTTGTACAACCAGGACTTATAAATATGCAGTTTCAAAAAGCTGTTGAAGAAGTAGGACTTTTTTATCCTCCAGATCCAGCAAGTGAAGAATATTCAACATTAGGTGGGAATGTAAGTGAAAATGCAGGTGGTATGAGAGCCGCAAAATATGGTATTACAAAAGACTATGTTATGGCTTTACGAGCAGTATTACCAAATGGGGATATTATTGTTGCAGGTAAAAAAACAATTAAAGATGTAGCAGGATATAACACAGCTGGTATTTTAATAGCAAGTGAAGGAACACTTGCAGTTATTACTGAAATTACTTTAAAACTTATTCCAAAACCAAAGTTTAAAAAAACTTATATGGGAGTTTTTCCTAGTGTAAATAGTGCAATGACTGCGGTATTTAAATCACTAGCAAGTGGAGCAAATCCAGTTGCTATGGAATTTCTAGATGCTTTAGTAATAAAAGCTTTAAAACAGAAGTTTCCACATATAGAATTACCAGAAAATGCAGGTGGTATTTTAATTGGGGATGTAGATGCAAGTAGTATTGCCGAAATTGATGAACAACTAAATATTTTAAAAGCGTCTTTTAGCGAAAATGGCTCTATTGATTTTATAGAAGCAAAAGATGATGAAGAAGGTAAAAAATTATGGTTTGCAAGACGAAATGCAAGCCCTGCAACTATGGTTTTTGGAACAAAAAAACTAAACGAAGATATTTCAGTTCCAAGAAGTAAACTACCAGTTGCTCTTGATGAAATTTATAAAATTGGTGAGAAATATGGTTTCCAAGTTCCTTGTTTTGGACATGCTGGAGATGGCAATATTCACGTAAATGTTATGGTAAAAGATAAAACAAATGAAAAAGAGATGGAAGATGGGCATAAGGCTATAGAAGAAATTTTCCAACTTGTTGTTGATATGGGTGGAACTTTAAGTGGTGAACATGGTATTGGTATATCAAAAGCTCCATTTATGAATATTGCATTTACAGAAGCTGAAATGAATCTATTTAGAAATATCAAAAAAGCTTTTGACCCAAACAACATTTTAAATCCATTTAAAATGGGATTATAGTTTTGCAAGAAAAAACTATTTTTAGAAAAATCATAGATAGTATTGAATCATTTTTCAATGACGATACTACCTATTTTGCAGCTAGTCTTAGTTTTTTCACTATATTTTCTATATTGCCAATAATAGCTTTAGGAATTGCAATAATTTCAAAGTTTCCAGAGTTTGATGCTTATTTAGATACTTTTACAAACTTTTTATTAAATTTTCTAAATCCAACTCACTCTGAAGAAATTATAAGTACTTTAAAAAACTATATTTCAAATTCTAATAAACTAGGTTTTATAGGGATTTTTTATATGCTCTTTGTATATATTATGTTTTTTAAAGATTATGATTATATTATAAATAAAATCCATAATGCAAAAAGAAGAGCTATATATAAATCATTTTTTATTTATACAATATTTTTTATAGTTTTTCCAGCAATTTTTATATTTTTAAATACACTTTTATCACTTCATAATAGTAGTTTATTTAAAAGTTTTTTATTCTTTTTATTTACTTGGAGTATATTTTTTCTATTATTTAAACTAAGTGTAAATAAAAAAATATCATCAAAATCTGCAATGATTTCATCATTTTTAACTTTAAGTGTATTGAGTATTACAAAAAATCTTTTTGTATATTATATAGTTTATAATAAAACTTATTCAACGATTTATGGTTCTTTATCTACTCTTCTATTTTCATTTTTATGGATTTATATTTCATGGATAATATATTTATATGGTGTAAAATTTTGTCATAGATTAAATACTAAAGAATTAAACAAAATTATATAACTCATCTCTTATTTTTAAAGGTATTTCAAAAATATTTCTACTTTCATTTGTTAATATTTTGTGACAGTCAAAGCATAAAATAGCTATATTTTCAAGATTATATCCACCACCATTTTCTGCTTCTAATATTAAAAGTGTGTGGGCATCACTTAATTTATCCATTTTATTTCCACATCTATTACAAGTCCCTTTATCCCTAAAGAAAGCAACCTCTTTTCTTCTCAAAAAATCTTGTGGTTTTTTTAAATTTGGAATAGAATTTATTCCATATCCATTCCAAAGAAGCTCTTTTTTTACAGACTCTTGAGTCTTTTTTAAATATTCAAAATCAAGGAACTGTCGGACTACCTCATCTATAAAAAGAGTTTTTCTAATTTTAAAATTTTCTTCTTTTAAAATCTCATCAATAATAGATAAATCAAATTTAATCTTTGGATGTTCTCTTTTTAAATAAGAATCTAATAAACCTAAAAAAATATCAAATTTATTATTTTTTTTATCATCTTCTTGAAATAGTAAATTCTTTAATTTATCTAACATCAGTTATCTTTTAACCTTCTAACATCTGCACCAATATTACTTAATTTTTCTTCTAAATTTTCATATCCTCTATCTAAGTGATATATTCTATGTATATTTGTTTCACCTTTAGCTACAAGAGCAGCTAGAACTAAAGCAGAAGATGCTCTTAAATCTGTTGCCATTACATCTGTTCCACTTAAACTATCCTTTTTACCTATAATAGTAGCTATATTACCATTTAAGTGTATTTCTGCACCAAGTCTTAATAGTTCACTAACATGCATAAATCTATTTTCAAATAATCTTTCATCAATTGTGCTAGTTCCATTTGCTTGAGTTGATAATGCCATAAATTGGGCTTGCATATCTGTTGGAAAACCTGGATATTCAGTAGTTATTATATTTACAGGTTTTATTTCTTGTGTAGGCAATATTGTTAGACTATTCTCAGTTTGTAAAATTTCAAAATTCATCTCTTCAAGTTTTGAAATTACTGCTTCAAGATGTGCAGGAACAATATTACTAATAGTCAATTTCTGATTAGTAATAGCAGCTGCACACATATAAGTTCCAGCTTCAATTCTGTCGGGAATTACTGCAAATGGTTTCATCTCGAGTAACTTTCTATTTGTTCCTTCAATTACTATTTTTGAAGTCCCAATACCATCTATTTTTACCCCTGAATTTGCTATTACTTCACAAAGTTGTACTATTTCAGGCTCTTTTGCTGCATTAATAATTGTTGTTACACCATTTGCAAGTGCTGCTGCCATAACTATATTTTCAGTTCCACCCACAGTTACTTTGTCAAATACTATTTTTGCACCTTTTAAACCTTCAGGTGCCGTTGCTTTTATATATCCTTGCAATATCTCAATATTTGCTCCCATTTGTTCTAATGCTTTTAAATGTAAATCAACTGGTCTTTGTCCTATTGCACAACCACCAGGAAGTGAAACTTCACAGTGTCCAAATCTTGCTAACAATGGACCTAAAACTAGAATAGAAGCTCTCATGGTTTTTACAATATCATATGTTGCTGTTGTATTATCTATACTACTTGTATCAATAATAGCACTATTTTTATCTTTTTGAAAAGTTCCACCAAGCTTTGATATAAGCTTTAAAAAAGTATTTATATCAGCAACATTTGGTAAATTGTTTATAGTGATTTTATTTTTTCCTAAAATTGTACTTGCTATCAATGGCAATGCTGCGTTTTTTGCTCCAGAGATACTAACATCACCAGATATTTTTTTATTTCCAATAATCTTTAAATATTCCATAGATTTCCTAAAAATAGAGTTTAAAATAGAGTTTATATTATCTAAAAATTGCTTTATTTTAGTAATCTTACTATAATACTAACTTTTTTAAAGAAGGAATGAATTTGGAAGAAAATGTAAATAAAGCTATAAAATATATGCTTCTTGCTTCATTTTTATTTGCTCTTATGGGAGTTACAGCTAAAGAGCTAAGTGATAGTTTATCAACAATTGAAGTAGTATTTTTTAGAAATGTTTTTGGAGTTTTTATAATACTTTATTCTATTTATAATTCTCCATTAAAACAAGTTGGTGGGAAATTCTGGTTACTTATTTTTAGAGGAACAATAGGATTTATATCTCTACTTTTTTTCTTTTATAATATAGCTAATATTCCACTTGGAGAAGCTATGACATTTTCAAAAACTTCTACAATCTTTACAGCTTTGCTAGCTTACTTTTTTCTAAAAGAGGAGCTTGGTTTTAAAGGTTGGATTGGAGTATTTATTGGATTTATTGGTATATTATTTATAACAGAATTTAATGGAAGTAGTTTAGAAAAAACTGATTATTTAGGTATTTTATCAGGAGTTGGAGCAGCACTAGCTTACACTTCTATAAGAGAACTTAGAAAATACTATGATGGAAGAGCAATAGTTTTATCTTTTATGGCTATGGGAACTATTTGTCCATTAGTTTTAATGATAATTAGTGAATTTTATACAAATCCTAGCTTAGATTTTATGCTAGGAGAATTTGTAGTTCCTAAAAATAGTGATTGGATTATTATAATATTATTAGGACTTTTTTCAACTTATGCACAAATATATATGACAAAAGCATACTCTTTTGCAAAAGCTGGAATTGTAGGAACTATTTCGTATAGCAATATTGTTTTTTCTATAATTTTGGGACTATTTATAGGAGATAGTTTTCCATCATTTATAATAGTTTTAGGTATAATATTAATTGTAATTAGTGGAATTTTAGTAAGTAAAAAATGATAATTCCACAAAATAGGCTTCATTCTTGAAGTAGTTTAATATGAGTGGTTTCTATTAATCTTAATTAGAAACCTATTAATTAAAAGGAATTTATATGGTAGTTATGACAGGACCTTGTGTTTTAGAAGATATGGATACAGTTTTAAAAATAGCTGAGAAATTAAAACCTTTAAGTGAGGATAAAAGAATTGATTTTTATTTTAAAGCAAGTTTTGATAAAGCAAATAGAACAAGCTTAAGCTCATTTAGAGGACCAGGACTTGATGAAGGTTTAAAAATTTTTGAAAGAATTAAAAAAGAATTTGGATATAAAGTTGTAACAGATATTCATGAATCATATCAAGCAAAGCCTGCTGGTGAAGTGATGGATATACTTCAAATTCCAGCATTTTTATGTAGACAAACTGATTTGCTTGTAGCTGCTGCAAAAACACCTGCAAAAATAAATATCAAAAAAGGACAATTTCTAGCAGCAGATGCTATGAAACATCCAGTTGAAAAAGTATTAAATACTAGAGGAATAACAGAAGTAACTTATGAAAATAGTGATAAAGCTGGAGTTTGGCTTTGTGAAAGAGGAAATACTTTTGGTTATGGTGCTTTAGTTGTAGATATGAGAAACTTATTACTATTAAGACAATATGCTCCAGTTATTTTTGATGCAACTCATAGTGTACAAATTCCAAGTACTGGGGGAACAACAGGAGGGAATAGTTCATTTGTTCCATATATGGCAAGAGCTGCTGCAAGTGTTGGCGTAGATGGTTTTTTCTTTGAGACACATATAGACCCAACTATAGCTAAAAGTGATGGTCCAAATATGCTACATATTGATACTTTATATAAAACTATAAATGAAATCTTTTCTATAAAAGATGCTTTAAAAATTTAGTTCATTTTGTTTAAGAATTTGTAAGTCTTATGATTTAAAAGACTTACAAATTTACATTTTTATAATTCTTCTGCTAGTTCTTCAAGTAAATCAAATGTTGGTATAAAAAACAATGTTCCTGTAACTGCTGTACTAAAGTCTAGTAACCTATCGTAATTTCCAATAGGCTCACCAATAAACATATTCTCAAGCATTTTTTTTGTTGTTGTAAATGTACTTGCATATCCAATAAAATAAGTACCAAACTCATTCTTACTTGGATTTGAAAATGGCATGTTTGCACGAACTATTTTAAGCTCATTTCCATCTTTATCTTCAATATTTGTAACAGCATTATGGGCATTTTTTGGTTTTTCTTCATCACTTAATTCTACATCATTAAACTTTTTTCTTCCAATTACTTTTTCTTGTTCATTTGTAGAAAGAGAATTCCATTTAGACATATCATGAAGATATTTTTGAACAAAAGCATAACTTCCTCCTTTAAACTTTTTATCATTATCACCTATTATAGCAGAGCTTAGAGCCTCTAAGTTTTCTGGATTCTCAGTTCCATCAACAAATCCAATAATAGATCGTCCATCAAAATATCTAAATCCATGAACTTCATCTATATGTTCAACAACTCCAGAAAGTTTTTCATTTAAAATCGAAGCAATTTCATAACAAGCAGCTACTCTTTTTGCACGAATATGAAAAAACAGATCCCCCTTTGTTGATGGAGCAATATGCTTTTCTCCTCTAATTTCTTTAAAAACTTCTAATTCTTTTGGTTTATCAAATTTAGGGAAAAGTTTATTCCAAGCATTACTTCCAAATCCAACAATTCCACTTATTTCAAGTTCAGGGTATCTTCCTTTCATACTTCTTATAATAGCTGCAAAATTACTACATAAATCTTTAATCTTTTCGTTTGTATCTTTATTATATAAAACATTATAAACAATAAATAATGCACTTTCTCCTGGTTTATCTGTAACTGATTGATGATTTATTTTATTAAAATCCATAAAAAATCCTATATTTATTTTTAGTATTATTCAATGGTATAAGAATTTTTATGAATTTTAGTTTAAGTGAATTGCAAGATAAGATATCTATACAATAATAGTAATTTAAATATTAAGCCCACTTTTTGTATAATCACTACTTATTGAAAACAATCTCGGAGAAATAAATGAAAATAATAGAAGGTGTTTTAAGACTAAAAGGAAACGAAAAAATTGCGATTATAAATGGTAGATTTAATCATATTATAACTGATAGATTAGTTGAAGGAGCACGTGATGCTTTCAAAAGACATGGGGGGAATGATGATAATTTAGATTTAATTTTAGTTCCAGGTGCTTTTGAAATTCCTTTTGCTCTAGAAAAAGCATTATCAAGTGGAAAATATGATGCTGTTTGTTGTGTGGGAGCAGTAATTAGAGGTGCAACTCCACATTTTGATTACATCAGTGCAGAAGCTACAAAAGGTATAGCAACTGTTGCTTTAAAATATGGAAAGCCTGTATCAAATGGAGTTTTAACAACTGATTCAATAGAACAAGCAATTGAAAGAGCTGGTTCAAAAGTTGGAAACAAAGGTGCTGAAGCTATGATTACAATCATTGAAATGCTAGATTTATATAACGAAATGGGAAAATAATTTGGCAACAAGAACACAAGCAAGAGAGTCAGTAATTGGACTATTATATGCATATGATTTAGGGAATAATGAAATATCAAAATTTGTTGATGAACTTTTAGAAGAAAAAAAAATAAGAAATAATCAAAAAGAATTTGCTTTAAATTTATTTAATGGAACAATTAACAATTTAAGTACAATTGATGATCAAATAAAAGCTTTCATAACGCAAGGAAACTTAGAAGATATAGGTTCTGTTGAAAAATCTATTTTAAGACTTGCTATTTATGAAATTTTATTTGAAAACTTACCAAAAGCAGTTATTATTAATGAAGCTATTGAATTATCAAAAAGATTAGCAAGTGATGGTGCACCAAAATTTGTAAATGCAATTTTAGATCAAGTAAAAAAGGCTTAAGATGAAAAAAGATATGAAACTTTGTGTATCTTTAGATTTGGAAAGTTCAAAAGAAAATCTAGCTCTTGTAGAAAAAATAAAAGATTTTGATGTATGGTTAAAAGTAGGATTTAGAACATATTTAAGAGATGGAAAAAAATTTTTAGAAGATTTAAAAGCTATAAATCCAAATTTTAAAATATTTTTAGATTTAAAACTATACGATATTCCAAATACTATGGCAGATGCAGCTCAAGATATATCTAATTTTGGAATTGTTGATATGTTCAACGTTCATGCAAGTGCAGGAAGCCATGCTATGAAATCAGTTATGGATAGAATCAAAGATATACCAAATCGTCCTTTGGTATTAGCTGTTACAGCTCTTACTTCTTTTGATAATGAAAGCTTTAAAACAATATATAATGAAGATATAGATGAAAAAGCAAGAAAATTTGCAAAAGCTACATTTGAAGCTGGACTTGATGGAGTTGTTTGTTCTGCTTTTGAAAGCCTCGATATCAAAAATAACACTTCAAAAGAGTTTATTACACTTTGTCCTGGTATTCGTCCATTTGGAGAAGATAGTGGGGATCAAAAAAGAGTTGCAGATATAAAATTCTCAAAAGATAATGCTGTAGATTTTATTGTAGTGGGAAGACCTATATATAAAAGTGAGAATCCACAAGAAATTGTTAAAAAAATTCTAGAAAATATCTAATATTCATAAATTTTAAGGGTGTTTTAAGTCATAGACTATTATAATTCCCGTCCTGATTTTATGAATATAAGATTAGAAAGGACAGTTGGGTGAGTTGGCTGAAACCACCTCCCTGCTAAGGAGACGTACTGGTAACGGTACCGAGGGTTCAAATCCCTCACTGTCCGCCACTGGGTCGTTAGCTCAGCTGGTTAGAGCACTCGGCTCATAACCGAGTGGTCGAAGGTTCGAGTCCTTCACGACCCACCAGTTAACTTTAAAGATATTAAGTTCAATTTAATATTTTTTCAGTATAATTCCAACCTTAAAATTGAAAAGTTTTAAAGTTTATGCGGGAGTAGCTCAGTTGGCTAGAGCTTCTGCCTTCCAAGCAGACTGTCGCGAGTTCGAGTCTCGTCTCCCGCTCCACTTTTTTATAAAGTGCGTTCTTTTATTTATCGCGGAATAGAGCAGCTAGGTAGCTCGTCGGGCTCATAACCCGAAGGTCATAGGTTCAAATCCTATTTCCGCAACCAAATTTCAATTTTTATGTCAAAGTAGCTCAGCTGGCTAGAGCGCTGGTCTCATAAGCCGGAGGTCGAGAGTTCAAGTCTCTCTTTTGACACCATTAAAAATAATATAAAAGTGCTGGTGTAGCTCAGTTGGCTAGAGCAGCTGATTTGTAATCAGCAGGTCGGGGGTTCGACTCCCTTCACCAGCTCCACTTTTATTTAATCCTTCTGGGGTATCGCCAAGCGGTAAGGCAACGGTTTTTGGTACCGTCACTCGAAGGTTCGAATCCTTCTACCCCATCCATATATAAAATCTCTTAATTTTTTTATCACTTTATTTTGTTGTTTAAATATACTTATTTATAATATTAAAGTTTCTCAAAGAGAGTAATTATATTTTATAAAATTCTCTTTGAAAAATATGAAAGAAGTAAAGCTTCTAAGCTCTAAAATAAGATTCCTGCTTGAAATAATAATTTACTATTTTTATGACCTCTATTTTCACTTTGAACTTGATCAGAATTTAATGTCCATGCCATTTGAGCTTTTGCAAAAAAATCTTTATATCCTACATAATATCCAATTCCTATATCTTTTAATGTTTTTCTTTTAAATGTTGAATCTGTATTTACCTCTTGATATACATTTCCCATGTCGTAGAATAAGCCAACTTTATGAGAATAAAAATTTATACTAGGTAGTTTAGATAATAATTCAAAATTTAATATATAACCATTATCTGCACTTTGTTCACTATCTGGATATACTTTAACAGCATAAGCTCCACCTAAAGACAAATCTTCACTACCATCAAGATTCTTATTGCCTAATACTTTTTGTGCAGTTAAATTAGAGTTAAAAGAAAGAATTTCATTGAATACTATTTCATTTGATATATAAGTATCTATTTTATTATAATTTCCATCATCTGCATTTAGACTAGATAAATTACCTGATGTAAAATTAAAATTTACAAATAATCGTGAAGGTAAATCTCCTAAAAAGTAACTTTTTTCATAATCAACACTTGCAACAAAAGAGTTTATATTTTTATCTTCATATTTTAAATCTGATACATAATCATTAAAATCTTTATGGTAATATTTTAATCTTGTCCAAAGAGATTCATCTGTAGTTCTAAGAATAGGATAAGATAAGCCTACTTCATATATATTTGAATTGCCATCATAGTTTGAACTTTTATACTCTTTTATCAAATTATAATCTATCCTACTATATGAGAAATTTGCTTTTAATCCATAAGAATTTAAAGGTAGTTCATAAGCCAATCTTCCATTTCTCAAATCTGCTCCATTTGAAACTAATCCAGAAAGAGTTAATTTATCTCCAATATTAAAAGGGCTATTTACATTCGCTAATGCTTGAAGTCTATTATATCCTGTATATCTACTTCCATAATTATCAAGTACTACATAACCATCTATCCTTTGTTGGCCTTGTGTTTCTATATTAAAATCACTACTTCCTACTTGTTCTCCTGGGCTTATTTGAGCTTTAGATACTCTCACACCTGCTCTATCATTGATAAGTAACATAGATCTTTCAATAGTTTTACTATTAATAACAGTTTGTTTTTTTGTATTATCAAATATTTGTTGAATGATACTATTATCTACTAAAGAGTTATTTTCTATATTAAAACTACCATAAGTACCCTCTAATATTGTAATAATTAATATATTTTCATTTTCAACAATATCTTGTTTACCTACATAAGATCTAGCTACAAAATAACCTTTATCTCTATAAAGTTTTGTAACTACACTTAGAATTTCTTGAATTTGATTAAATGTTAAATCTTGATTTTCAAATTCTTTTATAGTATTTAAAATATCATCTGATGATATTTTTGTATTACCATTTACTTGAAATTTTTTTATAAATATTGTTTCAGAACTACTATCACTTTTTATACTATCACTAATCTCTGAAGTATCAACAGTAGATATACTTTTATTTTTTAAAGGTACATCTTTTGGTACTTGTATTTGTCTTTCTATTGTACTACTATTTACATTTGGTATATTTGCTCCTAGTAGAATTACACTACTAAATATTGACAAACTGATTATCTTATTTATTTTTATCATTTTAATTTCCTTATTTATCATTTTCATCTAAGTTTATATCTATAGCAATATTTTCTGGCATTTTTATACCACCATCTATTATTCTAATATTTTGATTTGAACTCAATGCTATCACTTCTACATTTTGATTTATATCTATTTTAGAACTATCTTTATCTGGTATGTTATTTGTAGATTGATATTCTCTAGTATTTATATGTGTAATCCTATCTATACTATCTACTATTTTTTGCATATTTGGTTGTGGTTCAGGTTGTGGTTCAGGTTGTGGTTCAGGTTGTGGTTGTGGTTCAGGTTGTGGTTTTGGCTCAACTTGTGCTAAAACAAATAAATATGCACCTTGATAACTTACATCATAATTCTTATTTACACTTTCTACACTAGAATCTAACCAAATATTATAAGTTCCAGCTGGACTTGTAGTTGTTGCATTTGTTTGTAAAATCACATTTAAAGTATCTCCATCTATTAAACCATTTGCTACATAAGTTAATTGTGGATTTTCTTCTCCTTGTTTTTTACTTTTACTATCTACTGCTAAATTGATAATTTTTTTGCTGATTGTATATGTTCCGTTTGTATATGAAATATTATAGTTATCTGAATTCAATCCACTTAAGTTTGTAGTATATGTTCCTGCATTTTTCTCTGATATTTTACCACTTAATATTCCAGTTAAAACTGTTTGATTTTCATTATTTACAAATCCATCATATTGTAAAGCACTATTATAAACTAATCCATCATAAGTTTTTGAACCACTTGATGCTATAACAGATAAATCTGCTTTATTTATAACTAAACTTCCAACACTATTTCCAGTGTTTGCAGTTTCATATCCACTTTTTAAAACTTGAATTAATATATTATTATATGTTCCAGCATTGATATAGCTTGTAAGAATATTGTTATTACTATCTACAAAATTATAATCTGTTCCAAGTATCCAAGAAGCATAATCAACTCCAAAAATAGTTGAAGAATTCCACAATGAACTTAAAAATATATTCTGTCCATTATAAGTTTTTGTTTGAGTATCTAAAGTATATGCCAAAGATACTATAGGATTTGGATTTATATACCATTTTCCATCTCTTAAGATTGGTGTTCCCAATTCTAAATCATTATCTTCAAATATATTCCAACTAGCATTTTTAAAAGTATTTATATTTTGAAGTTCTGATGTTGTTTTTCCATAGTTAGATTCATCAATCATATTTGGATTTACTGTTTTATTATAAAAAGAGTGTGTAGTTATCCCAAGATTATCACCAACTAATCCTCCTTTATTCATTCCACTACTTTCTACTTTTCCACTTGAATAGGAATTTTCTATTAAACCTGCTGCATAGTTAGATCCAACTAAGCCACCTACCTTATTATTTCCTTTTACATCTGCTATTGCATATGAATTTATTATTTTTCCAATATTTCCTCCAACTAAACCACCTACTATTTGATTATATGATACTACTTTCCCAATATAATAAGAATTTTCTATTAAACCTCCTTCAGAGTTAAATCCAGCTAATCCCCCTAAATTAATATATCCAGCTGTTACATCTACTTTTGAATAAGAGTTTATTATCTTTCCAGCATTATTTTTTCCAATTAATCCCCCAGATTCAGACCCAGCAAATATTTTTCCTGTAGAATAAGAATTTTCTACTATTGTATTATACATATCTCCTATTAACGCTCCAGTACGAGATGAAGCCTTAATATCTACATCTTCTAATCCAATATTTTTTATTGTTGCATTTTCTGTAACTCCAAATAAACCTCTCTCACTAGAAGAAGTATCTATTTTTAAATTAGATATAGTATGCCCTAAACCATCAAACCTTCCAGTAAATTTATTTATTTTATCACCTATTGGTGTCCAATTTAATCCAGTTAAATCAATATCAACTCCTAAAACATAGTTTCCAGATTTATTATTATTCATATTTTCTACTTGTACTGGATTATAAATTATACTCCAGTTTATTTCACTATTATTTCCTTTTTTTGTACTAAATGTATTACCATAATATATAAAATTGATTTTTCCATCTTTTCCAAAATAGTAATTACCATTTACAACATTTTTTGAATAATTTAATCTTATAGAAGCGCTATTAGCATTTATATTTTTATTTATGTATATACTATTTCCCGAAATCAAGTTTATACCCTGCATATTTGGAGGGAACATTGGTTCTCCATAAATATCAATATTTTCATTTATGTATATACTATCTCCAGCTTCTAAAGTTATCATATTAAGTACAGGAATAGTTAATGTTTCATTTACATAGATATTTTCATCAGCTTGAATTGTTACATTTCCACCATGTAGAGCAGATTGAATAGCAGTTGCACTTATACTCTCTCCACTTAGATTACTTCCACCATTTGATTCTATTGTTACATTTACAGGGTCTATTAGCCAAGTTCCAGTTGTGATTTTTGCACCATCAGTCACATTTAAACTTTTTCCACTTGTTTCAACAAATCCATTTTTTGCTTCTATAGTTCCACTTATATTTGCTTTTCCACCATGTGCAAAGACTATAACTTCACTTTTTAAGTTATCTATACTATTTGCTTCTATAATCCCACTATTATTTACAACACCTTTAAGTAATTCGTTCTTTGCATTTGTTGTAAGATATACATTTCCACCATTTGCAACAATTAAATTATCATTTTCTATAAGAGCATCAAGTACTCCTTTATTTACTTTTAAAGAGATATTTGAATTATCATCTAAAGTCAAATTTATATCACTTGCTCCTACTAAATGTATAGTTCCTTTATGTACTTCTATTTTCCCTTTATTTGTAACACTATTTGCTATAAACGTTGCATAAGTTTTTTCTAAAGATTTTATCTCTCCTTCATTTAAAATTGTTACTTTTGAATTTCCTTTAAAATTATAATTACCATTTAAAAAATCTTCATTCAAAATATCTTTTGTAGAGGCTAAAATACCTGAAGTATTTACTTTTGCATTTTTGCCAAATAATATTCCATTACTATTTATAAGCCAAACTTGTCCATTTGCATTCAATGCACCATCTATAATAGACTTTTCACTACCTACAACTCTATTTAAAGTAATTGAGTTAGAATTGGGTTGATTAAAATTTACTGTTTCTCCATTTGCTATATTAAAACTTTGCCAATTTATGATAGATTTATTTGTACTTTGATTTATATTTGTTGTATTTCCAACTTGATTTATAGTTGCTGTACCATTTACTACTGTTCCTCCACTTGGTGTTCCATATAAATTTGAAGCAACTACAAGTGATATTAATCCACCTTTTAATATACGAAATCTTGAGCTAAACTCAAATACCTTTTTCATATTAATAACTCTCCTTTTGAAATTTTATTTGATTATATTTCGTTAAAGTCGTAGAAAAGTCAAATAAAAAAAGTTTTCTTAAATTTTTAGTTACAATTTTTAAGCTATAAAAAATAAGGGGAAATATGATAAAACTTAAAAATTTTAATATCTTATTCGTAGAAGATGATTTAAAAATACAATCAAATATGAATAAAATATTAGGGATGATTTTTAATAAAGTTTTTATAGCAAATGATGGTTTAGAGGCTCTTAAAATTTTTGATGAAAATATTATTCATCTTATAATCACAGATTATGAGATGCCAAATATGGATGGATATGAATTTTCAAAAAAAATGAGAGAGAGAAGTTTTAACATACCTATAATAATTTTAAGTAACCATACAGATAAAGATAAACTTCTAAAATGTATTCCTCTAAATCTCACTTCGTACTTAGAAAAACCAATAATTTATGAAAAACTACTTAAAGTTTTAATGATATGTGAAAAACAAATTGATGAATCTTCTATTTTTAAATATAAATTAGATAATCAAACTATTTATAATTTTAGAACTAAAGAATTAATACAAAATAAAACTTTTACTAAACTAACTGCACTAGAAATAATAGTTTTTGAATATTTATTAGATAAAAAAAATCAAATCGTATCCAAAGAAGAATTACTATATATTTTGAACAAGGATGATTATTATGATGATATATCCTTAAAAAATATTATTTATAGATTAAAAAAGAAATTTAAGAACAACTCTTTAATTGTAAATCAAAAAAATTTTGGATATATGTTGAAAATACAATGATAAAAAAATTACTTATATTTATACTCTTCTCAAACTTTGTATTTGCAGAGATTATTATAGAAAACTCATCTTTTAATAAGGTATATTTAGAACAATATACTAAAGTATTTATAGATGAAAGTTCTAATTTAGGTTTTGAAGATATCAAAAATAAAGAGTTTAAATTTACTTCAAGATTTAATTATACTGCTACAAAATCAGCTATTTGGAGCTCTTTTAGTATAAAATCTCTACAAAATATAGAAGTTTATTTTGAAAATATAAAAGCTGGTGTTGATTTAATTGATGTTTATATTGTAAAAGATGGTAGCTTATTAAAAAAAATAGAATTGGGTGATTATAGAGATATCAAGAATAGGGAAATTCAAACAAGGAATAGTGCTTTTGTTTTGAATTTAGAAGAAAATTCTACTTATGACTTTTTTATAAAACATAACTCATATAGTGGTATTTCGGTTATTTGGGAGATTTATAATAACTCAAATTATACACAACTTTTAAGTTTTCGTTCACTTATATGGGGTATTTTTATAGGAACTATATTCGTACTAGCTTTTCATAATATATTTATATATTTTTCTATAAAAGAGAAAGCTTTTTTGTTTTATGTAATTTTTATAATATCTTCATCAATATATCAACTGATTGCAAATGGTATTTTTTATGAATATTTTAGAGATATTGACCTAAATATTTTAAATGGACTTAATTGGATTTTCGCATATACTACCCTCTTTTTAGTACTAATTTTTCATTTATTTGTATTAAAACCTAAAAAAGAGTCTTTTAGTTTTAAATTAATTATTTTATCAATAGTACTTGTACTTTTAACAATAATTTACTACTCATTTTCTTTTAAATATCCAGATATTAGGTACAATGTAATATATACAAACTATATCTCATATTTTTCTATATTTACTTTATTATTTACTAGTTTTTTATCATATAGAAAAGGTAAAAAAGATGCAAAAAAATATTTTATAGTATTAATTATTTATATACTCTTGCTATTTTATGTAGTATATATTTTAATTGGAAATTTTGAGTATTTTGAAAACTTTTGGCTTTTTATTCCACTACTTACACTAATTGATGTATCTTTATTTACAATAATTTTATATTCAAAGCTAAAAGATATAGAAAAACAAAGAAATGACCAAGTACATTTTATAATCTCACAATCTAGATTTACAAGTCTTGGCAATAATGTTGCAAATATGATTCATCAATGGAAAAATCCTATTGCTCAAATAGGTTCTCAAGTAACATTACTTGAAGCAACATATAATCTTGACAATAAAAATTATATAAAAACTTCAAAAGAGATAATTCCCCATATAAAATCTAGTATTTTATTTCTAAAAGATACAATGAATGATATATATAATTTTTATAGAAATCCTAGTGAAAAAGAAAGATTTTTCATTCAAGAACAAATAGATACTTTACTTAGAATTTTAAAAAATGAACTAGAAATAAATTATATAAAAGTAAATTTAGATATTGAAAATATAGAACTTTATAACTATAAAACTAGTTTTCTAAATATTATTATGATATTACTTGAAAATGCTATATTTCAGTTAAAATATTTTAAAAAAGAAGATAGAAGAATAGTGATAATTGCAGAAAAATCATCAGATAATACAGTCAAAATTATAATTGAAGATAATGGAGGAGGAATTCCCAAAGAACATCTAAACTCCATATTCGATTTAAATTTTAGTACAAAAAATAAATCTGGTAGTGGTATTGGATTAGCATTAGCAAAAACATTAGTTGAAACAAGATTAAATGCTAAAATAGAAGTAATAAATAGTACTAAAGGTGCTAAATTTACAATTACTTTAAATAACTATGAAAAATAAATATTTTATTGCAACTGATATTTTAATGGATTATATAATCTATGATAAATTTACAAAAGAAGATACTAATGATTCTTGTGAATATATAAAAAATATTTTAAAAGATAATAAAAATATTTGTGTAGTAAATAATTCATCATTGATAGAAATATTATATTATTCAAAAAATAAATCTTTTATTAACAAAATAGCAAATTTATTGATATGTTTTTATAATGATACAGATAAATGGCAAGTTGTAGAAGAAAATGAAAATATCATAGAAGATACTTTAGAATATTGTAAAAAAACAAATATGAATTATAAATATGCTTTACAATATTTTTGTGCTTTAAATAGTAGATGTAAAACTATAGTTTCAAATGATATAAGTTTTTTAGATTTAGATTTTCCAATTATTGGAACAAAATAATAAGCCCTAAAAAGAGCTTATTTGAGTTAATTTTTAGTTTTTTGGTAGAACTTTTATAGGAACCATCTGGAATTCATCCATATTCCAAACATTATTTTTTACATAAGGTTCATTTAAAAGCCATTCATCAATCTCTTCATCCGTATCAAAATCAACAAATAAAGTCGATCCAACCATTACATCTTCTTCAATTAATGCACCAGCATTTAATATTTTACCCTCATTCATTAATTTTCTAGTACCTTCAATATGAGCATCTCTAGATTCTAATCTTCTATCTATTGCTCCTTCATTATCATAAGCGATTACTAAATATTGCATAAATATTCCTTTTATAAAATTTTTTAGATTTTAACACAATTTTAATTATAAAGATGAAGAAAGTAAGAATAAGATTGGATATATAAGAACATTCAAATATCTTAAAACTGGTGATATAGCAATGTTAAAAGGTATAATATCCTCCATATTGTTTCCACTTGATAGCTTTTTCATAAGTGTTAATTTAAAACTAATATCTAAAAATTTCAATACAATTATTGTACTCATAAAGAATCCAAAATTATTCAAACTAATAGCTAAATAAAGTGAATAGAAAAAAGATAGGTGTAAAATAAAATATATAAATATATTTTTTTTATATGCTAAAAAATTATTATAAATTAGTCCATATAAAGTATTAGATTTTTGCCAGTTAGTTTCAAAAAGTTCAATCGCAATAAAAATAAAAAAAAAGTAGATAATTTCCATAAGAGTTCTTATAATAGGGCAAACGCCCTATTTTTTAATTTTCTGAGAATTTAACTTTTTGATCTTTATATAGTCCAGTTCCAACAGGAATAGTTCTTCCTATTACAACGTTTTCTTTAAGATCTTCAAGCATATCCATTTTTGCACTAATTGCAGCTTCTGTTAATACTTTTGTTGTTTCTTGGAAAGAAGCAGCTGAAATAATAGAATCTGATGTAACAGCAGCTCTTGTAATACCAAGTAAAACTGGTTCAGCAATAGCTGGTTGCCCACCCATTCTTATTATTTTTTCATTTTCAATTTTAAATTTCTTTTTAGAAATCATATCTCCAACAATAAACTTAGTATCCCCACCATCAAGAATTGATACTTGTCTTAACATTTGAGATGTAATAACCTCAATATGTTTATCCGCAATATTTACCCCTTGAGATCTATATACTTGTTGTACTTCAGAAACAATAAAATAATGAAGTGCTTTTTCACCAAGAATTTTTAATACATCATGAGGAGAAACTTGACCATCTGTTAAAGCCTCACCAGCATGAACAAATTCACCTTCATGTACTAAAACTTGTTTTCCTTTTTCAACTAAATACTCAGCTGTATTTCCAGTAATATCTGTAATAACAAGTTTTTGTTTATTTCTTAAAGGTTTACCAAAAGAAACAACTCCATCAAATGAAGCTAATATTGCAATATTTTTTGGACGTCTTGCTTCAAATAATTCAGATACTCTTGGAAGACCCCCAGTAATATCTTTAGATTTTTGAGTAGCTTTTGGTGTTTTTGCAATAATATCAGCAACTTCAACTCTTTTACCTTCTTGAATATTTAAAGAAGCTTTTGGATCTAAAGCATATTTAATAAGTTCTTTATCATCAGTTGCTAAGATAACTGTTGGTTTATATCCACTTGGAATATACTCATTAACAACTAATTTTGAAGTACCTGTTAATTCATCAAATTGTTCTGAAACTGTAACACCAGGAATAATATCTTCAAAACTTACAATACCAGCTTTTTCAGCTATCGTTGGGTTGGCATATGGATCCCATTCTGCTATAACTGTTTGTTCTTGAGTTATAGGAGAAGATATTACAGTATCTTTTACTACTTCACTATTATCATCTAATTGAATTGATGAACCTCTAGTAATATAGTGTCTAATTGCTTCTCTATCACCATCAGCGATAACTGCGAAAAGACCTTTTTCAACAACTTGATCACCAGCTTTAATATCATATCTTCTTTCTAAATAATCACCAGTTAGTTTATAGTATTTTAATACACCTTTTGCACCAGCAACAACTTTAGAAGTAACAGGAGCTCCATCAGCAACTTTTAATTCAGAAGCATAAGGAATTCTATTTGGAACATTCCATCCATCTTTGATCATTTCAACTATTGAATCATTGTGTTCAACTTCTTCACCATCTCTATGTGGTAAATAAAGTTTACCTTCGATTTTTCCAGAAATTCCTGCAAGTTCATTTACTTTTGCAACATCATTTTTTCTTAAATAATAAGACTTTTCTTCTTTTGCATTTTTAATCGTTAAAATAACTTCTTCGTGTAAAGTTTCAACTGTAACTTTACCTTTAAATGGTGCATTTATTTTTGGTTCAACTAACAATACTCCAGCATTTCTTCTATTAGCAACAATATTTTTACCATCTGCTGTTTCATATTTTTTAATGTTGTAATATCTAATAAACCCTTCTTTATCAGCTTTTAACTCTCTTTCTGTTTGAGTAGCACTTGCAGTTCCCCCAACGTGGAAAGTTCTTAGAGTTAGCTGTGTTCCAGGTTCTCCAATTGATTGTGCAGCAACAACTCCAACTGCTTCTCCTGGTTTTGCTTTTCTTTGTTCACCTAAGTTAAGTCCATAGCATTTTGAGCAAAGACCATTTTCTGCTTTACAAGTTAATGGAGTTCTAATTACAACTGATTTAACCTCTGATTCTTTTACAATTTTTGCAAATTCTTCAGTTATTAAAGTACCTTCAGTAAATAAAATCTCATTTGAAATTGGGTCAATTATATCTTCAGCGATAACTCTTCCCGTAATTCTTTCTTCTAAAGACTCAATTAACTCATTACCAGAAGTAATATCTGTAATTTCAATACCTTCGTGAGTTCCACAATCTTCCATAGTAATTCTAACATTTTGAGAAACGTCGATTAGCTTTCTTGTTAAATATCCAGCATTCGCAGTTTTTAAAGCTGTATCAGCAAGACCTTTTCTAGCTCCGTGAGTAGAAATAAAGTATTCAAGAACGTTTAGACCTTCTTTAAAGTTAGAAATAATTGGTGTTTCAATAATAGTTCCATCAGGTTTTGCCATAAGACCTCTCATTCCTGAAAGCTGTCTAATTTGAGTTGCACTACCTCTTGCTCCTGAATCTGCCATCATATAAATAGAGTTAAATCCATTTTTATCTGTTTTTACAAGATCCATCATCTCAGAACCTAATTTATTATTAGCTTCTGTCCAAATATCAATTGTTTTATTATATCTTTCTTGTTCAGTTAAAAGACCTTGTGCAAATTGTTTTTGAACTTCGATAACATCTTTTTTAGATTTAGCAATATGATCTACTTTACTTTCTGGAACAATAATATCATCAATAGAAATAGACATCCCAGCAGATGTTGCATACTTAAATCCTAGATTTTTTAAATTATCTAAAAATCTTGGAGTAACTTCATATCCAGCTTCTTTATAAATATAATCAACTAAAGCACCAATATCTTTTTTCTTTAAAATTTTATTCCATAAACTAATAGGAACAAAGCTTGGTAAAATTTCATGAATAATTAATCTTCCAACTGTTGTTAAAACTATTCTTCCATCAAGTTTTGTTCTAATTTTTGCGTGTAAATCAATTTGATTCATATCTAAAGCAATTTTTACTTCATTTACATCAGTGAAAAGCTTGTGTTCACCTTTTACACCATCTTTTTGCAAAGATAGATAATAGATACCTAAAATCATATCTTGTGAAGGAACTGCAATAGCACGACCTGATGCTGGTAAAAGAATATTCATAGAACTCATCATCAAAATTTTTGCTTCAGCAACTGCTTCTTGAGAAAGAGGTACGTGAACTGCCATTTGATCCCCATCGAAATCCGCATTAAAAGCAGCACAAACAAGTGGGTGTAGTCTGATAGCTTTTCCATCAATTAAAACTGGGTGGAAAGCTTGAATTGAAAGTTTATGTAGAGTTGGTGCTCTATTTAATAAAATTGGATATTCATCAACAATCTCATTTAAACATTCCCAAACTTCATTTGTTTCACTTTCAATTAATCTTTTTGCAGCTTTTAAAGTTGTTGCATAACCTTTTTCTTCAAGTTTTGCCATTAAATGTGGTTTAAATAACTCAAGTGCCATTTTTTTAGGAATACCACATTGATCCATATTTAAATTTGGTCCAACAACAATAACAGATCTTCCAGAGAAGTCAACCCTTTTTCCAAGTAAGTTTTGTCTGAATCGTCCTTGTTTACCTTTGATTATTTCACTTAAAGATTTTAAAGGTCTTTTGTTCGCACCTTTAACTGCATTTGCTGTTTTTCCATTATCAAATAAAGCATCAACTGCTTCTTGAAGCATTCTTTTTTCATTTCTAATAATAATTTCTGGTGCATCAAGTTCAGTTAATCTTTTTAATCTGTTATTTCTATTGATTACTCTTCTATATAAATCATTTACGTCTGAAACTGCAAACTTTCCACCATCAAGAGAAACAAGAGGTCTTAAATCTGGTGGAAGAACTGGCAACATAGTTAGCATCATCCACTCTGGTCTATTTCCACTATTAATAAAGTTTTCAACAACTTTTAATCTTTTAATAATAGTTTTTCTTTTTGCTTCAGATTTAGTTGATTGCATATCATCTTTTAATAGAGTTAATAATTCAAATAAATCAAGTTTTTCTAATAACTCTTTTAAAATTTCTCCACCCATTTTAGCTTCAAAACCAGTATGTTCAAATAAATCTGCAATAGTTCTATATTGCTCTTCATTTAAAATATCATATTTTTCAATTTTTTTAGTTTTTTCATTATCATAAAAAGCTTCACCAGGTTCATTTACAATATATGCTTCATAATATAGTACTCTTTCTAAATCTTTTAGTTTAACACCTAAAAGTGTACCTATTCTTGATGGAAGTGATGAAACCATCCAAATATGAGCAACAGGAGAAACAAGTTCAATGTGACCCATTCTATGTCTTCTTACTTTTGAAGAAGTTACTTCAACACCACATTTTTCACATACAACACCTTTGTATCTCATCTTTTTATATTTACCACAAAGACACTCATAATCTTTTACTGGTCCAAAGATTTTTGCACAAAATAGTCCATCTCTCTCCGGTTTCAATGTTCTATAGTTAATAGTTTCAGGTTTTTTTACTTCTCCACAAGACCACGAAAGAATTTTTTCTGGACTTGCTAATTTTAGTTGAAAAGCAGAAAAATCTTGTGGTCTTTCTAACTCTTTAATATCAATTGGTGATAACAGTTTTTCATTATTGCTCATCGTTTTCTACCTCTTCATAAATCTCTACATCTAAAGCTAAAGCTTTTAACTCTTTTGTTAAAACAAAGAATGTTTCAGGAACACCAGATTGAGGAACATTTTCACCATTTGCAATGGCTCTATATGCTTTTGTTCTACCTTCAACATCATCAGATTTTGTTGTAAGCATTTCTTTTAGTACATTTGTTGCACCATAAGCTTCTAATGCCCAAACCTCCATCTCTCCAAATCTTTGTCCTCCAAATAGCGCTTTACCACCAACTGGTTGTTGAGTTACAAGAGAATATGGTCCTGTACTTCTTGCGTGAACTTTTTCATCAACTAAGTGGTGAAGTTTTAGCATATACATATAACCAACATTAACTCTTTCTTTCATTCTTTCACCAGTTTTTCCATCATATAAAACTGATTTTCCATCACTATCAATTTTTGCCATTTCAAATAATTTTTCAAAGTCATAAGCTTCAACACCATCAAAAATTTGTGTTGCGAATTTAACACCTTTTGACCAATCTCTAGCATAATCAAGAAGTTCATCATCACTTAATTTCTCTACAAAAGCTTTTGCATTCATAAGTTTTGCAACTCCTGCAACTTCTACCATTTTAGCTCTTAATTCAGAAACAAAATCTGCTTTTTTAGATTCATAAATTTTTTGGATTTGTTTTCCTAATCTTCTTCCAACTAATCCTAAGTGAACTTCCATAATTTGCCCAATATTCATCCTTGAAGGAACTCCAAGTGGATTTAAAATAACATCAACTGTTGTTCCATCTTCCAAATATGGCATATCAACTCTTGGAACAATATTTGAAACGATACCTTTGTTTCCATGTCGTCCTGCCATTTTATCACCAACTTTGATTTTTCTCTTAGTTGCGATATATACTTTTACTTGTTTTATAACACCTGATGCTAAGATATCATCATGTTCTAAAATATCAATTTTTTCTTCATGCTCTTTTCTTAACTCAGATTTTTGTTTAATAAAATACTCTTTAATATCATTATATGTTTTTTCAATATCTTTTGAAAAAGATGATACAATTTTTTTCATAGCAAATCTATTTACATTTACTAATACTTCTATTGGAATATTTTTACCTTCTTTATAAACAACACCTTCGTGTTCTAGCTCTTTTGATAATTTTGCTTTTGATAGTAAATTGTTTATTTTTAAAGCTTCTTCTCTATCAAGCATTAAAAGTTTATCAAGATGCTTTTGATTTAACTCATTCTTTTCAGCTTCAATTTCAGTTTTAGCTCTTTCACATTTTTCGTAACCTTTTTTAGTGAAAACTTTTACATCAACAACTGTTCCTTCCATTGAAGTTGGACAATATAAAGATTTATTTATAACATGCCCTGCTTTATCACCAAAAATTGCTCTTAAAAGCCTCTCTTCTGGAGTTGGTTTAATCTCACCTTTTGGAGTTACTTTTCCAACTAATATCATTCCAGGAGTTACATAAGTTCCAACTTTTACAATACCTGAACTATCTAAATGAACTATTGATTCTTCTTTAACACCAGGTAAATCTCTTGTAATTTCTTCATTACCATGTTTTAACTCTCTACAATCAATCTCTTTTTCATAAATATGAACAGAAGTAAATGCATCTTTTTTTATTAATCTTTCACTTAAAATAATTGCATCTTCATAGTTATATCCATTCCATGGCATAAATGCAACCATAGCATTAATTCCAACTGCTAATTCACCTTTATCCATTGAAGGACCATCAGCTATAACTTGACCTTTTTCAATAATATCACCTTCTTTTATAGCAACTCTTTGCCCAAAAGATGTATTATTATTTGTTTTAACATTTTTATTTACTTCATAGTGATCAATAAACGCACCATTTTCATCTTCACCACTAATATATATATTTTTAGAATCTGCTTTTTCTACAACTCCGCCTCTTTTGGCTTTTATTGCTTCCCAAGCATCTCTTGCTACCGTTTTTTCTAAACCAGTCCCAACTATTGGAGCAGTTGGTTTAATCAAAGGAACAGCTTGTCTCATCATATTTGAACCCATCAATGCTCTATTAGCATCATTGTGTTCTAAGAATGGAATAAGTGAAGCTGCAACTCCCATAACCATTTGAGAAGAGATATCTATTAAATCAACTTTAGTTCTCTCCATTAAAATGATCTCACCATTTTTTCTAACTTCAATTAATGGCTCAACTATTTTTCCATTTTCATCAACTTTAGTTGATCCAGGAGCTATTACAAGCCCTTCTTCTTGAGTTGCTGTATAATATGTAATTTCATTTGTAACAATACCATCAACAACTTTTTTATAAGGTGACTCTATAAATCCTAAATCATTTACTTTTGAGTAAGTTGATAAAGTATTAATAAGTCCAATATTTTGACCTTCTGGAGTTTCAACAGGACAGATTCTTCCATAGTGAGTTGGGTGAACGTCCCTTACTTCAAATCCTGCTCTTTCTTTTACTAAACCACCTTCTCCCAGTGCAGAAAGTCTTCTTTTATGCGTAACTTCTGATAATGGATTTGTTTGGTCCATAAATTGAGATAATTGTCCACTTGTAAAAAACTCTGTAATTGTTGAAGTAATCATTTTAGAGTTGATTAAATCATGTGGCATAATATCTTCTAATGTTCCAGATAGAGTTGTCATTTTATCTCTAATAGTTTTTTGCATTTTGATTAAACCAGCATGTAATTCATTTGCTAATAATTCACCAATAGCTCTAATTCTTCTATTTCCTAAGTGATCTCTATCATCAATATGACCATGTCCAGCTTTAACTTTAACTAAATATTGTACAGTTTTGATAACATCTTCATAAGTTAGAGTCGTTACATATTCTGGAACATTAACTCCTAATTTATGATTCATCTTCATTCTTCCAACTTTTGTTAAATCATATCTTTCTGGATCAAAGAATAATTTTTTAATGAAATCTTTAGCTGCTTCTTTTGTTACAGGTTCACCTGGTCTCATAACTTTATAAATTCTAATAGCAGCTAAATCATTTTCATCATCTATTTGCTCTGTTTGTTTTAAAAGTTTTAAAGATTCAGCATCTGCTTTAAATGCATTGATAATAGAAGCATCTGCACTAGAAGATAAATCATTTGCAATATCAAAAGATTCAAAACCTAAGTCTAAAAGTTTTTTAAGTTTCAATTCATCAAGATTTGTTAATGTATCAAATAATACTTCTCCTGATTCTGGATCATAAATTGTATTTGCAGTAAATCTATCCATTAATAACTCTAATGGATATTCAATAAGTTTTAAACCACCTTCAATTAAAGCTTTAGCTTTTCTAGCAGTTAATCTTTTTCCAGCAGCAATTACTAAATTACCTTTATCATCTTTAATATCATGTTCAATTCTTCCCATAAAGTCTTCAGGATCAAACTCTGTTAAAAATTTATTGTTTTTAATTTTTATATTAACAATAGGATAGAACATTTTTACAATATCTTCTTTTGAGTAACCTAATGCTCTAAATAGAATTGTAATAGGAACTTTTCTTCTTTTGTTAATTCTTACATATAAGATATCTTTTGCATCATATTCAAAATATAACCAAGAACCTCTATCTGGAATTATTTGTCCAGTATAAAGAAGTTTATTATCAGTTGTATTAGACTCATCTTCTTTAAAAATAACACCAGGAGATCTATGTAACTGATTTACAACAACTCTTTCAACACCATTTACTATAAATGATGTTCTATCTGTCATTAATGGAATTTCTCTAATATATAAAGATTGCTCTTTTATATCTTTAACTCCTATTTTCTCTCCAGTTTTTTCATCTAAATCCCAAAGAGTTAATCTTATATTGATTTTTAGTGGAATTGAATAAGTCAATCCTCTAACCATTGATTCTCTAACATCATATTTAGGTTTTCCTACTTCACTACCTAAATAATCTAATGTTAGCCTATTTTGCGCATCATGTATAGGAAATATTGTTTTAAATACTTTTTCTATACCAGCACTTGATCTATCTTTTTGACCTATCATCAAAAAAGTATCATACGAAGTTTGTTGTAATTGTAATAAGTTTGGGATTTCAATTTTTTGTGGGTTTTTTGCGAAATCTATTCTGAGTCTATTACCAGATTTTAAAGAGTTTAACATTTGACACCTTGTTATAAAATTTGGTTGAATTGCTTTTATTAGTATAAAGCACAAAAGCATCCATAAAGGATAAGGTTAAAATTTCAAGAAACTTTAACCTTAGCCTTCAAAGATGCTAAACTATATATAGGGAAATCCCTATATACCGTTAAGTTTAAAGTTAAAATTATTTAACTTCTACTTTAGCTCCAGCAGCTTCTAACTGAGCTTTAATTGCATCAGCATCAGCTTTAGAGATTCCTTCTTTAATTGTTGAAGGAGTTTGCTCAGCTGCATCTTTAGCTTCTTTTAATCCTAAACCAGTAATTGCTCTGATTTCTTTAATTACATTGATTTTTTTGTCTCCTGAATCTAAGATGATAACATCAAATTCAGTTTTTTCTTCAGCAGCTTCAACAGCAGCAACTGCTCCACCAGCAACTGCAACAGGTTGTGCAGATACACCAAATTTTTCTTCAAATTCTTTTACTAACTCTGATAATTCTAGTACAGATAAACCAGAGATAAATTCTAAAACATCTTCTTTAGAAATTGCCATTTTCTATCCTTTTTATATTTTTTTGTTATTTATTAGCTTAAATAATTAAGCAGCCTCTTCTTCTTTTTTTCTTCTAAGAGCATCAAGACCAATAGTAAAGTTTCTAACTGGTCCCATCCATACAGATGCAAGCATTCCAAGAAGTTCTTCTCTAGATGGTAATTTAGCAAATGCATTAACTCTAGCAACATCTGCAATTTCACCTTCAATAATTCCTGATTTAATAGCAAACTTATCTTTGTTAGATGAAGCAAATTTATCAGCAACTTTACAAGCTGAAATTTGATCTTCTGACCACAAATAAATATTTGTTCCACTTAAATCAATATCACCTAATTCAGCAGCTTGAACAGCTTTTACAACTAAAGTATTTTTAATAACTTGAACTTTAGTATTATTAGCTTTTGCTTCTTTTCTTAAAGATTCTAACTCTCTATGAGTAAGACCTTTATAATCACAAACAACAACTGCTAAAGAGTTTTTAAATTCAGATGATAAATGGTTTATAATTTCTGATTTTTCTTGTCTTGTCATTATTATTTTCCTCCTTTCAAAACATCATCCTAGGCGGGCTTTACAAGAAACGAAGGAAGTTTCTTACCAGCTGTCTTCAGTTTTATGTCAGTGCTTTGAATAACACTCAAAAATATTGAAATACATTCAACACTTCTGAATATTAAAAAGACAAGGAAAACCTTATCTTATTTCTAATAATTCCATATTATCTAATGTAATTGATGGACTCATAGTTAAACTAATAGCTGCATTAGTGATATATCTTCCTTTTGCAGTTGATGGTTTAGCTTTGTTAATAGCTGATATAAATGCTTCTGCATTCTCTTTAATAGCTTCTGAACTAAAAGAAACTTTTCCAATAGCAGCTTGCATATTACCTTTTTTATCAACTCTATATGTCACTTGACCACCTTTAGCATCGTTAACTGCTTTAGTAACATCCATAGTAACTGTTCCAGTTTTAGGATTTGGCATTAAACCTTTTGGTCCTAATATTCTTCCTACTTTACCAACAATTCCCATACAATCAGGAGTTGCTATTAATACATCAAAGTTAATGTTTCCAGCTTGGATAGCTTCTGCTAAATCGTCATTTCCAACAATATCAGCACCAGCAGCTTTTGCTTCATCAAGCTTTACACCTTTTGCAAATACTGCAACTCTAACAGTTTTTCCTGTACCATTTGGAAGCACAACTGCTCCTCTAATCATTTGATCTGCATGTCTTGGATCTACATTTAAGTTAAGAGCGATTTCAACACTCTCATCAAATTTAGCAGATTTTAATTCTTTTAAAGTTGTACAAGCTTCAGCTAAAGAGTATTTTCTATCTTCAACTTTTGCACTCAATGCTTTATATCTTTTTGAAATTTTTGCCATATTCTTCTCCGCAATATTTATTTTTTTGCTTCCACTATTTAAAAGACTAGTGGTTAGACTTTATATATCAAAACAGAATATTATAATTCTGTTTCAATTCCTATTGATCTAGCTGAACCAGCAACAATTTTTGCTGCAACTTCTCTATCATCAGTATTTAAATCTTTGATTTTCATATCAACGATTTCCATAATTTGATCTTTAGATAATTTCCCAACTTTATTTTTAAGTGGATTATCACTACCTTTTTTAACTCCAGAAACTTTTTTAATAAGTTCTGTCATAGGTGGTTGTTTTACTTCAAAAGTAAAACTTTTATCTGCATAAATAGTAATAATAACTGGTAATCTATATCCAGCTTTTTCTTTTGTTTTCTCATTGAATGCTTTACAGAATTCCATGATATTAACACCTCTTTGCCCTAATGCTGGACCAACTGGAGGAGATGGGTTTGCTGCACCTGCAGGTATTTGTAGTTTTAAATAACCTTGAATTTTCTTAGCCATGCTATTCCTTTAAAAAATTTTAATGATTTTAATGATTAGACATTAGGCAAAAAAACTAAAAAAGAAGCTAGTTTCTTTGCCTAATGCCTAAAATTAAAAATTTATACTATTCTTTCAACTTGAGTATACGATATTTCTACTGGTGTATTTCTTCCAAAAATAGAAACATTAAGTTTTAAGACACCTGATACCATATCAAAGTCTTCAACTATACCATTGAAGTTTGCAAATGGACCTTCATTTATTCTTACCATTTCTCCTTCATCAAAAGAGATTTTTGGTTTTGCTGCTGCTTTATTTTTAGCTTTTTCTAAAATAAGATTTATATCTTTATCACTTAAAGCTGTTGGCTTTTTTGATTCTCCAATAAATCTTCCAACCTTCGGCATTGATTGAATTCTATGCCATAATGCTGTATCTAAGTCAATTTTAGCAAATGCATAAGCTGGATACAAAGGTCTTTCAACTATAGTTTTTTTACCTTTTTTTACTTCAATTAAGTCTTCAGTAGGAACTAAAACTTCAGCAATTCTATCATCTGCCATTTCATCAGCTAATTTAACTAATGCTTTTTTTACAGATAATTCACTTCCTGAATAGGTTTGTATTGCGTACCATTTATGTGCCATATTTTTCCTTAATTAATTATTGAAGATAAACTAATTGACATAATTCCATCAATTATAGCTAAGAATATAGTTATAACAGTCACAACAATAAATACAGATAAGTATGCAGTTCTTATTTGTTCTTTTATAGGAAAGATAACTTTAGACAACTCTGATTTTACATTATTGAAATAACTACTAACTTTACTCACTAACTTCTCCGATTCTACAATTTGATCTTTAAATTCTATAAAAGGAACTTTTTAAGAACACTTTATAAAACTTAAAAGTGGCAGGCCAGGAGGGACTCGAACCCCCATCACTCGGATTTGGAATCCGATGCTCTACCATTGGAGCTACTGACCTAAAAAGATTAAGTCTGCATTAGCAGACTTAATCTCATCAAGATTTTAACTTTACTTCTTTATGTGTAGTATGTTTTTTTAATCTTGGACAATATTTTCTAACCTCAAACTTTTCAGTATGAGTTTTTGGATTTTTCCAAGTAGTGTAGTTAATGTCTCCACTTTCTTGACATTTTAATCCAATTTTAATTCTTACTGCATTTGCCATCAATAATCCTTATTTAATTATTTCTGAAACAACTCCAGCACCTACAGTTCTTCCACCTTCTCTAATAGCGAATTTAGTTCCTTTATCTAAAGCGATTGGAGCAACTAATTCAACTGTCATTTCTACGTTATCACCTGGCATAACCATTTCAGTACCTTCAGCTAAAGTACAAGAACCTGTTACGTCTGTTGTTCTAACATAGAATTGTGGTCTATATCCACTAAAGAATGGAGTATGTCTTCCACCTTCTTCTTTTGAAAGGATATAAACTTCACATTTAAAAGTTGTATGTGGAGTAATTGTTCCTGGTTTAACAAGAACTTGTCCTCTTTCAACATCTTCTTTTTTAATACCTCTTAAAAGAATACCGCAGTTATCTCCAGCTTGACCTTGTTCCATCTCTTTTCTAAACATTTCAACACCAGTAACTGTTGTTTTTCTTGTATCAGAGAATCCAACGATTTCAATCTCTTCACCAACTTTAATAGTACCTTGCTCAATTCTTCCAGTAACAACTGTTCCTCTTCCTGAAATAGAGAAAACATCTTCAACTGGCATTAAGAAAGATTTTTCAGTATCTCTTTCTGGAGTTGGAATATATTCATCAACTGCATCCATTAATGCAACGATTTTTTCAGCCCATGGTCCAACAGCACCTTTTTTAGCTTCTTCTAAAGCTTGGAATGCAGAACCAGCAACGATTGGAGTATCATCACCTGGGAAATCATACGTAGATAGTAATTCTCTAATTTCCATTTCAACTAATTCTAACATTTCATCTTTGTCAGAAGGATCTAATTGATCTTCTTTATTTAAGAATACAACGATATATGGAACACCTACTTGTTTAGATAATAGGATATGCTCTCTTGTTTGAGCCATTGGTCCATCAGTTGCAGCAATAACTAAGATAGCTCCATCCATTTGAGCAGCACCAGTAATCATGTTTTTAACATAATCGGCGTGACCTGGACAATCTACGTGTGCATAGTGTCTTTTATCAGTTTCATACTCAATATGAGAAGTAGCAATAGTAATTCCTCTTTCTCTTTCTTCTGGAGCATTGTCGATTTGATCGTAATCTTTCATTTCTCCACCATATTTAAGTGCCAATACTGCAGAAATTGCAGCAGTTGTAGTAGTTTTACCGTGGTCAACGTGTCCAATTGTACCAATGTTTACGTGCGGCTTATTTCTTGAAAACTTTTCTTTTGCCATAGGAATTCCCCTTCTAAATTTATTTTACTTAATTTTGCCCTCTGAGTAGATAAGCCAGCAGGCTTCTCTATTCAGAGGGGGATTTGTTTTACACAAATTGAATGTGTATTATATTAACTAAATACTAAAAACTAAATTAATGGGATATAAAAATTAGAGTTATAAAAAAAATTTGCGTTTATAACTCAGCTCCCAGTAATCAATAAATAATGGAGCGGGAGACGAGACTCGAACTCGCGACAGTCTGCTTGGAAGGCAGAAGCTCTAGCCAACTGAGCTACTCCCGCAACATTGCGTGGTGGTGAGAGAAGGATTTGAACCTTCGAAGCCGTAGGCGGCGGATTTACAGTCCGCAGGATTTGACCACTCTCCAACCTCACCGTTGAAAAATTATTGTTCTGGTCAAGCGCTGTTTCTTAAACTTACGCAAGACAATGGAGCTGGTGAAGGGAGTCGAACCCCCGACCTGCTGATTACAAATCAGCTGCTCTAGCCAACTGAGCTACACCAGCACCAAATAAAATGGTGGTTCGAGACAGAATCGAACTGTCGACACAAGGATTTTCAATCCTTTGCTCTACCGACTGAGCTATCGAACCACTGTAAATTGGAGTGAGATTATACAGCTTAAAATATTAATTCTAACTTAAATTTTTAACATATTTTTTGAATTCCTCTCCTCTTTCAGCATAAGATTTAAATTGATCTAAAGAAGCTGCTGCAGGAGATAAAAATCCAATACTATTTTCTTTCATATTAATATCTATAATTTTTACTGCATTTTCTAAAAAGTCACATTTATTTACTTTTATATTAAATTTACAGCAGAAATCTACTATTTTTTGTGAATTTGAACCAATAGAATAAACTTCAATATCTAAATTCTTAATATTATCAAAAAGTGGTTCAAGATTTGCACCTTTATCATCTCCACCTAATATAATATGTATATTATTATTTTTATATGGAACTAATGCATTTATAGTTGCATCAACATTCGTAGCTTTACTATCATCAATCCATAATCTATTTTTAATATCCTTAAATTCTTCAACTTTGTGTTTATCTATTTTGAATTGATTAATTAAGTCATAATTTACATCATTAGTTAATATTTTTCTAACACTCATAGCTAAAAGTGCATCTAATAAAAATGGTTCCTTAAAAAGCAAATTATCTTTTTTAAATCCAAAATATTTGCAAATATCATCGCTATTATTATATGTAATTAAAAAAGCATCTGTTTTTATATTTTTAAATTCATCTGGAATTATTGCAATATCATTTTCTTGCATAAACATAAGTGGTTTAAGTTTTGCTTTTTTATATTCTTCAAAACTTCCATGCCATGTTATATGATCTTCAGTTATTGGTAAAAGAATATAAATATTTGGCTTAGCTTTATTTGTATAATGTAAAGTAAAAGATGAAGTTTCTAAAATCCAAATCTTTTTATTAATATCCAGTCCACTTAAAGGAACACCAATGTTACCACCATAAATAGAATCATATTTTTCAAGAAGATGTTGTGTCATTTGAGTTGTAGTTGTTTTCCCATTTGTTCCACTAATCCATATAGAAAAAGGCATCTCTTTATAAAATAAATCATAATCACTTAATAAATTTTTTGAATATTTTACAAGTTCGTTATAAGGAGGAATTCCAGGACTTACAACTGTAATATCATCAGAGTATTTATCAAATTTATCTAAATCTACATCATCAAAAAGCTTCGCATTTGGAAACCTTTTCTTTAATGCATTTGCTGTTTTCCCTTTTCCTAAAATTCTCAAATTATCCAAAGTATCTCTCTTTTATCTTAATTTTAAACTTAATAATGCAACTAAATTTGCCATAAATGAAATAATCCAGAATCGAACTATTATCTTATTTTCTTTCCAACCTTTTTGTTCAAAATGGTGATGAATTGGAGCCATTAAAAAAACTCTTTTTTGTCTTAGTTTATATGAACCAACTTGAAGCATAACTGAAACTGTTTCTAAAACAAATATAAATCCTATTGCTAAAAGAAGAAGTTCTGATTTAGAAACAATTCCTAAATATCCCATAAAAGCACCTAATGGTAAAGAGCCACTATCTCCCATAAAAACCTCAGCAGGATAAGCATTAAACCATAAAAATCCTATTAATGCTCCAACAATCCCTGCTCCCATTACAGCTAATTCGCCTGCAATAGTAATATTAGGTAATAATAAATAATTAGCAAAAATAGCATGCCCTACAACATACACTAAAATAGACAATGTTGTAAAAGCTAGTATAGAAGGAACAGTTGCAAGTCCATCAAGTCCATCCGTAAGGTTTACCGCATTAGATGAACCAACGATTACAAACATCCAAAAAACTATTGAAAAAGCTCCCATTTCAAAAAGTGGAAATTTATAAAATGGTGTATACAAATCTGTTGTATGTCCAAAATAATATAAAGTTCCTACAACAATTAATGCACTTAAAAATTGTAAAATAAGCTTCATTCTAGCACTTAACCCTGCATTGTTTTTTGCTTTTAAAATTTTTGACAAGTCATCTTGTATTCCAATAAATGAGAATAAACCTAAAGTTAATAATCCACCAACAACATAAAAGTTATTTAGTTTTGCAGTTAAAACAGTTGCAATTAATGTTGAAAATATAAATACAACTCCACCCATTGTTGGAGTTCCAGCCTTTATTTGATGCCCTTCTGGTGCTAATTCATAAATTGGTTGAGAAGCTTTCTTTTTTTTAGCCCATCTTATAAATTTTGGCATTAAATACATAGTTAAAACAAAAGCTATAAAAAAGCTAATTCCTGCACGAACAGAGATATATTGTAAGATATTGATTTCTAAATGTCTATAGAGCCAGTAAAACAAAATTAAACCTTGATTTTGATATAATAGGTGCGAATTATATTATATTATACTTTTTAAAAGGTTTAAACAAATGAGCAATAAAACACTATTAATTATAACAGATGGTATTGGGCACAATGATTCAAAAAATTACAATGCTTTTTGTAGTGCTAAAAAACCAGCTTATGATTATTTATTTGAAAATGTACCTTACTCTTTAATACATACTTATGGTGAACATGTAGGACTTCCTGATATGCAAATGGGAAATAGTGAAGTAGGACATATGACTATTGGAAGTGGAAGAGTTTTATATCAAGATTTGGTAAAAATTCACCTTGCAATTAAAAATGATACTTTAAAAGACAATGAAATTTTAAATAATACTATTTCAAAATCAAATAATATCCATTTAATTGGACTATTAAGTGATGGAGGAGTTCACTCTCATATTGATCATATTATTGCTCTTGCAAAAATATCTAAAAATCAAGGTAAAAAAGTATTTATCCATGTCATAACAGATGGAAGAGATGTTGCACCAGATTGTGCAAGAACATACATAAATCAAGTTTTAGAAATATGTAATGAAGATATAAAGATAGCTACAATATCAGGAAGATACTATACGATGGATAGAGACAATCGTTGGGATAGAGTAAAAAAAGGATATGATGCAATAACTTATGCAAGACCAAAAACTCAAAATGATATTTTAACTTATGTAAAAAACTCTTATGAGAATAAGATGTTTGATGAATTTATTGAACCTGTTGCTTTTGAAGATTATGATGGAATAAAAGAGAATGATGGAATAATATTCTGTAATTTTAGAAGTGATAGAATGAGAGAAATTTCTAGTGCTTTTGCAAAAACGGATTTTAATGAGTTTAAAACTTTTAGTAACTCTTTAAATTTATCTAGTATGACACAATATGACAAGAATGTATTTATTCCTGTACTTTTCCCAAAGGATAGTCCAAAAAATACATTAGCTGAAGTTATAGCAAATGCTGGACTTTCACAACTTCACACAGCTGAAACTGAAAAATATGCTCACGTAACATTTTTCTTTAATGGAGGGGTAGAAGAACCTGTTTTAAATGAAACTAGAGTTTTAATTCCATCTCCTGATGTTTCAACTTATGATTTAAAACCAGAAATGTCAGCACCTGAAGTAGGAGAAGCGGTGAGAACTGCTATGAAAAACCATACAGATTTTATAGTTGTAAACTTTGCAAATGGTGATATGGTAGGGCATACTGGAGTTTTTGAAGCAGCAGTTAAAGCCGTTGAATCAGTAGATAAAGAAATCGGTCTTATTTTAGATGTTGCAAAACAAGAAGATTATAATATTATTCTAACATCTGACCATGGAAATTGTGAAATGATGAGAGATGATGAAGGAAATATTTTAACAAATCATACTGTTGGAGATGTATACTGTTTTGTTATGGCAAAAAATGTAACAAAAGTAAAAAATGGAAGTTTAAATAATATAGCTCCAACAGTTTTAAAACTTATGAACTTAGATATACCAAAAGAAATGGATGAACCACTAATCTGATGATAAACATAAAAAGATTAAAAATATGTGTAGAAAATAAAGAATTAGTAGATATAAATTTTAAAATATCTAGTTCTACTGCACTTATTGGAGAAAGTGGAAGTGGAAAATCTTTAACTTTAAAAGCTTTATTAAATTTACTTCCAACTTCTTTAAATCAAGACATAGACATAACTTCTCCTTTTGAATTAAATTACAATACAGTTGGATTTATTCCTCAAAATCCGTTTACTTCACTTTCTCAAATGACAAAAATAAAAAATCAAATTTTTTGTAGTGATGAGAAAAAAGAAGAAGTTTTTAAACTTTTAAATTTATCTTTAGATATTTTAAATAAATATCCATCTCAAATTAGTGGTGGACAAATACAAAGAGTAGTTATTGCTATAGCTATTAGTAGAGATATAAAACTTCTTTTACTTGATGAACCAACAACGGCATTAGATTTAGAGAATAAAACAAATATAATAAAAATTATTCAAGATCTACAAAAAAAGCTTGACATAAAAATACTATTTGTAACACACGATATTGATTCAATAAAAGATATTTGTAATGATATTGTAATCTTAAAGTATGGTAAAATTATAGAGGTTGGTAAGACTATAGAAGTTTTAAAAAATCCATCAAATATTTATACAAAAGAGTTAATTAACTCAACATTTAAAAATAAAGAATTTAGGAAATAACAATGTTAAAATTTTTAACAAAAGCAATTTTTTTCATATCGTTAGTAGTAGGAGCTATTATATTAGTTCTTATATACGACTTATATGAAGAGATAAAAGATGACATTGATAGTGTTGTAAACTATCAACCAAAACAAAGTACACAATTTTTTGATAAAAATGGGAAGCTTTTAGCAAATACTTTTAAAGATGAAAATAGAGAATATGTAAATTATGATGATATTCCAGCACGTGTTATTGAAGGACTAGTTGCAATAGAAGATACACAATTTTTTGAACACTTTGGTATAAATCCAGATGCAATAAGTAGGGCTATGATTAAAAACATTCAATCTGGTGGATATAGTGAAGGAGCGAGTACTCTAACTCAACAATTAATCAAAGTTTTAGTTTTAAGTAGAGAAAAAAAGCTTATGAGAAAAGTAAAAGAAGCTTTACTTGCTATTCGTCTTGAAACTCTTTTAACAAAAGAAGAAATATTAGAAAGATACTTAAATCATGTATATTTTGGACATGGATACTATGGAATAAAAACTGCAGCAAAAGGTTATTTTAAAAAAGAGTTATATGAACTTACTCTAAAGGAAATAGCAATTTTAGTTGGTCTTCCAAGAGCACCTAGCTTTTATGATCCAACAAAAAATCTTCAAGTCTCTTTAACAAGAGCAAATCAAGTAATTACAAGAATGAACAGTTTAGGGTGGATAAGTAATGAACAATTTGAAGAGTCAATAAATGAAATACCAACAATTTATAATCAAACTTTAACACAAAATATTGCTCCATGGGCAGTTGATTATGCAATAAATGAGTTGATAAATGATGTTCCAGATATTTTATATGGTGGATATAAAGTATATTTAACAATAGACTTACAAGCACAAGAAATCGCACAAGAAGCTTTAAAGAAATCTTATGATGAAGCTATGAAAAGAGACTCAAATATACGAGAAAATTCAAAAAATCCCGATAATGATGCATTTACAAAAGAATTAAATGGAGCAATGATCACTTTAGAAAACAATACAGGTAAAATTTTAGCTATGGTTGGGGGAGTTGATTATTCTCAATCAGTATTTAATAGAGCTTTTCAATCTAAAAGACAAGCAGGAAGTGCAATAAAACCATTTTTATATCAAACTGCTCTAAATGAAGGATATAATCCATCTTCTCAGCTATTTGATATTTCAAGAACATATACGTATACAGTAGGTGGTGTTCAGAAGAAATGGCAACCTAGAAATTATGGTGGAAATTTTAAAGGTATTGTAACATTAAGAGATTCTTTAGTTCAATCAAGAAATTTATCAACTCTAAATTTAGTTACTGATGTAGGAGTGGATATTACAACAAATGATTTAAAAAGATATGGATTTAAAGATGTAGTAAATAATCTTTCTGTAACTTTAGGTTCAATGAGTGTATCTTTAGTAGAATTTAGCCAAGCATATACTATTTTTTCAAACAATGGAGTTCAAACAAAACCTTATATTGTAGAACAAATTGTAAATAAAGATGGTAAAGGAGTAACTTTTGAACCTATAAAAACAGAAATAAATCCTATTGAACAATCATATTTAATAACTTCGATTTTAAAAGATGTAGTTACAAAAGGAACAGGAAGAAGAGCAGCTGTTGATGGTATTGAACTTGCAGGGAAAACTGGGACAACAAATGATAATATAGATGCTTGGTTTTGTGGCTATTCTCCTTCTATTCAAACTATTGTTTGGTTCGGAAATGATAACAATAAACCTATGAGAAAATCAGAGACAGGAAGTACCCTTGCCGCTCCAGCTTTTTCATACTTTTTCAAAAAATACATTGAACTTTATCCTGAAATTCCAAGAACTTTTACAAAACCTGAAAATGTTTATTTAGGGCATTTTAATGGTACTGATGAATATTATACAGATTTATCTCCATTACCAGATATTGACTCACAAATTCTACTAGAACAATCAAATCCAAATGAAGAAGTTTTAGAATTCTAATATTATTAAAAAGTATAGATATCTTCTATACTTTTTTATTTATTATATTTTTAAGATTTAGGATTAAGTATTTCAAATAAAAGTAAGTAGATAAAATCCACTTACTTTTATTTTTAACAAGAGTACATTGTTTTAAATTCAAAAGGTGTAGGTCTAGCCTCATAAGGCCAAACTTGAGTTGAGAATTTATAATGCTGATAAGTATTTATCATATCTTTTGTGAATGCTGGTTTTAAGAATTCATTATCTCTTATTAATGCTTCTAAAGAACCTCTTAATGTATGTGGCATTTGAGGGATATCTCTTTCTCTAATTTCATCTAAAGATAATTCAAATAAATCATCATCCATAGGTCCTATTGGTTCATATTTATTTTTTATTCCATCAAGTCCAGCCATTAACATAGAAGCAAAAGCTAAATATGGGCAAGCTGTAGAATCAGGAAATCTCATTTCTACTCTTGTTGATTTTTCACCAGCTCCATAAGGAATTCTACAAGATGCACTTCTATTTTGAGAAGAATAAGTCAAGATAGATGGTGCTTCAAACCCAGGAATTAATCTTTTATATGAGTTTGTTGATGGATTTGTAAAAGCAGCAACAGCTCTTGCATGTTTAAAAATACCACCAATATACCATCTTGCCATATCACTTAAATTTCCATACTCACCTTTTTTATAAAAAAGATTTTTACCATCTTTCCAAATACTTTGATGAACGTGCATTCCACTTCCATTATCCCCATAAAGTGGTTTTGGCATAAATGTTGCAGATTTTCCATTTAAATGAGCAACCATTTTAACAACATATTTTAGTTTTTGAACATTATCACTAGCTTCTATTAAATCCCCATAAACAATACCAATTTCATGCTGTCCTTGTGCAACTTCATGATGTCCTAAAACAACTTCCAACCCTACTTGTTCTAAAACCTGCATCATTTCAGCTCTTATATCAACTCCATTATCAATAGGAGCTACAGGAAAATATCCACCTTTAAGACCTGGTCGATGTCCTATATTTCCACCTTCATAATTTTTTGCACTATTCCATTCACCATCTTCACTATCTACTCTAAAAGATGATTCATTTACACTATCTTTAATTTTTACATCTTCAAAAATAAAAAACTCATTCTCAGGTCCAAAATAAGCAACATCACCTACATTAACTTCAGCTAAATATTCTACTGCTTTTTTAGCTATTGATCTTGGACATTTTTCATACATTTGTTCTTTATAAATATCATAAACATCACAGATTACAATTATCGTACTATCAGCTGTAAATGGATCTAAAAATGCAGTTGGTACATCTGGTTTTAAAATCATATCTGATTTATGAATTGGTTGCCAAGCATCAATTGATGATCCATCAAAAGGCATACCATTTGCTAATAAATCTTCATTTATTGCTTTAAAATTATATGTAACATGGTGCCACATACCTTTCATATCAGTAAATCTAAAATCTACAAATTTAACTTCATTCTCACTACAAAAACTAAAAAACTCATCTATACTATTTACAAATTTTCCCATCTCATTTATCTCCAAAAAATTTAAGATATAATTTTATCTAAACTAAACAAAATTCTTTATTTATACTAAATTAAAAATTCACCAATTTTCTATCTTTATTATCAAAAGTCATACATTTTGTAAAGCCTATTTGTTTTGCTAGATTTGTAGACTCTTCATATCCAAAACCAATATGTTGAATACTATGTGCATCAGAACCAAATGTTATATTTATTCCTAATTCAAAAGCAATTTCTAAAAGATCTTTTGAGGGATAAGTTTCACCTATTGGTTTTCTAAGTCCTGCTGGATTTATTTCTATAACCATATTTGATTTTTTTATAGCGTTTAAAGCATTTTTTGCTAATATTCTGATATCTTTTTTTGGTAAAAATTTAAAAACTTTAATTAAATCTAAATGCCCTACTACATCAAAAAGTTTAGTTTTTGCCATAGCCTCTATGGCATCAAAGTATTCTTGCCATATACTATCTATATCTTTTGATTGATAAACACCTATAAATTCTGGATTATCAAACCCCCACATATCATCTTTATTTTTTAAAAAGTGAACAGAACCTATTAAATAATCTACTTTAGCATTTATTATCTCATCAAGTAAATATCCATCTAAAAAATCTACTTCATAAGCAAATAAAACTTTTATTTTATTTTTATAAAACTCTTTTGCCTCTCTTATCCATCTTTCATAAATATCTTTTTGAGATAAACTCATTCTATATTTTGGGTCATAATTCATAGGAGCATGACATGAAAAACCATATTCATCTATTCCTATTTCTATAGCTTTTTCTACATACTCAAAAACTGTTCCTGTTGCATGATTACACAACATTGTATGATTATGTAAATCTACTCTTTTTATATCTTTCATAATAATATTCCTGCTCCATTTATTTTTTGGCTTCTATCTTTTGCATACTCTCTTTTTCCATTTAATATATCATATTTCCAGATTGGAGCATTTGCTTTAAAATCTTCTACGAAATCATCAATAAGTTCTAATGATATTCTTCTTTTTGGACTACAAACTCCAGCTATATAAGAACTCTCATGATTTAATACATCACCTAAACTATGAGCCATAAAAACTATAGCATTTTGTTTTTGGGCTTTTTCTTGCCAAGAATCAAACCAAGATTTTAAAATTGGCTCATAAATATCAAAAGATAAACCTTCAATATTATTTTCATCTCTTACAATTCCAACAAAAGTTATAAATGCTCCATAATTAAAATTTTTATACTTTTCATACCAAGCATTATAAATTTTTTCTATTGGTAAATTTCCTTTATGTATTTGTAAATTCTCACCAAGCAAAATCAACCTCCACAAACAGGAGGAAGTAAAGATACTTTATCTCCATTTTTTAATTCAAAATCTTTTGAAAAAACTAAAGTATCATTTACAGCAACGGCACAAGTTTCAATCCAAGAAGAAAAATCTTTATCATTTTTTAAAATAGAACTTAATTCTTTTAAATTTTTAATATCTAAATTTATATCATCTTTATTTATAGGACCTAAAAATTCAATTTTTACCAATTTTAATCCTTTCTTATTTTTTTTACACTATTATATCAACTTAATTTTAAAACATTTTAAGGCAACAATTTTATGATATTTTCAAAAATTGATTTTATAAACTTATTACCTTTTCATATTTATATCAAAAAAAATATAAAATCGAATCAACTTAGATCAAGTATTGAGTATAAAAAATCTTATCCATCAATTATTACTAATAATTTTAAAAAAAGAAAAGTTCACAGTGCATTTATATCTTCCATTGGTTCAAGAGGTGAGAAGTTTTTAGACTTTGGAATAATTGCAAGAGATTATGTAGATTCTGTTTTTGTTTTACCAAATAGAGTATCAAAAGATGATTTTCAATCAAAAACTTCAAATGCTTTAGCAAAAGTACTAGATTTAAAAGGAGAGATAATCATTGGAGATAAAGCTTTGAAATTTTTTCTTGAAAATAAGAATGAAGAAATTATTGATTTAGCAAAAGCTTGGCAAAATAAATACAATCTACCATTTGTTTTTGCTGTTTTATGTTACAACAAATATGAAAAAAGATTAAGAAAGATTACAAAAAACTTTAATAAAAGCCATATAAAAATCCCTCAATATATTTTAGATATTTATTCAAAAAGAAGTGGAATTTCAAAACAAAATATTTTAATGTATTTAAAAAAAATAGATTATGATGTAGGATATAAAGAAAAAAAAGCTTTAAAACTATTTTTAAAACTTACAAAAGAAAAAGGAATTATTTTATGACAATATTTGATGCAATATGGCTTGGTATTATAGAAGGAATTACAGAGTTTATCCCTGTATCTTCAACTGGACATTTAATAGTTTTAAGTGAATTATTAGGGTTAGAACAAAATAGTGTAAATAAAGCATTTGAAGTTATTATTCAACTTGCAGCAATTATGGCTTTAGTATTTATATATCCATCTAAATTTACTTTTAAACATATAAATCTTTGGTTAAAAATTGCATTAGCTTTTATACCTATTGGTATTACTGGATTAATATTTTCTGAACAAGTAAAAAATTTATTTAGTATTGAAATCGTTGCCTATATGTTTATTATTGGTGGGATTGTGTTCTTAATAGTTGAAAAATTTTATGATGAAAATAAAAAACATATTTCTAATGTTGAAGATGTTAGCTTTAAACAAGCTTTCTATATTGGACTTGCACAAATTTTTGCTTTAATTCCTGGTACTTCAAGAGCAGGAGCTAGTATTATTGGAGCTATGCTTGTAGGATTTAATAGAAAAGCTAGTGCTGAATTTTCATTTCTTTTGGCAGTTCCTGTAATGGTTGCAACAACTTTTTATGACGTTTATAAAAACTATGAAGATATAATTCAAGGTGGTAATTTTTTAAATTTAGCTATTGGTTTTATAGTATCTTTTATTGTTGCTTTTATAGTAATTAAAATATTTTTAAAATTTCTAGAAAAATTTACATTCGTAGCCTTTGGTATTTATAGAATTTTATTTGGTATTTTAATCTTATTTTTATTCTAAAATATCGTCAACAATATATTTTATAGCATTTGGTTTAATAATATCTCTTAAACCAAAGCTAATTTGTTCTATATTGCTATTTAAACATTCAAAAAAATAACTTTCATTTAGCTCATCTTCATTTTGTAAAAAACATAATTTTTTATCCATTAAAGCTTTTGCATTAAAATATTGATGATTAGCTGCTGCATATTTAAATGGAATAAAAAAAGTTGGTAGATTATTAGCACAAAGTTCAAACAAAGTTGAAGCTCCAGCCCTACTAACACAAAAATCAGCCTCATTCATCTTAGAAACAATATCTTTTGTAAAATCAAAAATATCGACATCTATATTCTTATTTCTATAAAATTCTTTTACTCTTTCAAAATCATTTTTCCCAGCTTGATGAATTATTTTTATACCTAATTCATCTAATTTAGGTGCGACTTTTAATGCAAAATTATTTATAGCAACTGCACCTTGAGAACCACCAAAAAATGCTATAGTTTTTATCTCTTTTCTAATCCTTGAACTTTCAAAAAACTTTAGATCAACAGGATAATCTTTTACTTTTGAATTTTCTAAAAAAGATGAATAAACATTTGAAGCAAATTTTGAAGTTAACTGGTTAAGTTTACCCATTTTTGAGTTTTGTTCATGAATAAAAAACTTACAATTTCTTTTCAAAATAGCAGCAAAACTAGCTGGTGCTGCTGAAAATCCACCAACTGAAATAACCTTTTTTACTCTATATTTATTATATATTTTTAAACACTCTAAAGATTTTGAAAACATATTTACTAAAGAAAAAAGCTTACTCAATCCTTTTTTATTAACAACACCACTTGTAGTTAAAAATATAGCTTCACTTAATCTTTTATCACCTTCAAACCAAGCTTTATCTTGTCCTTTTGTAGAACCTATAAAAATAATATTAAAATTTCTACTTTTTAACTCTTCAATAAAAGCATCTGCAACTTTTAAATGACCTCCTGTTCCACCACCAGTTACAACAATATACTCTTTTTTCATCTTATTATAATCCTTTGGTTAACTTTTTGTTTTGGAATACTTTTGGTAGGAATATGTTTTTTTGCTGTTCTACTAATAGATAAAACTAATCCAATAGCAAAAGAAGTTGTCAATAATGATGAACCTCCATAAGATAGAAATGGTACAGCAATACCTTTAATTGGAATTATACCTGCAACTCCAGAAGAGTTTATTAAAAAGGCAATAATTATCATCAAAGCAATTCCTGTTGTAAATAAATAATATACTTTATTTTCAACATTTTTACTAATCTTAAATATTCTTACTATAATAAGAAATAATACAAGTATAATACAAAAAAAACCAATCCAACCTATTTCTTCAGTAATACCAGCTAATACAAAGTCTGTATGAACTTCAGATAAAAACCCCATTTTTAGATTTCCATTTCCGATTCCTTGACCAAAAAAATCCCCATTATGTATAGCATTTAAAGAATGTGAAACTTGATATGGCTCTGGAAGGTTTTTGATTCTTAAATATTGTTCAAAAGATGATGGTAAAACAGACAATATACCATCTTGAACCATTGACCACCATGAGTGAATTCTATTGATTCTATGTGGTGCTGCAATAATTAATCCTAAAAGCCCAACAATAGCTATCAAAAATAAAACTAAAATAATTTTAAAAGATCTATTTGCAAATAGTATTAATATAAGCATAATTGATGCTAAAAGTACAACTTGACCTAAATCTTTTTGTAAAAATGCAACAATAAAAACAACTAAGAAAAATAGTAAAAAATATGGTGACAAAAGTAGTAAATCACCAAAAAGTCCTTGCTTTGGTTGATGAATTACTTTTCTATAAAAAGACCAAGATAAAAAATATATAAATCCTATTTTAAAAATTTCAATAGGAGACAATGAAAATCCAGGAAGTCTTATCCACCTATTTGCTCCACCTGAAGCAGTTACTAAAGAAGCTGGTAAAAATGGCATAGCAATCATCAATAAGAATCCAATAATAAATAGTGTCATTCCTATTTTAAACATTATTTTATCAGGATTCAATCTTGCCATAAACCACATCATAAATATACAAAATATTCCAACTAGTCCTTGTCTTAAAACATAGTGAAATTGTCCATATCCCATAAATTCAACAGTATATATAGTAAGTGAATATGAAAAAACTATACTAGTTATAATCAATATTGACACTAAAATAAACAAAAGATAATCAGGTTCACCTAAATTAGCACCTGTAGTTAATAGTTTAAACTTATTTTTGATATAATTCATGCCCTATTATATAATATTATGGATAAAGATGTCTTCAAAAAAATGCAATTAGAACAAAAAATCATAGAAAACAAAAAGAAAACAAGAAAAATTATAATCTTACTTTCTTTAATTGCTTTAGGGCTATTTATAGTGTCATTCTCATTTTTCAGAACTGTACATGAAAAAAGAACTCTTCCTTCACTAAAAGGTGAAAAAAATGAATTAGCAGTTAGAGGAAATATTGTAAGCCAAGACAACTTTAACCTTGTATCTTCAAAAAAAGTATATAAAGCTGGACTTGATACAAGATATTTAAATCCAGAAAAAAAAGAACTATTTTTAAAACTTTTCTCTATTTATAGTGGAATAGATTATCAAGAATTAGAAAAAAAATTAAATGATGCAGAAAAATCACCTGGATATGTAGTTTTATCTTATAATATAGACTCTAGAGCAGCTAAAAACCTAAAAGAATTAGATATAAAACTAAATCAACTAAATGTTTTTATTCCAAGAAAAGGTGGTAGTTTAAGCTTAATTAGAAGATTAGAAATAAGTGAAAGTGGAGAAAAAAGAACTTTTTCTTATGATGATACTTTAACTCCTGTTTTAGGATACAACTCAAAATTTGAAACAAAAGATGGTAAAACAAAAGTAAATGGAGTAAAGGGATTAGAAAGAATTTATAACTCAACATTAAATGATGTAAAAGATGGTGTATTAAAAGGATTTAGAGATGTTATCTCTTATATTTATTTTGATAAAAACTCAATAATGTCTCATAGCATTGATGGATATAGTCTAAATCTAAATATTCCCTTGAAACTTCAAAAAAACAATGAAACAACCCTAGATATACATAAAAAAAGAACTCAAGCAGATGAAATTTTACTTACAATCATGGAAAGTCGTACTGGTAAAATTATTTCTATGGCTTCATCAAATAGATTTAATCCAGAAAAAATAAAACAAACAGATATTCCTTATTTGAATGTAAATGCTGTAGAATATCAATTTGAACCTGGTTCTGTTGTAAAACCTTTATCTATATCTTTAGTTATGGATAAAGGAAGAATAAAAAAGAATGAATATTTCTCAGCATTTAATCAATCTAGTGTCAAAGGTGCTTATCCTATTGGAAAATTTACTATAAAAGATGACCACGCTTTCCCAAAAGGAAATATTTCATTAGATGATGTTGTAATATTTTCTTCTAATATTGGAACACTACAAATTGCACAAAGACTTACTGGTCCAGAATTTTATGAAGGTATGAAAAAATTTGGCTTCACACAAAAAACTGGAATTGACCTACCTTATGAAAAGAAAGGTGTTATGCCAAAACTTTGGCAATTTTCTGTTGGAGACAAACAGAAAAAAGACAATATTTATAAGGCTACTGTATCTTTTGGTCAAGGTATGACATCAACTTTTATACAATTAATTAAAGCTTATTCTGTATTTAATAATGATGGAAAAATGGTAACTCCACAAATTGTATCTTACTTAAGTCGTGATGGAAAGAAATATGAGTCACCATTCTTTAAAGAACCAGAACAAGTGATTTCAAAAGAAGTTGCAGACGAAATGAAAAGAATGCTTATAAAAACTGTTACTGATGGAACAGGTAGAAGTGCTAGAATAGATGGGCTAGAAATTGGAGGGAAAACGGGAACAGCACAAATTGCTGGAGGAACTGGATACTTAAAAAAATATATTTCTTCATTTATAGGTTTTGTAAATGATGAAAAAGGAAATTCTTATACTATTGGAGTAACTGTTATAAATCCACTTCCAGTTCGTCCATACTACTATGCTGCACAATCAGCAGTACCTGTTTTTAAAGAAATAATTCAAAACTTAATAAAATTAAACTACTTATATCCAAAAGAAGATATAATTCAAAAAAATTAAACCAAAGGAAAAATATGTTTTTTAAAAAAGAATTAAAAGAATATAATTACTCAAAAGAAGAGTTAGCAAAATTTAACTATGCAAAAATCACAACTGATAGAGGTGTTATTTGGATTAAACTTTTCAATGATGCAACGCCAAATACAGTTTCAAACTTTGCAACTTTAGCAAATGATGGTTTTTATAATGGTTTAAATTTTCATAGAGTAATATCTGGATTTATGGCACAAGGAGGTTGTCCAGATGGAACTGGTATGGGAGGTCCTGATTGGGCTATCAAATGTGAGATAGATGCTCCAAAACAAGTTCATAATAAAGGTAGCTTATCTATGGCTCATGCTGGAAGAAATACTGGTGGAAGCCAATTCTTCATATGCTTTGTACCTTGTCCTCACCTAGATAGAAATCATACAGTTTTTGGTGGGATTGAAGAAGGTGATACAGAAAGCTTTAAAAATTTAGATTCTATAAAACAAGGTGATAAAATAGTTTCTATTGAAATTTTAGAACAATTAAATTAAATATAATTCAAGATTTCTCTTGAATTATATTTAATCATTATCTATAAATACACAATACTTTGAAACTCAGACCTAAGGTTTATATTATAAATAATTAATAACTCAATATAAATAAGATAGCATATAAAAGGACAAAAAAAAGGGGGGGGAAAAAAGATATTAAATTGTTGAATAAATTGTATAAGAAGGGATACCTTCCCTAAAACACTAGATAAAGTAGCTTAGGAAAGGCATTAAAGACTCAAAGAGTTAGCGATGACCTACGTTTCCACCGGGGGACCCAGCAGTATTATCGGCGATGAAGTGCTTGACTACCAGGTTCGGAATGGGGCTGGGTATTTCCACTTCTCTGTAACCACTAACAAAGTTGAGTATTAAAAGAATCATAGAGATAATCTCTTAATACTCAACTTTAACAAAAGAGTTAAAGGAATAAAGATAATGTTAAAGTCTTAAAAGTAAATTTTCAAAAAAAAACCTACACAAATATAAAGTAAAGATATACTTAATAAGATAGTAAACCAAAGAAATAAAAAATAAGCCAAACGTTCTATTAGTACTGGTCAGCTAAACGCCTTACAACGCTTACACATCCAGCCTATCAACCAGCTAGTCTTGCTGGGAACTTCAGGGAAAGTTCATCTTAGAGTTGGCTTCGAGCTTAGATGCTTTCAGCTCTTATCACATCCGTACGTAGCTACCCAACGATGCTCTTGGCAGAACAATTGGTACACTAGTGGTACGTTCATCCCGGTCCTCTCGTACTAGGGACAAATCTCTTCAACTTTCCTACGCCCACGGAAGATAGGGACCGAACTGTCTCACGACGTTCTGAACCCAGCTCGCGTACCGCTTTAAATGGCGAACAGCCATACCCTTGGGACCGACTACAGCCCCAGGATGCGATGAGCCGACATCGAGGTGCCAAACCTCCCCGTCGATGTGAGCTCTTGGGGGAGATCAGCCTGTTATCCCCGGCGTACCTTTTATCCTTTGAGCGATGGCCCTTCCACGCAGAACCACCGGATCACTATGACCGACTTTCGTCTCTGTTCGACTTGTAGGTCTCACAGTCAAGCTAGTTTATGCCATTATACTCAACAAGCGATTTCCATCCGCTTTGAACTAACCTTTGTAAGCCTCCGTTACTATTTAGGAGGCGACCGCCCCAGTCAAACTACCCACCAGACATTGTCCTGAAAGAGGATAACTCTTCGCAGTTAGTAACTCAAATATTCAAGGGTGGTATCTCAAGGATGGCTCCGACTCTACTGGCGTCTAGTCATCATAGCCTCCCACCTATCCTGCACATGAATATCCAAGCTACAGTGTCAAGCTGTAGTAAAGGTGCACGGGGTCTTTCCGTCTTTCCGCGGGTAGGAGGAATTTTCACCTCCACTACAATTTCACTGGATCCCTCTTTGAGACAGCTCCCATCTCGTTACGCCATTCATGCAGGTCAGTATTTAACTGACAAGGAATTTCGCTACCTTAGGACCGTTATAGTTACGGCCGCCGTTTACTCGGGCTTCAATCAAATGCTTCGCTTGCGCTGACATCATCAGTTAACCTTCGAGCACCGGGCAGGCGTCACACCTTATACATCCACTTACGTGTTAGCAAAGTGCTGTGTTTTTGGTAAACAGTCGGGAGGGACTCTTTGTTGCAACCTCTTTGGCTTTTTGAAGCAAGTTCATATACCAAAGTAGGCACACCTTATACCGAAGATACGGTGCTATTTTGCAGAGTTCCTTAAAGAGGGTTCTTCCACGCGCCTTAGAATACTCATCCCACCCACCTGTGTCGGTTTACGGTACGGGCAACATATAATATACTTAGTGGCTTTTCTTGGCACGACAGTATCATCGATTCTCCATCTCCTCCGAAGAGTGTCAAGAGCCTGTAAGATCTCGGTCTAATGTTAAGCGGATTTGCCTACTTAACAACCTACGTCCTTCGAGCCACACTTCCATCCGTGACCTCGATTAACTCTATGCGTCCCCACATCGCGCTTATATGTTGGTATTGGAATATTAACCAATTTGCCATCGTCTACCCCTTTCGGACTCGACTTAGGTCCCGACTAACCCTACGATGACGAGCATCGCGTAGGAAACCTTGGGTTTTCGGCGAACAGGATTCTCACCTGTTTTATCGCTACTCATGCCTGCATGCTCACTTCTATCCGCTCCAACGCTCCTTACCGGTACATCTTCTACGCTGAATAGAACGCTCTCCTACCACTTGTACATAGTACAAGTCTAAAGCTTCGGTGTACATCTTAGCCCCGTTATATTTTCCGCGCAGAATCACTAGACCAGTGAGCTGTTACGCTTTCTTTAAAGGATGGCTGCTTCTAAGCCAACCTCCTGGTTGTCACAGTAACTCCACATCGTTTTCCACTTAGATGTAACTTAGGGACCTTAGCTGTTAGTCTGGGTTGTTCCCCTCTCGACGATTGATTTTATCACCCACCGCCTGACTCCTGTGATTCCACATATAGTATTCATAGTTTGATAGGGTTTGGTACCGCGGTAAGCAGCCCTAGCCCATTCAGTGCTCTACCCCTATATGCTACAACACAAGGCTATACCTAAATATATTTCGGAGAGAACCAGCTATCACGAAGTTTGATTGGCCTTTCACCCCTATCCACAAGTCATCCCAAGACTTTTCAACGTCAGCGGGTTCGGTCCTCCACTGGCTCTTACACCAGCTTCAACCTGCTCATGGATAGATCACTTCGTTTCGGGTCTGCAGCTAGTGACTATGGCGCCCTATTAAGACTCGCTTTCGCTACGGCTTCGTACTTGACTTAACCTTGCCACTAACCACAACTCGCAGGCTCATTATGCAAAAGGCAGTCCATCACCCTGATAAATCATAGGGCTCTGAATGATTGTAAGCTAATGGTTTCAGGTTCTATTTCACTCTGCTCGCTGCAGTACTTTTCACCTTTCCCTCACGGTACTTGTTCACTATCGATCTGTAAGTAGTATTTAGGATTGGAGGGTGGTCCCCCCAGATTCAGTCAAAATATCACGTGTTCCGACCTACTCAGGATACTATTAAAATTATTGATGATTTAAATTACAGGAGTTTCACCTTCTATGCTACACTTTTCCAAGTATTTCATCTATCATCTTTAATTTACGTTATAGTCCTACAACCCCCAATGCAAGCATTGGGTTTGTCCTAATCCGCGTTCGCTCGCCGCTACTTACGGAATCTCTTTTGATTTCTCTTCCTCTAGCTACTGAGATGTTTCACTTCACTAGGTTCGCTCCCCGTAGGGTAATATATATCTCTATATACTGGGTTGCCCCATTCAGAAATCCACGGATCAAAGCTCTTTGGCAGCTCCCCGTGGCTTATCGCAGCCTAATACGTCTTTCATCGCCTCTTACAGTCTAGGCATCCACCATTAGCCCTTAATAGCTTATTATTGCCTGATAAATATATCGCTATATTTATCAATTTGTTTTGATAATATTCTTTGGCTACTATCTTATTAAATATATTCTATTTAATAATTTAGTTGTGTTCTATCTATAGTTATATAATAAATTAAATCTATTCTAATTTATCACAAATTATTGATATGAAATTTTTTTTATTTAAAATTAAATATTACTATTTAATCTTACGAAAAAATTTTAAAGACTTTAACATTATATTTTTAAATATCGTACTATTTTAATAACTATTGTTATCTTTTTAGTGTTCTTTAGGATAAATCCTAATATAAATCTTATCTGCTATAAAACTTATATTAGAATTTCTTTAAATATATATGGTGGAGAATAGCGGGATCGAACCGCTGACCTCCTGCGTGCAAAGCAGGCGCTCTCCCAGCTGAGCTAATTCCCCAACAAAGATTATCTTATTATGGTGGGCCTATCAGGACTTGAACCTGAGACCTCACGATTATCAGTCGAGCGCTCTAGCCAGCTGAGCTATAGGCCCATTTACCTATATATTTATTCAAATAATCTTTATAAACCGAATATATATTGTTAATTGTTTTTCATTTTTCTATGTATTAAGAAACAAATCTTAATACATTTCTCTGAAAGGAGGTGATCCAACCGCAGGTTCTCCTACGGTTACCTTGTTACGACTTCACCCCAGTCGCTGAATCCACTGTGGAAGGTAGCTACTTTAGCATCCCCGCTTCGAATGAGTTCAACTCCCATGGTGTGACGGGCGGTGAGTACAAGACCCGGGAACGTATTCACCGTAGCATAGCTGATCTACGATTACTAGCGATTCCAACTTCATGTAGTCGAGTTGCAGACTACAATCCGAACTGGGAGATATTTTATAAGATTTGCTCCACATCACTGTATTGCTGCTCTTTGTATATCCCATTGTAGCACGTGTGTAGCCCTGGACGTAAGGGCCATGATGACTTGACGTCATCCTCACCTTCCTCCTACTTGCGTAGGCAGTCTCGTTAGAGTTCTCAGCCGAACTGTTAGCAACTAACGACGAGGGTTGCGCTCGTTGCGGGACTTAACCCAACATCTCACGACACGAGCTGACGACAGCCGTGCAGCACCTGTATGCAAGTTTCTGCAAGCAGACACTAATCTATCTCTAAATCATTCTTACTATGTCAAGTCCAGGTAAGGTTCTTCGTGTATCGTCGAATTAAACCACATGCTCCACCGCTTGTGCGGGTCCCCGTCTATTCCTTTGAGTTTTAATCTTGCGACCGTACTCCCCAGGCGGTACACTTAATGTGTTAACTGCATTACTGCAAGATCTAGTCTCACAACAACTAGTGTACATCGTTTAGGGCGTGGACTACCAGGGTATCTAATCCTGTTTGCTCCCCACGCTTTCGCATCTCAGCGTCAATAATGTTCCAGTAGATCGCCTTCGCAATCGGTATTCCTTCTGATCTCTACGGATTTTACCCCTACACCAGAAATTCCATCTACCTCTCCCACATTCTAGATTAACAGTTTTCAAAGCAGTTCTATAGTTAAGCTATAGGATTTCACTTCAAACTTATCAATCCGCCTACATGCTCTTTACGCCCAGTGATTCCGAGTAACGCTTGCACCCCCCGTATTACCGCGGCTGCTGGCACGGAGTTAGCCGGTGCTTATTCATATAATACCGTCATCATCTTCTTATATAAAAGGAGTTTACGCACCGAAATGTGTCATCCTCCACGCGGCGTTGCTGCATCAGACTTTCGTCCATTGTGCAATATTCCCCACTGCTGCCTCCCGTAGGAGTCTGGACCGTGTCTCAGTTCCAGTGTGACTGATCATCCTCTCAAACCAGTTATGCGTCATTGTCTTGGTAGGCCATTACCCCACCAACTAACTGATACAATACAGGCCAATCTCTTACCAATAAATCTTTCCCTTATAAACTTTTGTTTATAAGGAATATAAGGTATTAGCAAACGTTTCCATTTGTTATCCCTTAGTAAGAGGCATATTACCTATACATTACTCACCCGTGCGCCACTTAGCTGACAACTATAGCAAGCTATAGCCCGTTCTCGTTCGACTTGCATGTGTTAAGCACGCCGCCAGCGTTCACTCTGAGCCAGGATCAAACTCTCCATAAATTATCTATATCTAGTCCATATATCTTACTATATAATCTAAACATATCTTTATAGTGTTTGAAACTGACATATTCTATAATTACTCTTAAAATTATATATCTATCTCTAAACATACTCTCTTATTCGTTAGTTACAAAATTATCACTCAAATTATAGACAAGTTCTTAATCTATACATCATCTCTGACATACAAACTCTCCACTTGTACATTTTTTTTATTTTTTTAACAATCATATATTCGGTTTATAAAGATTACTTCTCTATCACCGTCTTAAACTTTAAAGAACTTTTAACCCTTCTGGTCAAATTGGACGGGAATTATAATAGCTTTTTTTTCCTTTGTCAAGAGTATTGCGCTTAATCTAAGCTTAAATTTTGGAAATTATTGTTTAATATGAATAAAAGTACTAATTTATGGGTTTATTAGTAGATAAAAGAAATTATCTTTTATCTAAATATATTTCTAGAATATTATAATTTTGATATAAAATCTGCTAAAGCTTCGATTTGTTCTGGAGTTTTTGTTTCTACATGTGGTTTCATAATACCTTTCATAACTCCACCATAACTTCCATCTTTATAACCATTTAATGCTTTGATAGTTCTATCTACATCCCAACCAGCTATTGCTTGAGATTTTCCTAAAGCCTCTTTTTCACCTTTAGTACCATGACATGATGCACATGTTTTAAACATTGTTTCAGCATCAACAACTTTTACTTCTTCTATCTTTTCTTCAATATTTATTTCAGGCTTAACTTCAACTGCTTTATCAACTTTTGTTTCAGTAGTTTTTTCATCTACCTTTTTAATTTCTTTTTCTTTTACTTCTTCAACTGGTAGAACAACTTCTTGTTTTATCTCTATTTGAGTCTCTTGTTCTACTTTTTGTTCTTTTTTTTCTTCTGTACAACCAGTTAATAGTAATAATGTTGTTGCAGTTATAATTAAACTTTTTTTCATATCCTACCTTTAATTTTTTATTTGGAATTGTAACAAATAAATTGTAAAATAATTGTGTTATAAACTTTTATACTCAAAAATAAATTCATCTTTAAAGTCTATTTTTACAATTCCACCTTTTTTTAATTTTCCAAATAAAATTTCATCTGTTAAAATATTTTTAATTCTTTCAGAAATTACTCTATTTAAAGGTCTTGCTCCCATTGATTTATCATAACCTAATATTGCTAATTCATCTTTGGCTTTTTTACTAATTTCTATTTTTATCTTTTTATCTTCAAGTTTTTGTTCTAAATCTTCTATAAACTTACCAACAACTTTTGAAACAATTTCTAAAGATAAACTATCAAAAGCAACAACACTATCAAGTCTATTTCTAAATTCAGGAGCAAAAAATTTATTTATTGCTTTATTTTCATTTAATTTATCATTTTTTGCAAAGCCCATAACATTAGCTTCAGTTGCACCTAAATTTGAAGTCATAATTAATATAATATTTTGAAAATCTGCTTTATTCCCACTATTATCAGTCAATTCTGCATTATCCATAACTTGAAGTAAAATAGACATTAGATCTGGATGAGCTTTTTCAATCTCATCAAGTAATAATACAGAATGTGGGTGTTTTCTTATAGCTTCTGTTAAGAGACCACCTTTTTCATATCCTATGTATCCAGCAGGAGCACCTATAAGTCTAGAAATAGTATGAGCTTCCATATATTCACTCATATCCAATCTTTCAAAATGTATACCTAATTGTAAAGACAATTCTCTTGCAACTTCTGTTTTCCCAACTCCGGTAGGACCAGTAAATAAAAAACTTCCTATTGGTTTTTTATCAAGCCCTAATCCAGCTTTATTTCGTTTTATTGCTTGAACTATTGTTGTAATAGCTTTGTCTTGTCCAAAAACTCTTTTTTGTATATTTTTCTCTAAGTTTCTCAATAAAGTCAAATCTGATTTTGTAGCACTTCTTTGTGGAATATGTGCCATTTTAGCAATAACTTCTTCAATATCTTTTGAACTTATTGTAATATTTGTTTCATTTTTTGTTTTTAAAGTTTTTGATAACTCTATTTTTTTAGCTGCTCCAACCTCATCTATTACATCTATTGCACAATCTGGTAAAAATCTATCTTGAATATACTTTTTACTAAGTTCAACTGCACTTATTATTGAACTTTTAGAATATTTTACTTTATGATATTCTTCATATTTTGACTTTAATCCTTCTAAAATTAAAATAGAGTCTTCAACTGATGGTTCATTTATATCAACTTTAGCAAATCTTCTACTAAGTGCTTTATCCTTAGAGAAATCATTTCTAAATTCTGCAAAAGTTGTAGCACCAATACACTTTAATTTTCCATTTGCTAAAAGAGGTTTTAGTATATTTGAAGCATCCATTGCACTTCCACCAACACTTCCAGCACCAACAATGGTATGAATTTCATCTATAAATAGTATTGCATTTGGAATTTTTGAAATCTCTTTGAGTAAAGACTTTAATTTTTTTTCAAAATCTCCTCTATATTTTGTACCAGCAACTAAAGATCCCATATCAAGTGAAAAAACTTTCGATTCTTCTAAAAAAGGAGGAACTTCTTTATTAGCAATTTTCAAAGCTAAACCTTCAGCAATTGCAGTTTTACCAACTCCAGGCTCTCCCACTAAAAGAGGATTGTTTTTCTTTCGTCTTCCAAGAATTTCAATAACTCTTTCTAACTCTTTATCTCTTCCAATAACTGGGTCTATTTGACCTTTTTTTGCAACATTTACAAGTTCACTAGAATTTTGTTCTAAAATTTTATCATTTTCATTAGTATCTTCACTCTTTTCTTCATCATCTTTATGTGAAATTTCTTCTAAAATATCAACTCTTTGAACTCCATATTTTTTTAATAAATATGTAGCATAAGCTTTTTCATCTTTTAAAATTGCAACAAACATATCTTCAACACTTGCATTTTGTTTTCCACTTCCTTGTGCATGTGCAACCATATATTCTATAGTTGAAGATAAAGCTAAAGTTTCTATTGGTTCATCTTTAACATCTTCAGGTAATTTTGGTGTATTTTCATCAATATATTTTTTTAATTCTTCAAATAACTCTTTTGGATTAAGTCCTAAATCTATAAATAATCCTTCAATTGATAAATCATTTATTAACATTAAAAAAATATGTTCTACTGTCAAATACTCATGTTTATTAATCTTTGCATAACCTACAGCTTGTGCAAAGATATGTCTTAATTCTTTACTTATCATATTATTCTTCTTCCATTACAGCTTTTAAAGGAAAGCCTTTATCTCTAGCCATTGTTTTTACTTGTGCAACTTTAGTACTAGCTATTTCATAAGTATAAACTCCACAAAGTCCTTTTCCATTATTATGAACACTTAGCATTATAGCTTCAGCTTCATTTAGATTTTTTCTAAAAACTTTTATCAAAACATCAATTACAAAATCCATAGTTGAATAATCATCATTCAGTAAAAAAACATTATATTTTTTTGGTTCTTGTAACTCTATTTCATCGCTTAATTCTACTTCTATTTCATTGCTCACATTAAACCCTTATAATTTATGATAAAATCATTTTTTAAAAAACGTTGAATTATAACAAAAAAGAGATTATTTATGAAAAATGAGCTAAAACCTTATAAAACTATTTTTATAACTGCTACAAATACAGATGTTGGAAAAACTTATGCTTGTGAGAAATTTTTAAAATATTTTGCTAAGCAAGGATATAAAGTAGGATATTTCAAACCATGTGAAACGGGAGTTATAAATAATAATCCACTTGATGGAAGTAAAATGTTTGAACTTACAAAAAAATTAAATCCAGAATTTCATACATTATCTATTAAAGATATTGTTCCTTATCAATTTGAGCTTCCTGCATCACCTTATGTAGCAAAACAAGATACATTTATAGATATAGAATTTTTAAAAAAGAAAAAAGAGTATCTACAAAAGTTTTGTGATATTTTAATAATTGAAGGTGCTGGAGGATTGTTTGTACCTATAAAAAAAGATTTCTTTATGATTGACTTGATAAAAGAGTTTAATTGTAAAACATTTTTAATAACTCCTTCAAAACTTGGATGTATAAATGACACCCTACTTTCAATAGAAACTTTGAAAAATAAAAACTTAGATTTTGAGTTTTTTATAAATTTATATCAAGATATTGATAGTTTTGAAGAAGTTTCAAAACCATTTTTAATTGATTATTTTGGAAATTTAAACTTTTTACAAGCTATATAGCCCTAAAAACAAGCTTTATCTATAATTATTAGATATAGCTTAAATTTATTTACTATTTTAAAAGATATAAAATTTATTCATTTTAATTTGTGTATAACTTCTGTATTAGTTTTATGTATAATATCTTTTGTATATAAAATGAATTTGTAAAATATAGAAAGGTTGAAAAAATGATGACTTCTGCTATTGATTTATCTAAATTAACAGAAAACGATGATTTAACACCAGTATTAGGTGGTTATTGGCCAGGTATTCAAATATATTACCCACCAATTAAATATAATCCTCTTGATGGTTCTTACGAAACAATGGAACAAGCAAAATTAAGACTTCAAAAACATGCTTATAAAACAAAAGCTCATACAGTTTTATTTGATTTAGAAGATGGCTGTCGACAAAAAGCCATGAGTAGAGAGCTTCTAATTCAAGAGTTACCAAAATTCCCACCTAGAGATTTTCAAATAGCTGTAAGAATAAATCCTTTTAGAACTGAAGAATATGAAGAGGATTTAAAAATGTTAAAACAAATACATCAATATATTGATGTGATAGTTTTAGCAAAAGCTGGAGAAGTTTATGGAAGTGCTGAAATAAGAGACTTATCTTCTTGGTTAGTTTCTATTGGAAGTAAACTTACTATTCAACCAATTGTTGAACACCCAAAATCACTACAGATTGCAGATAGATTAATGGAACATTCAACAGTAAAACATATTGTATTTGGAATTCATGATTTTTCAAAAGCTATGGCATATAAAATAACTCCAAAAGGTTGGATTGATGAGTTACAAACATTCTTTAATATTCTTACAATGGAAGCAAGAATAAAAGGGAAAGGGGTAATTGGAGGAGTTGAAGTTTTACTTACACCACACTCTTTACCTGATAATTGTGTTGAAAAAAAAGATATTAGAAGATGGTTAGATTTACATGGAGATGAAGCTAGTAAGCATGTTTATGCTCATGCATTAAGAGAAAATGCTATGGGATTAACAGGAAAACAAGTTATTACTCCAAATCATATAAATATTTGTAAAGTTGCATTTACTCCATCTCCAAATGAAATTGAGAAAGATGTATCTATTTTAAAAGCTGCACTTGAAGCAGATGCACTTTTAAGTGGTGCTATAAGATATGAAGGTGAGATGTTAGACCCTCCAATGTTTGGAAAATCTTTACAAAATATTTTAAGAGCGTATGCATTAAATAGTTTATCTAAAGAAGATGAATTATTTGCATTATCAGTTCTAAATAAAATGCCTCTACATACATTTAAAGAAAATTGGCCATACGGTCAGCTGTAATATAACAAGGAGTTTTATAATGAGTCAAACAGTTAAATTAGAAGTACCAGAATTTTTAAATATTGGTGTCGCTTGTACAAGCAAACATATAGGTACAAACAAAGAAAATAGTGTAGCTATGATAATTGAAGATGATAAACTTGGTACTGATACAATCACTTATAAAGATTTATCTAAAAAATCAGATCAAGTAGCAAACTTTTTTACAGGTATAGGGTTAGAACCAAGAGATAGAGTTTTGGTTTGTTTAAAAAACTCTTTAGCATATCCAATTTCATTTTTTGGGGTTATGAAAGCAGGAATTATAGCAGTACCTACTTCAACACTTTTAAGTGGAAGTGAAGTTAAATATCTTGCAGAAGATTCTCAAGCAAAAGCTATTGTTATGAGTGCAACTATGTATGAGAATTTAGTTCCATATTTAGAAAATCTTGATAATTTAAAAACTATTGTTGTTGCAGGAGTTGATAGTGTTGAAGATTTTAAAGCACCAAAAGGTATAAATGTTTATGCTTTAAATCAAATATTTAAAAATATAGATGAAACACCAAATCACTACAATTCAAAATCAGGGGAACCTGCTTATTTAGTATATACATCAGGAACAACTGGTTATCCAAAAGGTGTTTTACATTCTCACCGTTCACTAGTAGGAAGAAAACCTGCAACTGATTACTGGTTTAATTTTAAAGAGAATGACAGAATTATGCACTCTGGAAAATTCAATTGGACTTATGTTTTAGGTTCAGCTTTAATGGATCCTTTATATAATGGACATACTGTTATTGCTTATGAGGGGGCAAATGATGCATCAACATGGATTAATTTGATTAAAAAACATGAATGTACAATATTTATTGGAGTTCCAACAATATATAGACAAATTATCCAAAAAACAGATTTTAAACTTGAAGATTGTCCAAGCTTAAGATATTGTATGAGTGCGGGAGAACATTTATCTGATGAAATGCTTGGTCTTTGGAGAGAAAGATTTAAACAAGATATATATGAAGCTATTGGTATGAGTGAATGTTCTTACTATATTTCACACTCTATTTATAATCCTATTCGTCCAGGTAGTGCTGGTTTCCCTCAACCAGGTCATATTGTAAAACTTTTAGATCCTGAAACTTTAGAAGAAGTTGGAGTTGAAGAAGAAGGGATGATTTGTATTGGTGAAGATGATCCAGGATTATTCTTAGAATATTGGCAATTAGAAGAAGAAACAGCAAAATCAAGACATGATGGATATTTCTTTACAGGAGATTATGCAAGACGAGATAAAGATGGTTATATCTGGTTTATAGGAAGAAAAGATGACATTATCAATACATTTGGATTTAGAGTAAGTCCACATGAAATTGAAAGAGTTGTAAAAACTCATCCTGATGTTGCTGATTGTGTTGCTTTTGGTTTAGATATTGAGAAAGATAAAACTTTAGTTGCTATTGCTGTTATTGGACACTCACCAATTAGCAAAGAGAAAGAAGAAGAAATTTTAAAATTCTCTCAAAATAATTTAGCAAAATACAAAGCTCCAAAAAGAATATTTACAATGACAGATTATCCTAGAACAAAAAATGGAAAAGTTCTTAGAAAACAACTAGTAAAAGATTTACATGATTTAGAAAGAGCCGTTGTAAAAGGTGAAGAAATTATTGAATATAAGGCTAGAAGATCAATGATTTTAGTACCAGCGTATAACAAACACAATGTAGAAAAAGCAAAATCTATATTGGCTGATACTGTTATTTTCGATTTAGAAGCTATCTTATCTGAACAAAGAGAAGTAGGACGAGAAACTTTAAAAGAAGTATTTAAAGAGTTTAATTCAAATTTTGGAGAGAGTGAAAGAGTTTTAAGAATAAATAATCTTAGAACAGAAGATATAAAAAAAGATTTAGATTTGGCAAAAGAATTAGAAATAGATGGTTTATTATTTTCTAAAATTGATTCAAAGGAAGATGTGTTAGAAGCAGTTAAATTAATAAATGAAGTAAATCCAAATCTTACACTTATGGTTATGATTGAAACTCCTTTATCTGTTTTAAATATACAAAAAATTTGTGCAGCTAGTCAAAAAGTTGAAGTTGTTGTAGTTGGTTCAAATAAATTAGCAAATAGACTTCAAATAGATATAAAAAGAGGTTCTAAAGCAATTGTTACATATCTATCGCAAATAGCATTAGCTGCTAAAGCTTATGGAAAAACGGTAATAGATGGACCACACTTTGATGTTCATGATGAATTTGCTTGTGAAGACTCTACAAAAGATGCATTTAATTTAGGATTTGATGGAAAATCATTAGTTCATCCAGTACAAATTGAATATATAAATGATATCTTTACTCCAAAACAAAGTGAAGTTGAAGATTATGAAGATATGATTGAAAAATATGAAGAGGCTACAAGAGAAGGTAAAGAAGTTATATTACACAATAACAAACTTGTAGATGCATCAAGAATTAAATGGGCTAGAAAGATGATTAAGTTATATGAAACTTATAAAGCTTTAGGGCAAAATCTATTTAATAAATAAGGAGCAAATGTGTCAAAGATTAATTTTGGTAACTATTTTGAAGATTTTAAAATTGGTCAAAAAATAGTTCATCCACTTCCAAGAACAATTAGTGAGGGAGATGTATCTTTATACATCGCCTTTACTGGTTCAAGATTTGCTTTACACTCTAGTGATGTTGTAGCTAAACAAATTGGATATGAAAAAAGACCAATAGATGATATTTTAATGTTTCATTTAACATTTGGAAAAAGTGTTCAAGATATATCTTTAAATGCTATTGCAAATTTAGGGTATGCTGAAATTTCATTTGCTAATCCTGTCTTTGTAGGAGATACAGTAAGTATGACTTCTACAGTAGTTGGATTAAAAGAGAATTCAAATGGTAAAAGTGGTGTTGTATATGTTCATTCTATAGGAGTAAATCAATATGGAAATGAAGTTTTAAATTTTAAAAGATGGGTTATGGTACATAAAAAAGATCATAATACAAAAACTAGTATAAATGAAGTTCCAACTTTTGAAAAAGCAACACCTATTTTAGATAGTATTAATATTCCAACAATAAAAGTAGTTGATACAGATGCTACTGGAGGTAAATATTTTTTTGAAGATTATGAAGTAGGAGAAAGACTAAACCATCCAGAAGGTATTACAGTAGATAACAGTGATCATACTTTAGCTACAAAACTTTATCAAAATAATGCAAAAGTACACTTCAATGACCATATGATGAAATCAACTCCTATGGGTCAAAGATTAATGTATGGAGGGATTGTTATATCTATGGCAAGAGCAATATCTTTTAATGGACTACAAAATGCTCAATGGGTATATTCAATAAATAGTGGAAGTCATTGTAATCCTACATATGCAGGAGATACAATATATGCTTATACAGAAGTTTTAGAAACAATTAATCATAAAAGAGAAGATTTAGGTCTTTTAAGACTTAGAACTATTGCATTAAAAAATCAAACTCCAAATGAGATTGAAAATGCAAAAGACGAAGATGGTAAATACTTACCAAATGTTATTCTAGATTTGGATTACACGGTTGTAATACCAAAAAAAATTACAAAAAATTAAATTTAAGAAAAGGATAAATTATGACACACCCAAGAGAAGCTTTATTTGAATCTGGTAAATCTTTACCAATTATTCCAACTTGTGAACACTTTGCAGGAAGTGAAAAACTAATCCTAAAAGGTTTTGAAATGCAAAAAAAGTTAGGACCTGTTTTTGATATTACTTGTGATTGTGAAGATGGTGCAGAAACTGGTAAAGAAGTTGAACATGCAAATATGATAGTTAGAGTTGTAAATTCTGATGAAAATCCATATAAAATGGCTGGTACTAGAATACATGACCACTCTCATCCAGATTGGAGACAAGATGTTGATATATTAGTTGCAGGAGCTGGAGAAAATTTAGCTTATATCACTTTACCAAAATCTACTTGTTATGAAGATGCAAAAACTCAAATTGAATATATTCAAAAAGTAGCTAAAGAGTCTGGAATAAAACGAGAGATTCCAATTCACGTTCTAATAGAAACTCATGGAGCATTACAAGATGTTGAAAAAATTGCAACTTTACCTTGGTTACAAGTTTTAGATTTTGGTTTAATGGATTTTGTTTCAGGATACCAAGGAGCAATTCCAGCAATTAATATGAGAAGTCCAGGACAATTTGAACATAGACTTATAGGTGCTGCAAAAGCAAGAGTTGCACAAGCTGCTATTCAAAATTGTGTAATTCCTTGTCATAATGTAACTTTAGACCTAAAAAATCCATATCAAACTTATAAAGATGCAGAAAGAGCAAGAAATGAGTTTGGATTTATGAGAATGTGGTCAATTTATCCAACACAAGTACAAGCTATTGTTGATGCTATGAAACCAGACTTTACAGAACTTGAAGCTGCACAAAATATATTAATAAAAGCTCAAGATGCTGAGTGGGGACCTATTCAATATGATGGAGAATTACACGATAGAGCAACTTATAGATATTTTTGGGAATTAGTTCAAAGAGCTAAATTTTCAGGTGTTAAATTACAAGATATTGTAGAAACAAGATTTTTTTCTTAATATAAAAGATAAAAAAGCTACTCTTTTTTAGTGGGTAGCTTTTTTTATTTTTAATAAGCTTTTCTAAACTAAACAGTTTTGAAAAATATCCTAACATATAGCTTAGAAAAAGCCTATATTTAAAACTGCATTGATATAATTTCAAGGTTCACAAAACAAAAAAAGGAAAACTTATGAGCAAAAAAATTACAGAACAAGATATTATTGATTCGGTTGCATCAGCCTGTCAATACATTTCGTTTTATCATCCTGAAGATTTCGTAAAAGGTATGGTTGAAGCGTATGAAAAAGAACAAAGTGAATCAGCAAAAAATGCTATTGGACAAATTTTAATTAACTCAAAAATGTGTGCTATGGGTCATAGACCCCTTTGTCAAGATACTGGAAGTGTAAATATTTTTGTAAAAATTGGTTTAAAAGCAAATTTAGATTTAACTAGAAATTTAGAAGATGTTTTAAATGAAGGTGTTGCAAAAGGTTATACAGATCCAGATAATACTTTAAGATTTTCAGTTGTATCAGATCCTGCTGGGAAAAGAGTAAATACAAAAAACAATACTCCAGCTGTTATTCATATTTCAACAGATAACTCTGATAAATTAGAGATTACTGTTGCTGCAAAAGGTGGAGGAAGTGAAAATAAATCTAAATTTACTGTTTTAAATCCATCTGATAGTATATATGACTGGGTTATGGCAAACGTAAAAGATATGGGTGCAGGATGGTGTCCTCCAGGTATTTTAGGAATTGGAATTGGTGGAAATCCTGAAAAATCTATGCTTTTAGCAAAAGAATCTTTAATGGGACATGTTGATATTCATGAATTAAAAGCTAGAGGTCCTCAAAATCCACTTGAAGAACTAAGATTAAAACTTTATGAAGATATCAATAAACTAGGAATTGGAGCTCAAGGACTAGGTGGATTAACTACTGTTTTAGATGTTAAAATTTTAGATTATCCATGTCACGCCGCTTCATTACCTGTTGCTATGATTCCAAACTGTGCAGCAACAAGACATATTCATTTTGAATTAGATGGTAATGGAGCAGCCAAATTTGATAAACCTGATTTAGATCTTTGGCCAGATATAGAACTTCCAATGGATACAATAAAAAGAGTTAATATTGAAGATTTAACAAAAGAGAATTTATCACAATTTAAATCTGGAGATACACTTCTTTTATCAGGAAAAATTTTAACTGCACGTGATGCTGCTCATAAAAAAATAGTTGAATATAAAAATGCAGGGAAAGCACTTCCAAATGGAGTAGAATTAAAAGATAGATTTATCTATTATGTAGGACCAGTAGACCCAGTAAAAGGTGAAGTTGTAGGACCTGCTGGACCAACGACATCTACAAGAATGGATAAATTTACAAAAGATATGATGGAAATTGGTATTATGGGAATGATTGGAAAAGGTGAAAGAAAACAACCTACAATTGATTTAATTAAAGAATACAAATCTATCTATCTAATAGCAACTGGTGGAGCTGCATATTTAATAGCTCAATCAATAAAAGGTGCAAAAACTTTAGCATTTGAAGAGCTTGGAATGGAAGCTATTTATGAATTTGAAGTAAAAGATATGCCAGTTACTGTTGCAGTTGATACTGAAGGTAATTCTATTCATACAACAGGTCCAGCAAAATGGAGAACAATTAAATAAAAAATTTACAAAAGGTAACACCTTTTGTAAAAAATATTAAAAATAACTTAATTTAAGGAATTATATCCCTTATTTGACTTTTTTTAATTAAAAACTTAGCTATCATATCACTTCAAAAAAATTGTATTGGAATTATATTATGAATTTACTAGAAGATTTAAAAGATTATTTAGGTTTTGCAGTTGCTGGAAACTTTGCAAGTCATCTAAATGAAGCTGGAGAAGCTGATGAGTTTGCAGTAATAAAAACTAAAGAAAAAGATGCACCAAAAGGAATATTTCCTTTTTATATAAAAGGACACAATAGCTTTTTAGGAACTTATCCATTATGTGATGAAATTGTCTTAACTCATGGAAGAGAAGATGATAAACTCCAAATAGAAGCCGAAGTTGCACTAATTTGTGATTTTGTATATGAAAATGAAAAAATTATCGATATTATACCTAAGTATTTTACAGCATTTAATGACTGCTCACTTAGATTTCAAGATGGAAATAAGTTAAGTACAAAAAAGAATTGGGGAGAAAAAACAAAAGGAATTTCTCAAGATATTATCCCTATTGATAATTTTACAGAACAAGGTGTTTTAAGTAAATATCATATTTCTTCTTTTATAAAACGAGATGGAATAGTTTATGATTATGGAACTACAAGTGCTGTAAAATCTTATAGCTATTTTTTCACTAAACTAAAAGATTGGATGGTTGATATTTTGAATTGCCAAGAAGATTGTGGTCCACTTGAAGAGTTAGGGCAATTCTTAAAATATGCACAAAATTCAAAAGGTATTTTAATAGCTGCTGGAGCAACAGCATATACAGATTTTGGTAAAAAAAATTTTTTAAAAAAAGGTGATGAAATTTTTGTATATGTTTATAATGCTCGTGCTCATAGTTTTCAAGATATTATGAATGATATGTGTGGAAAAGACATATATTTAGGTCAGTGTTCAAAACTTCATCAATTTGTAAAATAGTAAAAAATAGCTTAGGCTATTTTTTATTTATTTTTGATTCAAGATATAAAATATCATTTAAACTATCAAAAACTTGTATAGTACTATCTTCTATTTGACTTGCTATTTTTCTTAAAACTTGATTTTCTACTTTACTTGCATTTTGACTTACATATTCTTGTAACATTTTATGCATATTTTCATGATTAAGCTTTAGCTTTTGCCATTTCTCATCTTTTACAAAAGCTTCGTTCCTATTTTCACAATTAACTATCCATTTTCCTAAGTTACAAATTTTACAACTATCTACCATACAATCTTCAAAAGTATCTAAAGTTTTAAAATATCTTTTTTTAAAGTTGATATGATCATTTTTATAACTAGATATATATTTTATTAAATCTACATTTTCAACCATATCATAATACTTTTCATCTATTTTTGAAGCAGATGTAATTTGTAGTAATTTATCTGATAAATTTGATACTTCATTTGATAATTTATCAATATTTGATGCTGTCTGAGCATTTTCTTGTATTGCAAAATCTAGTTTTGAAACTGTTTCGTTTATCTGAATAATTCCTGATTCTTGCTCTTTACTAAATAAAGTTACATTATGAATAATATCTTTTGTTTGTAATATTTTTGAAGTTAAATTTTCATATCCCTTTATCATAGTATCTGCTATCATTTTTCCATCATTTGTTTCTAGATTTGCACTCTCTACTAAATCTTTTATCTCTTTTGCAGCATTTGCACTTTTATTTGCTAACTCTCTTACTTCACTAGCAACAACAGCAAATCCTTTTCCCACTTCTCCAGCTGTTGCTGCTTCTACTGCTGCATTTAAGCTCAGTATATTTGTTTGAAATGCTATTTGATCAATTACTGTTATAGCTTCATTTATAGCTTTTACTTTTTTACTTATTTCATCCATTGAGTTAAAAGTTTGAGTTGCAGATTTACTACCTTGATTTACAGCACTATTCAATTCATCTGCAATATATTTCATTTTATTCATATTTTCATTATTCTTTTTTAAATTTTGTGTTATCTCTTCAAGAGATAAAGAAGTCTGTTTTAAAGATATAGCTTGATTTGATGATGAAATTGCTAATTCATTTGATGAATTTGTCAATATTTTTGTATTCTCTTCTAGTTTTTTACCAGCATTTGTTATCATCGCTATTAATTGAGAAGATGATTGTCCTAATAATATTGTAGAATTACAAAGTATCCCAAAATCTCCATACATACCTTTTGTATGAACCTCGTCTAGCTTAAATTGATAGTTTCCTTCACTATATTGACTTAATAATAAATTTAAACTATCTATTTTCAGTCTTGTTCTATCTAGCATTTTATTTATTATTTCTACTAAAGTCTTTAACTCTTTTGTAGATGGTTTAGCTTTTATAGAATATTCAAAAAATCCATTATTAACTTTTCCCATAATATCTGCTATTTCAAGAATAGCTTGCTTATCATTTTCTGTAATTTTCTCTATTTTTAAAACTTGTGTATTCATATTCTTTGTCATTAAAGCAAATTCATCTTTACCTTCTAATTTATTTAGCTTTATTTCATCTTTTTCTTTCATTGAATAAGAAAAAAATTCTTCTAAATTTTTTTCAAATTTTTTAATAGATTTTGTAACATTACTCGTCATTATCATAATTACAAGAAAAATCAATAAAGTAAGAACTATTAAAGAAATAAAAAATAGTAGTATTTGATTGTCTGAATTTTTCACATTTATATCAATAAAAGCTAATGTATCATTTACAATTTTTTCTTTTATATCTTCTAGTATCTCTATTTTCTTAGAAGAACTATCTTCCCAATCTTCAATGTTTGCTCCATAAATATGTTTTGATAAATATTCTAAAGCTTTTAAAGTTTTTAAATCTAACTCTTTAGTATCTTCTAAATACTCACTATTAAATGACTTTGCCATATAAATATCAATTGCATTTTGAATATCAGTTAAGAGTTCTTTTTCTTCATTTGAATATTCTAATTTTTGATAATCTTTTATTGCTCTTAAAATCTTTGTATGATTTCTTTGTATTTGATTTAAAATATTCTCATCACTTGTTAGTATAAAGTCTTTATATAGATGAATTAATCCTCCATATCCCAAAGCATCTTTTATAGTATTTATCAAACTCTCTTTTTCTATTTTTAAAAAAATTACTCTTCTTGAATTTTCAATATTTTTAAAAATACTATCTTCAAATTTTTTATAAAAATAATCTAATTGTTCTTTTGTTAAATTTCCTTTTAATTCATTTATATCTGAATCTTGAAAAATTAATAAAGAGATAAAACTATTATAATCTTTATTTGAAATAATATTATAATTAAAAATATTTTTTATTAAATCTTTTTCCTTATATGTTTTTTCTATAATACTTATAATTGAGATATATGTTTGTGAAGCTTTTAATAGCTCTTTACTTTTTGAATATACTAATAATTCATCAAAAAAAGACATTAAAGTTATGATAACTTCATTATAAAAATTTTCTAAAGTTTTACTATCTAAACTTAATTCTATTGCACTTGCTCGTTTCTCATCTATAAAGGCTAAACTCTTTTTTAATACTTCAAATTTTTCTAAAAGTATTTTGTCTTTTTTTATCAATTCAAAATTATTTATAAAATCTTCTAACTCTTTTTGTGTACTAATACTAGATTTTATCTGTTTCTCAAACTCATCTTTATTTATTTCTTCTCCATAATTTTTTATATATAAAACTGCTAATTCTCTCTCTTTTTGTAGTTGTTTAAGAAGTTTTGAAAGTTCAACTGTAAAATCTATATAACTAGATGTTTTATTCATATCTACAACTCTCTCAAATTTTTCAAAAATCAAAACAGAAGAGAGCATAAAAATTGCCATCATTGGTAAAACTAATATTAAAAAGATTTTATTCCTTAATTTTAAATTGCTCATTTGCCTTTCCCCAATTTATATTTTTGGCAATTTACTATTTATTTTATAAATAGGTGTTTATATAAAGTTTCCTTGTTATTGAGATGTAATTTAGGGATTATTTATTGATTATTTTGTAAGAAAATAATAATATTTATTTTTTATAAACCTATTTTTAAATATAATTTAAAAAAATTTAAAAGGATAAAAATGTTTAAAGAATTTAAGAAATTTCTTATATCTGGAAATGTAGTTGATATGGCAATAGGTTTTATATTTGGTGCAGCATTTGCAACATTTGTAAAATCTATGGTAGAAAATATAATAATGCCTCCTATTGGACTTTTACTTGGAAGAGTTGATTTTTCTCAATTATTTATCCCATTAGATGGAAACTCTTATGCCAATCTTGCAGCTTTAGAAGCAGCTGGTGCACCTGCTATAAAATTTGGTGTATTTATGAATGATACAATTTCATTTATAATTTTAGGGTTTGTTGTATTTATGTTTATAAAATCTTATAATAAACTAAAAGGTGAAAAGGAAGAAGCACCAAAAACAAAAACTTGTTGTGATTGTGCTATGGATATTCCAGTTGCTGCAAAAAAATGTGGATATTGTGGGAATAATGCAGTTTAATTAAAAGAGAGTATTAACTTTCTTTTAATTGAGATAATAATTTATTAGTATTTTTATGACTAAAATAAATAGCTAGTAAAAATGCTAATAAACACAAACTAAAAAATGTTATAGTTAAACTATCCCATTTAGGAATAATACTTTCAGCTTTTTTTACTGGTTTCTTATTTGATACATTTTGTTTTACTTCCTCTTTAAATCCCTCTATTGGAGGAATTCCAGCTTTTATCAAACTATGACCACTTCCACCATCAAGTACAACTCTATATGGCTCTTTTGGTATTTCAACTATTACTTCTTGTGATTCTGGAAGTCTTTGTTGGAAAAGAATATCACCACTTACTAAACTTTCTAATCTAACTAATGCCCCTGCAACAGAATCACCAGTATCAAACTCTCCTGCAACTGTAATAGTATTATCTTTATTATCTTCAACTATTAATATTAGTTCATGAGAATACAAACTAAAAGCTAATGCTAAAAGCATAAATATTTTTTTCATCTTTTTTCCTTAAATATTAAAAAGTATTATTAATGCAATTATTAATACTAAACTTGGAACAATACATCTTAAAAGTGCAACATATTTACTAGCACTTAAACTAATCCACAAAGCAATCAATGCCCAAACTGAACCATCTATTATAATAATTGCCAATGTGATATCTTCTTTACCTATAGGAACTATTGTTACAAGCAAAGCCATTGCTAACAAAGTTACAATTAATCCACCAATAATTGAACATAAGATTCTAAACAATCCTATTTTCTTACCACTTCTTTCGGGTACTTTTAAATTACGAATATAGTTTCTCATTTAACACCTCTTGAAGTCCAGAATTCTTGTATTTTATCTCTTTGTATTGGTAATTTATAAGCAATTATCAATAGTATTAAACCAAATAATATTAAACCTATATCCATAGCTAATACTACATAAACTCCTTCATTTAAAAGTCTAATAGGATTAAATCCACTATTAATAAAATGAATTATTGAGCTTAATATAAACAATATACCACCTAAATATAAAAACTCTTTAGCTGTTTGATAAGAGTTTAATCTATAAAAAGAGTAAGTAAAAGTAAAACACCAAAAAGTAGCAAACAATCCTTTTGTAATTAGAACTTTATTTTCCATATCTAAAGGAAGCAACCATTGAAGAACAAATAATACTCCAGTTGCAGGAATAACACCTAACATAACTGCAAGTGATAGTTTTCCAAAGCCTTGATAAACTGGAATATTAGTAGGAAACTTTCTAGCTCTTTTTTCTAAATATAATAAATTTCCAAATCCAATAGCTAAAGTTGTAATAAGCATTATAAAAAATACTACCATTCTAGTAATATCATCAACACTAAAAAGTAGATGAATATAGTTTATAGTATCATAGAATATTGAACCCCATCTTTTATCTAATACTTTTTGTTCACTTATCAAACTTCCATCTACACCACTTAGAATTACATTTGGTAAATTTGAAAGTCCATTTAAAAATGGCATATATGGATTATATCCTTCAAACTTTACTACAGAAGTTGAATCTTGCCAATTTGTAAGTTTTATTCTATAAAAATTTAGTTCAGGTGCTATACTTTGAGCTTTTTTTAATAACTCATTTATTGAAAGCATTTCTACTACTTCACCTATTTTTTCTATTTTGGGATCTTGAGGATGAATTGCTGGAAATATAAATTTACCAACTTCTTTTATCTCTCCTTTTGTGGCAACAGTTGTCATCAATGGAGCAGTTTTCTTACCTAAATTCATAAAAACACCACTTATTACAATAATTAAAAATGGTGCAATTGTCCAAAGAAGTATTTTTCTATGCCATTTTGAAAATGTCCCTGTTTGACTAGAAGTACTATCTCTATAATTTATTATAATTATTTGAATTAACCCACCAACTATTAAGAATACTCCTGCAACAGCCATAAACCCAAAAATATACCAACCAAATTCACCAAATAATCTTCCATAGTGTAAGTAGTTTAGAAAGTTTGCAAGTTCAAAGACTCCATCATCTTTTTTTAATTCTAAAGTTGTATTTGGATCAAATATTTTTGGTTCAACAAATTGTGTAGATACTTTTAAAGTTGGATCTTTCATATATCCTGGTAGTGATATTGTAATTGGATTATTTTTTGGAAAATCTGAATCTTCTAAAACTTGATTTAAAATCTTATCATAATCTATAGTAGAAGTATTTGTCATTTTTATATGAGTTATTGGTTTCTCCCAATTATTTATATATGGAAGTAAAATTGCAAATATTCCAAAAAATAGTGCTATATACATTAAAAATGAAAAACTTATCCCTATTGCAACATGTACTCTTTGTAATCTTTGATTAAAAAGCCTCTTCTCTTCTTGTTTACTTAATCGCTCTATCATATTTATACTCTTTTATCCTTTTATATAAATCAAAAAATCTCATCCCCAAAATTTATATCTTGGAAATGAGATCTCTTATCCCTCTTTTTCTCTATTTTATTTTTATATTCTTTTAGAATTTATAGTTTAAAGATAAAGTATAATTTCTTTCAGCTCCCCAAGCTTGTGAACCTCCAGTATTTAATAAATATTCTTCATCAAATAAATTATTTGCATTTAATATAACACTAAAATCTTTTTTAATATCATATTTTGCCATTGCATTTACAATAGTATAAGAATCTTGTTTATTTAAACTACTAGTATTATTAGTTGAACTATGAATTTCACTTTGCCAGTTAACTCCTCCACCAACAGTTAACTTATTATATTTATATGTAGTAAAAAATTTCAGAGTTTGTTTAGGCACTTCTCCAGTTCTTAATCTATCTTTATTTTTATCTTTTGCATCAGTATATGTATATCCACCTGATATATTCCAGTTTGGTAAAAGTTCTCCAGATACAGTTAAGTCCCAACCTTTTATTTTTACTCCATCCTCACTTTTAAAAGCAGTATTTCCTTCTGGAGTTAAATTTGGAGTATCAGAAACAGCTAAATTATCTTGTTTTGTCATAAAGTAAGCAATACTTGTATTTAATTTTCCATCATAGAATTCTGAATTTAAACCAAATTCTACTGTATTTCCCTCTTCTGGATCAAGATAGTTTCCACTTGTATCTTTTGCTGTAGAAGTTGGATTAAAAATAGATGTATAACTAGCATAAGTAGCAAAATTCTCATTTATATCATAAACTAATCCTAAATAAGGAGTAAATTCAGCATTATACTTTTGAGTTTGTTGTGTTGCAGTACCCTTATTAATTACTCTTTCAAAATTAGATATTCTTCCTCCTAAAATAAAATGTAAAGGATCAGATAATTCTAAATTTAAAGCGGCAAAAGCACCAATTTGTTTTTCATCGAAAACATATCTATTTTTTGTTGTCGGCATTATTGGTTTATTTGCAACATGTCCATTCCATCCATTTATATCAACTGTAAATGGTGTTCTAACTTCTGCTGGATCATCTGTTTTAGATTGATGCCCATTTACTCCAAATGATAATTTATGTATTCTTCCAAATAAATTAAAATCTCCATTTGCATATAAATCAATAGAATGTGTCTCAGGAGTACGCTCTACATATCCCATTTGTCCACCCATTTTTCCTGAAGTATAAGAAAAAGAACTTGAACCTGCAACTGCATAAAGTCTTTCTGTATTTGTTTTTGAATATGAATATCCTCCAACTGCTTTCCAATCATTACTAAAATAATGTTCTAATCCTAAAGAAACATTTAATCTCTCAATATCAGTATATGTAAAATCGGCAGCCGCATTATCATGTCTTCCAAAAGTTATCTGTTTCTGAGGAGGATTATCATTAGTTACAGAACTAAATCCATGAGGAGAAGCATTATCTACATTTGTTTTTTGATATGTTAAAGATGTTGTTAAAAGAGTATTATCAGATAAATTAAAATCTAAAGCTCCATATATTAAACTATTTTCTTTATTATATCTATCTTGTTGACTTCCACCTTCTCCATAAGAAGCAACCAATCTTCCTCTTATACTATCATTTGAATTTAGCCCACCAGAGATATCTATTGTTCCTTTATAAGTATCCCAACTTCCATAAGATACTTTAGCATCCCCTTGAAACTCTTTTGTAGGTTTCTTTCTAACATAATTTATACTTGCACTTGGATTTCCAGCTCCATTTGTAAGACCAGTTGAACCTCTTATAATTTCGATTCTATCATAAATAGCAGTATCTTCTAATCCTACAAAACCATTAAATCTACCAATATTTATCTCTGATGATGGCATACCATCTCTTTGGAAATTAGTAATTGATGTACCTCTTGCATAATAAGATGTATATCCAGCTCCAAATTGTCCGAATTGAGTCAACGTTACTCCAGGAGTTTGAGTTAAAACATCATTTAAATCTTGAAGATTTTGTTCTTGTATTTGTTTTTGTGTCATAACTGTTATTGATTGAGGAGTTTCTTTTAAAGACATATCAAGTTTTGCTGCTGAACTTGTCTCTTTAATTGTATAAGTAGTAGTTTGGTTTGTCTCACTTACCGTAATCTCATCTAGTTTCGCTTCATTTGCATTTGATAGTGTTACACCAGCACTACAAACTAGGAGTGCTGTTGCAACTGTTTTAGCCATTTTGATTTTCATCATTTTCCTTTCTTTTTTGTTTTTTAGATTAAAATTTCGATAAATTTTAGGAGGTTTTATCTTATTTTAGCAATTTGATAATCAGTATGAAAATTATCAAAAAGTAAACGAAATATTAATCAAATAAACTTAAAAGAATATAAAACTAATAACAATTATTATATAGTAGATATAAACTAGAAAATACTATCTAGTTTATAAATCAATCATAGCTTTAAAAGTAACCCCTACTCTTCCTATACTTTCAATATTTGTATGGTTTCTTTCATTTATTCTTCCATCTTCAATGTATTGAAAATTTATTTTTAAAATAATAGGTGTTGTATCGCCAGCAATTTTGTACGTATCAAAGTATTCACAAAAAAGTGCTGTTTGAGTAGAGCTAATTATTGGAGGATAATCTTCTAATTCTCTTTTTACTTCAATTTCAAACTTTTCTATTTCACTTTCATCTTTTGCAAGTTGATTAGCACATTTTTGTACTTGCTCAACATTAGATTTATTTGGAAAACAAATAGTTGCTTTTTTTGCTTTTAAAATATTTGCTAATGTATCTTTAGGGCTACCATCATCTTTTTTTCCAATAGCCACAATTACCAAAGCTGGGTTTGTAGAAATAGGAATAAAATAAGAAAATGGAGCAGCATTTAAAATTCCATTATCCTCTGTAACAATCCAAGCTATTGGTCTTGGAATTATACTACCAGACATTATTTTATATCTATTTAACTCATTTATATTTTCATAATCTAAAATCATTCTTTCTCCTTAAATTAGTTTTAAAATCTTTGTATAATAATATGCAAAAAGTAAAAATGCAACTCCTAAACAAATAGTTATAACCGTTGTAGTTGTAATATGTGCCATAACTCCAATAAAAAGAGTTGTTGAAACATGTGCTAACATAAAAAACATATCATTATATGATATTACTCTTCCAATATACTTATTATCACAACTATTTTGAAGTAATGAATATGTGTAAGACCATAAAAAAGCTGTACTAAATCCTACAAAAAATAATGCAACCAATGACAAGTAGAAATTGTCTTGTGTTGTTGCCCATAAAATTATAGTTAATCCTTGAAAAATTAGTAAATAATGAAGATTCTCTTTTTTAACTATTTTATTTAAGAAAAGAGGACCTATCATAAGAGCAACTGCTCTTACGGCATTTGATAATCCAATAGCAAGAGGTACAGCAATGAGTTCTTTATACTGATTTTTTGCTAATATAGTAATAAGAGCATCATAAGAAGTTAGCCCAACACTTGAATGTAAAAAAATAAGATGTAAAATATTTTTATTATTTTTAATATATAAAAAACCATCTTTCATTAACTCAAATATTTTCTCTGTAACTTTTTTATGTTCTATATTAAATTTTATTTGAATAAATACTAATATAGCCAATATAAATATGCATACATCAATAATAATTGCAGTTTTTACGCCATATAAATTTACTATAAATCCACTTGTTGCCATACCAACAGCATAAGTAAAAGACCAAATAATAGAATTAATTTCATTTGCTGTTTGAAGATCTTTTCCATTTAATAATTTAGCTAATACTGACATTTCAGTAGAAAAATACATAGAAGCAGCACTCATTCGAATAAATATAAAAATCAATAAAATCCAAAGATGGCTTAAATCATTTATAGTTAAAAACATTATAGTCATAAAAAGTTCAACAAAAAGTAAAGATACCATAAGTGGTCTAATCTTTACTCTATCTATAATAGCCCCACTTAAAGGTGCAATTATAATTGCTGGTATAAAGTGCATAGCTGTTACTATTGAAATAGCAAGTTCAGTTGAACCAAATTCTACTACCATAGTATATATAGCAACGGTTGAAAACCATGCACCAAAAGATGAGATAAAATTTACTAAAGATAAATCTCTAATAACTTTATGCTCTTTTAAAAAGTTTATATAATATTTCAAATTTTTTCCTTAAAAAGATAAAAAAAGTATTTTAAGATTAGAACTCTAAAGTTCCTTCAATAGCGAAGTTTGCTTTTGAGTCAAGTTCAGCATGGGATAAAACTGGTAAAGTAAGTCCAAATTTCTCATAAATTTCTGAAATTCTTTTTCTTAAAACTGGATCTACAACCATAGCAACTTTAGAAAAACCTTTTTTCTCAACTTCATCTAAAAGATGTTTTGTTTTTGTAACAAGATTATTGATTTCAGAGATACTAAGCATTAATTGTGACGCACCATGATGTTCTTGTAGTTTACCTATAAATTGCTGTTCTAATTCTGGTTTTATTGTAACAATATGTAAAATTCCATCACTATCTTTAAACTTTTGAGTTATAAGCCTATAAAGCTTTGCTCTAACATGTTCAAGTAATATTTCAGGAGCTTTTGTAAACTCTGCAATATCTGCTATTGCTTCAATTATTGTTAGCATATCTACAATAGGTATTTTTTCATGAAGTAAATCTTTACAAACTTTTAAAATACTTCCATAAGATGTAACCTTCATAGCTTCTTCAACAACAATAGGGAAATCTTTTTTCAATCTATCTATAATATCAACAATATCTTGTCTAGTTATAATATCTTCTGCATGTCTTCTAATAATCTCTGATATATGTGTAGAAATAATAGTAGGAGCATCAACAACAGTAAACCCTTTCATCAAGGCTTCTTCTTTTAAATCTTTTGAAATCCAAATTGCATCAAGGTTAAAAACTGGTTCTTTAACCTTTATTCCATCAAGTTGTTCATTTCCTAAACCACCCATTGCAAGAAATTTATCAACTTCTATTCTTCCTTTTACAATAGGAATTCTTTTAAGATAAAATTGGTACTCATTTTGAGCTAAATTTGTATCATCAGAAATTCTTATCTGTGGTATTACAAATCCCAATTCTGCAGCTATATTTTTTCTAATAGCCTTAATCTTATCAAGAAGTTCTGAATTACCTTGAACAAGTTGTAAAAGTCTAACTCCAAGTTTTAGTTCTAACACTTCAAGCTTCATAACTGTTTCAATACTTTGACTTTCATCTGGAATTGAGGCTGCTCTTTTTTTCTCTTTTAAATCACTTGGTTTTTCAATTTTTTTAGCAACTTGTGGTTTAAAAAATCTGGTTACAATATTATCATCACCTTTTTCTATCATAATGATGACATATCCCATAGCTATTAATAAAAATCCCATCATCATCAATATACCTGTTGGGAAACCTGGTACTAAAGCAAATAAGAGTAATCCAATACCAACTAAGATTAATGATTTTGTATCTTTTATAAGTTGATTTACAGCTCTTGAAGCAAATCTCTCTTCATCTGTATTTGATCTAGTAATAATAATTGCTGTTGCAGTAGATAAAATAAGTGCAGGAATTTGAGTAACAAGTCCATCACCAATAGTTAAAATTGTATAAATATTTGCAGCTTCACTTGCATCTAAACCATGTTGAAAAATTCCAACTAATAATCCACCAATGATGTTAACAATTGTAATAATAATACCAGCAATTGCATCACCTTTTACAAACTTAGAAGATCCATCCATAGCTCCATAAAAGTTTGCTTCAGTTATAAGTGCTTTTCTTCTCTCTTGTGCTTCTTTATCATCTATAAATCCGGCATTTAAATCTGCATCAATAGCCATTTGTTTACCAGGCATAGAATCAAGTGTAAATCTTGCAGTAACTTCAGCAACTCTTGTAGCACCTTTTGTAACAACCATAAAGTTTATAAGTACAAGAATAATAAATATGATTACACCAATAACCATATTTCCACCAACAACAAACTCTCCAAAAGCTGTAATAATACTACTTACAGCTTCTGGACCATTATGACCTTCACTTAAAATTGATCTAGTAGTTGCAATACTAAGTGCTAATCTAAAAATAACTAATATTAATAAAAGTGTTGGAAATGTTGTTAAATCAGCTGGTTTTTGAATATATAAAGATATTAAAAGAATTAAAAATGATATAGCTAAAGATAATGATATAAAAAAATCTATTGCTACTTGATTTAAAGGAACAATAATAATAGCAAGCATTGAAAGGAACAATGCTACTGCTATTAAATCCCTAGAAAAAAGATTTTTAAAACTAAACTTCATATACGCAAAAAATAGTTAATTTTATTTCATAAAATTAACTAAAGATAACTCAAATGTTCTATTTACAGTAGAATAAACTGCTGCATAAGATATTTCTAATGCTTTTAATTTTATTGCTACATCTGTAGGATCTGCTGCTGCTAATTCTTTTCTTAAAATTTCTAGTTGAGTACTTTTTGAAGATAATCTCTCTAAAGATACATCAAAATTTTTATTTTTTGCTCCTAAATCAGAGTGTGCAATAACAACTGAATCATGAGCTTTATTAACCTCATCAATAGCTTTTGCAATACCAGCTCTTCTAAACTCGTAATTAGCTACATCATCTGTAGGAGATACAGGATTACCTAAATCATCTAATCCTCTTAAACTTCTAACTGTGTCATCTAACATATCAAATATACTTCTTTTTGCTTCAAATCTAGTACCATCTACATTTGGTAAAGTAGTTTCTAAATCACCATCTACATTAAGTGCTACAGGAAGATTTTCAGTTGAACCATCCCAATTTGTTTTTGTTAAAGTATCATTTGTAGGTGAATTCAATTTCCATTCATTTCCATTTTGATCAATTATTCTATCACCTTCTTTAAAAGTTAAAGTTTCACCTTTTAGTCCAGAATCAGAAGTATAATAAAAAGCATCAAGACCATTTACTCCTGCTTCTCTATATGAACCCTCTTCAACTGCAACTTTTCTTAAACTATCATTTCCTTGATATGTAACTTTTCCATTTGCATCCATAACAAATGGTTTAACAGAAGCATCACTTCCTGCAAAAACATACTGCCCTTCACTATTCGTATTTGCTAAATCAAGAATATTTTGTTTCATTTTCTCAATTTTTTGTGCAATAGCTTCTAATCCTTCAACTCCTGTTGTTGATGTATTTGCTTTAATTAGTTCAGCTAAAATATCATTTTCAAGAATTTTTTTTGTACTTGCCAAAGCACTATCAGATGTCGAATTTAAAACTTTTACTCTATTTATTTGGTCTTGAAGACCTTGATTAGTAAGCATATTATTTTCTACATGAACTATTCTATTATATAAAACAGAGTCATCACTTCCATATTGAAGTTTATTTTCTTGATTAGTTAATTGATAATTTAATTTTGTTTGTGTTTTATCCAAAAGTCCTATTCTATGTGTTATAGAATCTATACTTGAAATCATAATAATACCTTTTTTAAATTTGTAACAATATCATCATAAGAGTAATTCTCTAAAGTACCTTGAGTAAGGAATTCTCTAATCTTCTCTTTTCTTGATATTGCATTATCAAGTTCTGGGTCCATACCTTTCTTGTATGCACCAACTCTAATTAAAACTTCATTCTCTTTTATTAGTGATAATACTCTTTTTAACTTTAAAAAATCATTATAATGCTCTTTTGTAACAACTTTATCTATTACCCTTGAAGCTGATTTTAATAAATTTATGGGTGGATAAAATCCTTGTTCTGTTAAATCTCTTGTTAATACTATATGTCCATCTAATATAGATCTACTTTGATCTGCAATAGGATCATTCATATCATCTCCATCAACTAAAACTGTAAAAAATGCACTAATAGAACCTAATTTACTATTTCCAGCTCTTTCCATAAGTTGTGGTAGAAGTGCAAAAACTGATGGTGGATAACCACGACTAACTGGTGGTTCTCCAGTACTAAGTCCTATTTCCCTTTGTGCCATAGCAAATCTTGTAACACTATCCATCATCAACAAAACATCATGACCTTTATCTCTAAAATATTCAGCTATTGCCATAGCCGTAAAAGCTCCATATTTTCTCATCAAAGCAGACTCATCTGAAGTTGCAGTAACAATAACTGTATTTTCTAAATCATCATTTAAGTTATAGTGGATAAACTCTGGAATTTCCCTACCTCTTTCTCCAATTAAAGCAATAACTTTTATAGTAGCTTCGCAACCTTTTACAATCATTCCCATTAAAGTAGATTTTCCAACTCCACTTCCTGCAAATATACCAACTTTTTGTCCTTTTCCACAAGTGAGCATAGAATCTATTGCTTTAACTCCTGTTGAAAACTTTTGATCAATTATTCCTCTATCAAGAGGGGACATAGATTCTTTGTTTATAGCACAATTTGCATCTATATCTCTTATTTTTCCTTTATTATCTATTGGCTCTCCCAAAGCATTTACAACTCTTCCTAAAAGTCCATTTCCACACTTTATAGTTAACCCATCTCTTTGTAAAAAAACTTTATCATTTATTCTAAATCCTTCAATAAATGAAAAAGGAACAATGATAAATGAACTATCATTTAAAACAGTCACCATTCCTAAAACAGAATAAAGTCTTTGTTCAGATTCTATTCTTACTATATCACCAACAGCAACTTCAAGCCCAGTAGCTGTTAAAGTAATTGCAGAAATATTTGTCAATCTTCCAAAAGCAATATTCAAATTTGATGAATCAATTTGATCTAAAATATCTTCTATATTCATTATTCAAGACTCATACACATTTTCTTATAAAAATTATCTTCTATAATAACAGATTTACATTTTTGTAAATATTCATCTCTTTTAATCTTATTTCCTAAAGAATCATATATCATAAAAATATCATAATATATTTTTACCTCATCTTCTATTTTTAAATTTCTTACATTTTTAGAAGCTTCAATCAAGTATTTTGCAGCATCTTCTAATCTATTATCTTGCTTTGCAATTCTCGAAAGTTCACTTTCAACGAATGGAGAGTAAATATAAACATTAAACTCATTTTGTTTATCATGTAAAGCATTTAATATTTTAAAAGATTCTTCTTGATTGTTTTCTTTTACTAAATATAGATAAAAATCATAGTAGAAATCTATAATTACAGGTTCTTCTTCATTTTCCTTGATTAATTGTTGATTTTGTAAAGTATTATTAAAAAATCTATCAAATCTTATAGAATCATTTTTTATCTTTAGAACTTGGTATTTATACAAAAATTCTTTACTTAAGATATCTTTATCCTCTGATTTTTCTATTTTTGATGAAAAATATAAAGCATCCTCTATCTCTTCTACTCCTAAAGCCATAGTTTCTAAAATCAAATAAATATCTAAATCTTGAACATTATTAAAAATATTTTTTAATTGTTTATAATTTTCAATAGATGGAACTTCTGTAATGCATTTAATCAATCCATCTTTTAATTTATCATCTTCTAATAAATCTTTAAATATTTCATATTTGATATCTTTTAAAATAGAGCTTAGTTTCATACAATCATCTTTTTCTAAATAATCTTTTATCAAACCTACATAAGAAGCATCTAAAAGTTCATCTATATTCTCAAAACCAAATCTTTTTAAAATATCTTTAGGTATATCTTTATAAACTTTTTCTATTTTAACTACTTGTTCAAACTTTTTATCTAAATTACTATTTATTAATTCTTGTAAAAGTGCCATATTCTGCATGGTTTCATTTTGATTATATTTATCTGATATAGTATTTGGAGAGACTAATCTTTGTCTCATTTTTATCTCATCAAAATACATTTGTGAAGCTTCAAAATATTCACTTTTTGGATGATTATCTAAAATATCTTTATAAAGTCTTTTTGCTAGATTCAAATATAAATCAGTACCATCATAAAGCTTCATATATATATTTGCCAATTTAAATTTTGACTTTTCTAAAATATCATCTTTATTAGAAGTTTTAACAAAATTATCTAAAATTTTTATAGCTAACGGAGTCATATCAAGTTTTAAAAGTAAATCTACTCTTTGATTTGCTAGAATAAAATCATTTAAGAAAAATGCTGGATTAGTATCTAAAACTTGCTTCATTAGCTCTTCAGCATTATCTTTTTTATTTTCAAGAAGATATACATCAAAAAGTTCATTTCCCACAATTGAAGCTATATTTCTATCTTTTGTACTCTTTAAAATTTCATATAAAGTTTTTGAAGCTCTTGAGTAATCTTTTTGATATTTAAATATCTTCCCCAACGCAATTTTACCTTTTGCTTTTGCCTCTTCATCATCAAAAATATCTATTACAGTTTGAGAATAATATCTTGCATCTTCTACTTTATTTACACTAAGCTTTAAATCTATTAAAAGTAAATAAGCTTTTAATAAATCTTCTTGATTTATTATTGAAGAATTTATAGCATTTTCAAGTTCATTTGAAGTATCTAACAACAATTTTTTTGATTGATTTTTTAAAACTAATTCAGAATATAATATTAGAATATCAGAGTTTAATAAAGATATTTTATTCTTATCCTTTAGTTCAGTTAATTTTTTAAAAGCTTCATTTACTTTTCCATCAGCCGAAAGTTCTCTAATACTTTCAAGTTCATTTAAAGTAGCAATAATACTTTCTTTAGTTTTTGAGGAAATTTGTTTCCCATTAGAATCAATAAAGCTATAATAAAATTCTTTATCTTTTGCATTTAATAGTGTTAATAGTATAAAAAAAATAGCTAAAATTTTCACTTATTACCTTTTTTTCTTTAATTCATAAACATATGAGAAAATCTCTGCAATAGCCTTATAAAATTGGCTAGGCACTTCTCTATCTAATTCTATTTGATCATATAAAGCTCGAGCTAATGCTGGATTCTCAATTATTGTAATACTATGTTCCTTTGCAATATCTTTTATTTTTAGTGCAAGAAAATCTATACCCTTTGCCACCAATACAGGAGCTTGATTAACACTATTATCATATTTTAATGCAACAGCATAATGTGTAGGGTTAGTAATAACAACATCTGCTTCAGGAACACTACTCATCATACGTTTTTGTGCCATTTGCATTTGAATTCTTCTAATTCTACCTTTTACTTGAGGATCTCCCTCCATATTTTTATATTCATCTTTAATTTCCTGTTTACTCATCTTTAAAGATTTCATATAGTAGTATCTTGTAAAATAAAAATCTATTATAGCAAAAACAATGATAATAAAAAGAATTGTAAAAACAAACACTACAATCAAATCATGCATAGCTTGGATTGTTGCATTTATCTCTTTATTCATCATATATAAAAACTCTTTATATGTCAAAGATAAAAGTAAAAACATGACTCCAACAATAACTGATAATTTTAATGTTAGTTTTAAAGCCTCTAATAATTTTTTTAAACTAAAAAGGTTCTTTAATCCTTTTATTGGATCTAATTTTTGTAAATCAAGTTTTAATGGAGTTGCTATAAATCCAAATTGCATCCAATTACTTGCTAAAGATAAAACAAAAACTAAAATATATAAGGGTGCTAAAGCTACTAATAGCGTATTTATAATAGTAAAGGTAATAGAATAATAAAGTGCATCATCTACTTCTTGTCCAATAAAACTATAGATATATAAAATAACTTTTTTTATCTCTAAAAAAGTAAATCCTGAAAGAAATATCAGATAAACAGACCCAAAAGTTAAAATTACAGCTCCTGCAACCTCCATTGATTTAGCAACGTTTCCTTCATTTCTGGCATCTTCAATTTTTTTGGATGTAGGTTCTTCTGTTTTTTCTTGATCATCAGCCATATATATTATCCTTACTCAAACTTACTTATAAAATATTCTGTAAATGCTTCATTGAAAATTTCTAAGCCTAATATTAAAAATATAAATATTAATGCAAATTTTAATTGAAAAGTTATAATAAATGGAGAAAATGCTGGCATTGATTTTGTACCATACCCATAATAAACATCTAAAATAAAACCAATAAAAAATAGAGGCAATGCAAATGTAAAAGCAAAAGCAAACATCCTATTTATCTCATCTATTGCTAATTTTATTCCATTTACAGAAAATATATCAAAAGTTCCTAAGTGTATCATTGAAAAACTTTTAGCTAAAATAACTAATGTCATCTCATACATTCCTGTTTGAAAAAACAATATTATTGCTATCCAAAAAAGAAGTTTAGATATTAATCCTTCTTGAGATCCTGTTGCAGGATCAAACATCATAGCCATTGATAATGCAGTAGAATATCCTATAAATTCTCCAATTATCTTAACAGCAGAAAATATGATATTTACTAACATTGAAGCAACTAAACCTAAGGTTATTTCAGAAACCAATGCTAATATAAAACCACTCTCATTGACATAAGTAACACTTCCAACAAATGGGAATAAAAATATAGTAAGATAAAAAGCAAAAGCAACTCTAATACTTACACTAATTGCTGTATGCCCAAAAATTGGCATAAATGCAACAAATGCAATAATCCTAGCAAATAAAAGTAAGAACTGAAAAAGAATATCCTGATTTAGAAGAGAAAAAAAAGCTTCCATTACATATAATCTGTTTTCTCTTCTAAGTCTCTATTTTCTTCTTTTAAATTTAATACAGTTTGAGTATCCATCTCTTCTTTTTGTCGTTTATTTTGACTATTTGAATTTGAAGATTGGTTTTGATTGCTATTTTGTGATGATGTAAAATCTAAATTAAAATTAGAACTATCACTAAAAGTCTTAACCAAAGAATTTCTTAACATATTTTGATTATCCATTAATAATTCTAGTGTTGCTAAACTAGATATGCTCATAGTTATACTTAAACCACTGATCTTATCTTGCTTCATTAAAATAGAAATAGAACCTAAATCTGTTGGATTTAAATTCATTCTAAATGCTGTAACTGGTGGTTTATAGTTTTCATACATTTGTCTTGCTATATCAGACATCATAGTCGATAAATGCTGTTTTGCACCTATAATTCTTGATTCAATAGAATTCACTAAACTTGGTTGAACATCTATAACTACATCATCTTGTACCGTTAAAGTATTTGAAAGTAATGCTTTTGAAGCTTCAATAGAGTTAGTAATAAGATTTTTTATATCTACACTTCTTATATCTTTTTCATTCAATAAACTATTTAAAATATTTTTTCTCTCTTGTATTTCTCTATCATTAAATTTTAATTTTTCTAAATCTTCTTTAGTAATATCTTGATCTACTTCTAAATCACTAGCTTCTAAATCTAAGATTGTTGCACTTTTTTCAATATCTTCTAATGAAGATGCATTATCTAAAATTTTTACTGCTTCATTTTTATTAAATAAAAGTTGATTATTTACTACATTTTTTTGTTCAGCTAGAAACATATTTGATGTTACATCTTTTGAAACTTTTACATCACTAGCTTTATCAATATTAGTAGTTATATCTTTTACACTACTCTCTTTTATTAATTGATCCATTAAACTTAATTTTGGTTCAACTTTTTGAGTATCTTGAGTTTTTATTTCAATAGATTGATTTGTAATATTTTTTATTTCTGAATCAACTGATTTTTTATCACTATTTGATTGGATTAATTGATCCATCAAACTTAATTTACTATCTATCTTTTTATTATTTATATCTTGGTTATTATCAATATCTTCTAAAGATAAATCTTCTTCTAAATTATTTGAGATTAAAATTTCTTTTGTTTCTACTTCTAAAGATTGTATATCAATATTATTTGTATTTACATCAGTGACTAAACTCTCTTTTTGTATTAATTCAATAATCTTATTATCATTTATAACTATTTTTTTATCTATAGTTATTTCATCTTTTGAGATATTTTTAGAATTATTTAACTCATCAATCTTTTCATCTAACGATGATAAAAAATCTTTATCATCAATATCTAAAGTTAAAGTATTGCTTTTTGTATCTTCAGAAATATGTTCTGATAAATCTATTTTCTCTGTATTATTACTTTTTACTTCCAAAATCAACCTATCTAATAATGAAATTTTACTTGTGTTATTAATACTCTTATTGTCTTTTTTTTCTAACTTTTTATCTTGCTTTATATCTAAAGTATTTTCATCATTTTCTATATTATCATCAGTTAAATTATCTACTAAATTTATAACTTCATTATTTTCAATCTTAGTAATATCTAAATCAATATTTATATCTTGCTTTAATTCAGTATTATTTATATTTTGAACATTTTCTGTAATAGTAGTTTGAGCTTGAGTAGTTTTTATTCCAGAATTATCTTTATTTAATTCAACATTATCAATTGTTTTTTTTAGTAAAGAATCAAATAAAGATGGTTTATCCTTTGGCAAATCTTCTATAGCACTATTTAAAAGTTGAGTATCAGTATTTGAGCTATTAGTTTGAGTAAAAATATCTACTAAATTTGCCATTTTTCACCTAGTTTCCTGCTAGAATATCTAGAGTTTTTGTATCTATTCCTCTATGAGTATTAAAAGCTGTAACATTTGCTTCGTAAGATCTCATAGCTTCAATTAAATCAACCATTTCAACAACTGGATTTATATCTGGATATGCCACATAACCTTTCTCATTTGCATCAGGATGTGTTGGATCATATCTTAATACAGGTTTTGCATCAGTTTGTATTATTTTTTTTACTCCAACTCCTCTTAACGATAGTTCTGATAAAGGAGTATTTGATACTTCAATATCATTTGAATTAGTTCTTTTTTGCGAATTTGCCACCAAAACATCTTCAAAAACAACTTGTTGTTTCTTATATGGTCCACCTTCCGCAGTATGAGTAGTTTTTGCATTTGCAATATTTGCACTTACAACATTTATTCTTGTTCTTTGAGCACTCATTCCAGATGTTGCTACATTATATCCATCAAAAAAACCCATAACAACTCCTTAAAACTAAATTTGCATTCTCATAATTTCTCTATAAGCATTTATTGCTTTATTTTTAACTTCTAATCCAAGTTTTAAACTTAATTCAGCTTCTTCAATTCTTTGTACTGCTTCTTGAAGATTTGTAACTTTTCCAGTTGCTATATCTGTCATAGCATTATAACCTTGTATTTGAGTATCATTTACATCATTTATAGCATTATCAAGTAAGTCTTTAAAAGATTTATTAGCGTATTTGCTTTCATTCAAATCTTCTGTCTGATTTACTACATCAGTACTATCTATCCCTTGTAAAGGATTTAAGTAATTAATTGATCCTATAACATTCATAATATTCTACTCCTTATTCAGTAGTTGCTTTTGTATCTTCTTCAGAAAGAACATCTTTTCCTTCTCTTATTTCATTCATATCGTTGACATCTTTTGTAACTAATTGATTAAGTAAAAGATCTATTTTTTCTTCATTATATCTAAAATCAAAATCTTGTTTTTTCTGATCTAAGCTAAAGTTGTTTACTATAAAAGACAACATAAAATTACTTAAACCTTTTAATGCAACAGTAACTAATACAGCACCAAATAACATTTGTAGTGGTGTAAATAGTTCAGTATTAAATATAAAAAATATTAAAGTTGCAAAAAAACCTATTGCTATATAAACTTTAAAAATTCCAGTATTAATAAGATTTTGTGAAAATCGTTCTACTACCACTTACAGAAACTCCAGATTTAGATATTTTTTAATAAATTATCAACAATATTGTTCAACTTAATAGTTACTTCATCAAAAGGGAACTCATTTACAAAAATTTTTCTTGTTCTTGCAATTGAAGATATTTTTTCACTACTAGGAACACTTCCTATATATTTTATCATAAAATCTTCTTTAAGTCTATTTTTTTTACCTAAATTTATTAAAGAGTTTGAAATTGCTATTCCAATACTATCACTTTTTGTATGATTAAAACTCAGCATTAAACTATTTTTATCTATTGCTAACATTTTTATTAAAGAGTATACATCAGTTAAAGCACTAGGATCTGTTGAAGTAATCGCTAAAATATTTGTTGAAACTTTTAAAAATTCTTTTACATAATCATTAAGCCCAGCACCTGTATCAACTATTAAAATATCATAAGCATTTAAAGATAAAATATCTAAAACTAATCTTGAAAATATAAAGCTATTGCTATTTGAACTATATTGATATCCACTTTTTCCAGCAATCAAAGAAATATTATTATACTTAGTTTCTATAATAACTTCTTGTAAATTTTTCTGTCCATTAATATAATCAAAAAGTGTGTATTGTGGCTTTATATCAAATAACACCTGCATATTTGCCAAACCAATATCAGCATCAAGTACTAAGACTTTTAAATTCTTCTTAGATAAAAGATAAGCTATATTAGCTGTAAAAGTTGATTTTCCAACACCACCTTTTCCAGATGTTATTGTCAATAATTTTGTTTTAGAAATAGATATTTGTTCATATTGAGAAGTAAGATTAAACAGCTTTTTAGCTTGTGATAACTTAACATCAAGCATTATAAACTCCTACTACACTCATTATTCATAAAACAATCAATTAAAAAAGTTGCATCAGCTGGTATTAAATCATCTGGTACATTTTGTCCTATAGAAAAATATGTAATTGATTTTTTAGTTTTATGAGCAAAAGATATAATATTTCCAAAACTTCTAGTTTCATCTAATTTTGTAAAAATTAAATTATCAATATCCAATATTGAATAATTTTTATAAACTTCCATTAAATCACTATGTTTTACATTTGAAGGAAGTACTAAAGTTTTTTCTATCGGTAATTCATCAACATGTTTTCTATATTCATTAATAAGCTCAATTTTATCAATATCATATTGACTAGAACCAGCTGTATCAATAAAAATATAGTTACAATCTTTTAATCTCAAAAGAGATTCTGTTAAATCCTCAGGTTTTTTTACAACTTCTAAAGGAATACGCATAATATTAGTATATGCTTGAAGTTGCTCTATTGCTCCAACTCTAAATGAATCAAGCGTTATCACTCCAACTTTATAATTTTGTTCCATTTTATAAGCAAATCTTGCTGCTAATTTTGAGATAGTTGTAGTTTTACCAACACCAGTTGGACCAACCATCATAATTATCTTTCTTTGTTGATTTCTTAAAGGAACTTCATGTTTTATAGGTATTACTCTTCTTAGAACAAGTCTAAAAAAATCATTTACTTTTTTAGGATTTGTTTTTAATGCAACAGGTAACTCTTTTATAGTTTTTTTCATTATAGTATAAGTCATCTCTGCATCAAATTCATTTTTTTCAAAAGTATTATAAACTGTTACAAACTCAATAGGAATAGTTAAATCAAAGAGTTGACTTTTAGGATTCCAAATAGACTTTTGAACTTGTTCTAAAAGAGTTTGCATCCTTAAAATCTCTTCTTTAAAATCATAAACTTGCGCTTTTATAGGTTCTGCTTCAGCTGATGCTTTTGCTATAGCTGTTTTTGTAAACTCCATATTCTTTTGCATATCTTCATCTTCTACAGCAACTACAATTTCATACATATCTTTATTATAGCCATTTGCATTTGATACTTTTTTTGTAGAGATTACAATAGCTTCTTCACCACACTCTTCTTGTGCCTTTCTTAAAGCATCAGTTGGTGTTTCTCCTAAGAAAGAGAGTCTATTCATTTTGATCTTCCATCTTTATATATTTGTTCAATTGTACCATCAAGATTTCTAAATCTAATAAACTCACTATTTTCATATATTATTTTACCTTTTTTTACTATTTTAAGTCCACCAAAATTAAACACAACTTCATTATCTTCTACTAGTTTTACATCTTTTTGACATACTATTACATTTTTATTTATATGGTGAGTAGTTATATATTCATTATTTTCTACATCATCTAAAGTTAAAGGTTCACAAAATCTACTAACACTATCTACTTCTTTTAGTATTAATTTTGATTTATCAACTTTTTCCTCATATTTTAAAGGAACAGTAGTTATTAAAACAGGTATTGCAAAAAGGTAAGAATTTACTATAAGAAATAAACAACTAAGCCTTAATGTCAAAAAACTGCCCTCCACTATAAGAACTTAAATCCTCAAGTAAATCTTTATACATTTGTTTAATTGGTAAAACTATATTTGCTAATTTTTTATTTAACTCATATAAATCTTTTAAATTTTCTTCAAGATTATCAACTTTTGCTCTATATATATTAACATCTACATTTTGTTGAATTAATTTAGATAATGCAATATTTAATTCTCCTTTTTTATCCATTATATTATTAATAATATAATGTTTTTGATCATTCCTTTGTAAAAGTTCTTCATGTCTTGAAGCTTTTATATCTTCTATATCAAGATTTATAGCATTTTTTAATTCATTTATAAGAGTTTGCATATCATCTACAATTTTATCAACCATAATTCTTCCTACTGTTTATTATTTTCAGATAAGAATTTATACAACATATCACTAATTCCAAAAGTTCCACTAGAGTTATCAGCAATAGCTTGTAAATACATACTTTTTATTATGTCACTTCCTGTTCCTTCTCCTGCAACACTAGTAGTTTTTAGAGATGTTTCCAAAATTTGTTGTAAGAAAAAAGATTCAAAATTATTACTAACTTCTCTTAATTTATCATCTTCCATGTTAGATATATTTTCACTATTTATAGAATCAAACTTATTTGTTTGTAAAATATCTTTATTATATAAATTACTGCTATTAATTTCCATATTACAATCCTATTTTATCAATTTTCAAATCTTCATTTATAATTCTTTTTATTTTTAAACCAAACTTACCTTCAACAATAACAGCTTCACCTTCACCAATTTTTACACCATTGATAAGAAGTTCTAATGGTTCATTAACCATTTGCTCAAGTTCTATAATCTCCCCAACATCCCATCTTAAAATATCTTTTAGTAAAACAATTTTTGTACCTAATCTTACACTTAGTTTTAATCTAACATTATATAAAAGTTCTAAGTTTTTAGATGGGTTTGTAATTGTAGTATTACTATGAGAGTTTATAGCCTGTGTAGGTGCTGGAGAAGGTATAACTGCTTGTACTTTTGTAACATCTTCTACTCCTGTTACCTCAGAAAAAAATGGTAAGAAAAGCTGATCAAAATATATGATTAGAGGAGTTTCCTCTTCATCTAAAAGTACTTTAAAGATAAAACTATTTTGCTTATTAATTGTACTATTATCAACTTTCTTTGAGCTTTTAATTTCAGATTTCATACCAACTACATCTGGAAGACTTTGAGCATTAGAAACAGTACAAAAACTACCACAAATATTTGAAACTATTTCATTTACAGCATCTATTGTTTCATCATCAATATTTTCTTTATCTAACTCACCCATTCCACCAAGAATTAAATGTTCAAATTTTAAAGAACTACTATTTGGAATATAAAATATAATACCAGTTGAAATACCTTTTAAATCAAATTTTGCATTACATTCAATAAAAGAGGTATCTTTTATATCTTCGTATTTATCTGTTCCAGCAATTTTTACTTTTTTACCTAATAGTTGTTCTAAAGTATTCGTTAATTCATTTTTAAATATATTTGATAAATCAGATGCCAATTATAAGCCTTTTAGTTAATTTTATTACTTTTTTCAAACTCTTCAATTAAATATGCTTTTACTTTCATCATATCTTCTGTTGGATATTTATATTCAGCATCCCCTCTAGTTACTTTAACAAAAAAATCTCTTGATTGTTTATTATAACCAAATTGAACATTATCTAAAATAACTTCATTTAATTCAGCCATAGGCTCTTTTGAAGCATTTTTTTTATATTCTTCCTCTTGAATAGTTTTCATTTTTTCTTCAACTGTACTTACTTGTTTTGCTTTTATATCATAGTTTTCTTTCGAATTATCTATCTGAGCAATTCTACCTACTTCCATAATAGACTCCTTTGTAAGAATTTTAACTATTATAACAAAAAAAATTAAATAGTACTATAAAACTAACATAAGTTCATCAAATCTAAGAATTCTAAAATCAATATATGGATTATTATATTTATTTTCTAAAAACTGTTTTGCACTACTTATATTCATATTCTGAATTAATTGTATTGCTGTTAAAAAATCTGTATCTTTATCTTTATAAAAAGCTTTTATAAGTGTAATTTGAATAGAAGCATCTTCTGGACGATTACTTTCTAAAAATGCTGCGACAGTCAAATACATACTAAATTTATTTTCGTACATAAATTCTTCTTTTAACCTTTTTAAAGTTTCTATTGTAATGTGTGGCTTTCCTAAATAAAGGTCACTATAAGCTGTTGTTAAAAGATATATAGGATTACTATTATTAGATATTTTAAAATCAGCTCTTGAAAGTATTCCTAAAGCTTTTAAAATATCTATATAATATTTTGAAGTAATTAAAGAGCTATCTATAAAATTATTATTATATTTTAAAGGAATATTATCTTGTAATCTAGCAAAATATCTATAATCATCTTCATCTTTTTGTTTTTGTACAAGTTTTAAAAGATATATAAAACTATCTTTTTCATACTCTTCAAGTAAAATATGATTTAATAAAGATTCATTATTGTACATTTTCTTTAAAAAATCTATTGCCTTATAAAAAATTGTTCCTTCATATTGTTTTGATGGTTCTACAACATTGTAACTACTATTTACAAATAATTTATATACTTCTTTACCAAAATAACTATATAATCCCCCACTATCTCGTATTGATTTATCTATAAATGATTTCTCTTTATCTCCTAAATTCACATTTAAATAATTTGCTGTTATAAAATACATAATTGCGTAAAGCCTATTTCCTGGACTTAATTTATATGCTTTTTCAAAATTTATATAAGCATTTGAGAAATCATCTATTTGAGCATAAGATAATCCTAAGTTATAGTAAACATAGGCTTTTGAGTCACTTTTAATGAGTTTTTTTAGTTCATTGACTCTTACTATAGGATCTTTTTTTACTAAATTAACAAATTTTGTATTATAATCAACCATACTTTCAAGATTCTCTACACTATTATCTTCCCCATATATAAAACCTTTTACAGAATCATATATTATCTCTTTAGAGTCAGAAAATACAAATGGTGCAAAATAATATATAAATTCAATTTTTCTATCTTCATTAAATTTCAGAATTTGATTTAAATAATCTTTTGGAGAATACAAGTCTTTATTAAAAAATATTTCAAACGGCATTTTTGTATTTAATTTAAAGTTCTTATTTGCACTAATAAAATCTAGATTTTCTTTAACATCTTCAAATCTATTTTGTTTTAGTTCAACATAAGTAGAAACCCACAAAATCTTATCTAATAGATCTTTATCTTTTTCTTCTTCTTTTAGTTTTTTAAGAATTTTAGATGCTCTAGCAAAGTTATTTAATTTTACATAAATCATTGCTTTTTTAAAATCAAGTGAATAACTCATGGCATTTAAAGCTGCAAGTGCATTTTCATAATCTTTAATATATAAGTATCTATTTGCTAGCTCTTTTAATATCGCATCTTTAATACCTGTTATTAATTCATTATATTCAGATAATTTGTTACTATTTTGGAAAATAGTTACTAAATCTAACATATATTTATCATCTTTTGTTATTAAGAATAAATAATAGCAAGATGAAATAAAAGAGTATGGCTGATTTATAAGATTTGTTTTTTTTGAATATATTCTTTTAAAAGTGTTTATAGCTTCTTCTTTTTTATTTTGTTTATAATAAATAATGCCTATATTAAGTAAAGATGGAGCTTCAAAAACTTCAGAAGTTTTATTAAATAATTTTAAAGCATCTTCATACTCATTTTTCTTGAAAAGTAATACTGCTTTATTAAAATCAACTTGTATCTCTAGATTTTCATTTGAATTCTCAAGTTTTTGTAATTCAAAAATTACTTGTGGTTGTGATTCTATAATATTATTTGCATATAAAATAGTATTACTAAATAAAAAAAATATAACTATTTTATATACAAAATTTTTCAAAATATTCCTAAATAATTGCATTAACTTGTGCAAATAACTCTTCATTTCTTCTTTGCAAGTCATTTATTTTATTTTTTAAAGTAATATTTTCTAATCTTAAAGCTTGTAGATCATCTCTTGCTACTTGAAGATTTTCTTGGTTGTTTTTCAAACTATTTGTACCTATTTTTACTTGTTTTTCATATCGTTTAATTAAAGCTTCTAGTCTTAAAACTTCTTCATCAATAATTTCTTTTTCTTCTTTTATCTTTTTGTACATAGCTTTATAAGCATTTGTACTTGAAATAAAATACAATAACAATATTGCTAATACAGTTGATATTATAAAATCCAAATTTTTTCCTATGTTTAAATAGAGCAAGAAGAAATCTTACTCTATTTAGAATATTATCTTTTTAAGTTAATAAGTGTACTTAACAACTCATCTGAAGTTGTAATTGATTTTGCATTTGCCTCAAATGCTCTTTGGAATACCATTAGGTTTACTAAGCTTTCACTTAAATCTGCTTTACTTATTTCTAAAGCTTTTCCCATTACTCCAGATGTATTATTATTGTTAATACTATAAATTGCATTTCCAGATTCTTGAGTCTTCTGGAAATTATTATTTCCTACTGCCTCAAGTCCTCTATTATTTGTGAATCTAGCAATAGAAACTTGTCCTACAGCATATAAAACTCCACCTTCATTTATAGTAATAAGACCTGTATCATCTATATTAAATGCTCCAAATTTATTATCAGAAATACCTAAAGCATCAAGTCTTAATTGAAGGCTACTTTGAGTTGAAGTTTGGTCAACTCTAGTAACAATTTCCATAAATTCTCCACCAGCACCTTTTCTTCCAGAATAATCTGGGTTTACTTCAATAAAAGTCGGATTAGTTACAGGAGGTACTGCACTTGCATCTGTATATGAAAGTTTAGCATCAAACTCAACATCATAATTTGAACTATTTGTCTCTATTACTAAATTACCATTTACATTTTTAGCAACTAAATAATCACCTAATTGTGGTCCAGAAGCTGTTGTTGAATTATTTATAGCATCTACTATGTCATCCAATGTTGCTCCTGCTGGAATTGCAATAGGAAGCGCTTGAGGAGGTACATTTCCATCATTTGGAACAGGAATATTATATCCCAAATTTTTATCATATATATCTATACTAAATTCATATGCTCTAGTAGTACTTCCTAAAGAACCATATAAATCTTGTGTTGTATATACACTTTGTTGATTCCCAGTAATAAGTCTTGAAAGTGTATCTCTTGCGGCATCAATAGCTGCTTTTCCAGAACCAGCAACTGCAGTAGCTGTTGTTTGAAAAGAACCTTTTTTAGAAGTATTAACACTTTCACCTGCTGTTTCACTAACTTCTGTTATTTTAAACTCTTTTCCAGGAATTAAACCTTTAATTTGAATAGTACCTCTTAACATATCTGATAAACTTGTACTCTCTTCATACATTCCACTATCAGTTAATCCACTTTCAGTAGGATTTAGTCTATTTACAGCCATATATGCTACAAGTCCACCTGAACCTGAATTTGAGATTTTATCTGCCATAGCTTTATATGTATTTATTTTACCTGCAAGCTGATCATATTTTGCCACTTCAGCATCTTTTGCAGCTCTATCTGCTTCTGTTGCTGTAGGCATAGCTTCTAGTACTGCTGGATCTACTAAATTATATAAAGCTCTTTCATCAACTGGAGATGTAGGAAGAGAATTCCAAAGTTGCTCTCTCCAATCTGATGTAGATTTTGTTGGAATATATTCTTGAGTATAAACAGCTCCATTTATAACTACTCGAATTGAACTTCCATCTGCTCCAAGAAGAGAATCAGGATAAACTCCAGTTCCAAAATCTATTTGAGATACTTGAGATATAGAGCCTTGAGATGGTAAAGTTGGATCATCTTTATATTTTTGAAGCCAAGCATTATAATCAGCTAATGCCAAATCTATATCTTTTAGTTTTGAAGCTTTTGTTTTTGCTCCAGCACCACTAAATACAGAAGTATTATCTGACTTTGCTGTTTCACTATAATTTGTAGCTTTTGAAGTTATAGTTTCTATATAATCCCCATGTCTAACTATAGTATTCCCAAGATTTTTTGTGTAAGCTTCCGTAAATCTTGTAGCATTTGGATTTGTACTTATTACATCGTTTTTTGTATCAATTGAACTCATAGCCCAACCTTGTACTTCATATCCATCTGCTGTTTGTAGTGTTCCACTCTCTCCCATTCGGAAATTTCCAGCTCTTGTATAGAAAGTTTCTGCTGTTCCTAAGGTATTTTTATTTATTACAGTGAAAAAACCATCACCTTGAAGTGCCACATCATATTCTACACCAGTAATTTTTGAACCACCAGTTACAAATATTTTTTCTGCATCTTGCACAAATGATCCTTTACCTATTTTATTTTGGTAAACTTGATCTGCAAATGAGATTCTTCCTGCTTTATATCCAACTGTATTAACATTTGCTATGTTATTTGATTCGTTGTCTAAAGCTGTTTGATGTGCTGCTAATCCTGATATTCCAGTCCATAATGCACCTATCATGATTAATCCTTTATATTAAGGTAAATGAACATAAATGTTCATACTTTTATACAATTATTTGTACAAAAGTATGAGCAAAAGCCCATACTATTTTATTAAACCTATTGCTGTTTGTAAAAACTCATCTGAAGTTGTAATAGATTTAGAATTTGCTTCAAATGCTTTTTGATAAACCATTATTTGAGTAAGTGTTGTTCCATAGTCAATATTAGCTCTTTCAAGTGATTTTCCTTTTATTGTATTCATAGTATCAGCATTGAAAGGGTTTCCTGATAAATCTGTTTTTGAATATAGATTACCACCAGCAGGATTTAAACCTTGTTCATTTCTAAAAGCAGCTGTACTTAATCTTCCAACTAAAAATTTATTATCTCCACTTTTTACAAAGATAAATCCATCATCAGATATTTCAACATCAGCTACTTCTTTATCTGTTAATCCTAAAATATCTAATCTTACATTTATATCTGTCATACCAATAGTACTCAAATCAGCATAATCCAAGACATTAGTTATCTCTAAATATTTAGCATCTGCTTTTTCAACAGCAGATTTTAAAGCTTCTTTTGCACTATCAATCATAGACATTCCAGAACCTTTAATAGCTTCTTGAGTATTTGTAGATTTCAATTTTTCATCGTTTAACTTAATTTCACTTATTTTAAACTCTTTTCCTTGAATTAAACTCTCTATTTCAATAGTACCACTTTTTGCACTTGAAGTAAATCCAGAATATGCTGAAATTTTATCTGATAAATCTTGCATAGCTTTTATTAAACTATTTGCATTTGAATAAGCAGCAATATAGTCATCTCTTAAAGTTTGTTTATCTAATTTTGCTTGTATTTCTTCTGGAGTTGTTATTGGCATAGAATCAATATCAGCTTGTGTTGGAATAGTTGATGGATTAACCAAACCATATTTTGTTCTTCCACTATCATCTAAAAAGTTATATAAATTTTCCATATCTTCTTGATTTATATTACCATTATGATCAAATTCTATACTAAAAGTTTTGTTTTCTATTGTAATAGTTAATTTATTTCCTTCTGGTACAAGAGATGATATTTTTGAAGAGAAATCAACTTGAGATTTCTGAGTTTGAGAAGCTACTTCTGGAACATTTGGTGTTAATTGATACTCTTTTAATTTATTTATATAATCTTCTCTTAAAGCATCTATATCATTTATTTTCGATTGTGAAGACTTATAATTATCACCTTTTAGTGAGATATCATCATCTTTTGCAGAAGATACATAATCTGTTGTTCTTGCATTTATATTATAAATAGTTCCTAAACTATTACTGATATTTGTTGATACAATATTTTTTGTAAATTGATCTGTAAATATAGTATCAGCAGGATTTGTAGAACTTGTTAATCTGCTTTGAGGAACTAAACCTTGCATTTTATAATTATCTTGGTTTACTAAAAATCCATCTTTTGCTTGTACTAAGTTTCCAGCTCTTGTATAAAAAATTTCATCAGGATTTTCTCTACTTCTCACTATAAAGAAACCTTGTCCTTCAAGTGCAACATCTATTCCAACTCCTGTTCCTACAATTTGTCCTTGTTGAAATTGTTTTGAAATACTTTGGCTTCCTACTCCATATCCCATACCATTATTATACAACAAATCTGAAAAAGTTATTTGATCTTTTTTATGTCCAACTGTATTAGAATTTGCTAGATTGTTTGACTCAACAGCTATTCCTCTATCTTGTTGATAAATACCTGACATTCCTTTCCACATTGCACCTATCATAATAAGTCCTTTTAGTAAACTTTAGTAATTGAAGAAAATGGAAATTCAGTAGGATTTTTAGAGTAGATATTACCATCATTTCCACTTAACTCATATTTATGTTCTTCTAATGTTTTTCCATCTTTGTCTTTTATTATTAATTTTCCATCTTCAAGTTTTGGAACTCCTGGTCCATCCAAAACTATAGTTTCTCCAGTTTTTTTACCATTTTCATCATATATATTTCCATCTACATCATATACTATATCTTTCGACTTTGCATCTTCACCTTCACCTTCTGTTAATTTTACTCCAGAGTGAGTATATAAATATTCATAGGCTACAACTATTACTTCTCCATCTTTCATTTCGATAGAGCCAACCGTATAACCTTTTGTTGAACCATCTTCATAAGTTGAACCATTCTCAACTCCTCTTCCAATAATTCCAGTTGCTGTAGAAAGTGATGATTGAGTAAATGCTGTTTGAATCGATTGTAAAGCTTTAATCATTTCCATATTTGAATTTAATGTACTCATTTGCATCTGTGTTGATAACATTTTAGATGAATCCATAGGCTTTGTAGGATCTTGAAGTTTAAGCTCCTCAATCATAAGCTTTAAAAAATCATTTGTTGTTAATTGATCATTACTTATACTTTGAGTGTATTGATTACCATATGCGTCTGTTGCACTATTTACTGTCATACTATTATCTGCCATTTTAAACTCCTTATATCATATGTTCATCAAAGAAATATCTAACAACATTATCAGAATCCATAGCATCTTGAACTCTAACTGCTAGTTTCTCATCAATTACGATTATATCACCAGTTCCTATAATCCTTGAATTTACATAAATTTCTCCACCAGAACCTGCTGGTTTATGCAAAGAGATTATATCACCTTCTGTTAATTTCAAAAATTCACCAATAGATATACTTGTGCTACCAAGCATAACATCAACAACAATTTCTGTATCAACTAATAAATCATAAACTCTTTCACTAATTTCCATTTTAATACTTTTTTATATTATTTAGTAGATTATAACATAAAATCTATATTATATTACTAAATCTAAGGATTCAAGCATTGAAGATACTTTTGCTTCAATACTTCCATCATAATTTCCTAAATCACTAGCAATAACAACTCCCCCTGCTACAACATTAGCATCTTCAGAAAGTTCTATAAAAGGTTCTAATTCTAAATCTTTTTTTAAGATATAATAATCTTTTGGATTAAGATGAATTTTAACTTTTGAAGCATTTTTAAGTTTTAAAAGCAATTGATTTATAGTTTGTTTAGCGATTTTTGTAGAGTTTTCACCTACTTCAATATTTATAATTTTTTGTGCAATAGTAATAGATGTTTTTAAAAGTTTACTTTCTAACTGAAAAGTTGCTTGTTCAAAAAATGTTGCATATTGTTTTAAATCTTTTATAGCTTTTACAACTTGTGCATCTAAATCTTTTCCCTTTGTTATAGCATCTTGTTCAATCATTGTAACTTTTTGTGACACTTGTTCAATCTTTTGAGTTAATTTCTCAAATTCTAGAAATATTGGTTCTATTTTTTCAAGTACTTCACTATTATCTACGATGTTTACATGCTCTTTAAGAGTATGCTTTTCTTCTTCAATATTTTGAACTTTAGCAGTTTGTTCAACTTCTTCATCGCCAATTTTTAATGGTACAAAATGTTGAGATTCTTCTTTATCTACTTTTAAGTTTTTCTTATTAAAACTAGATAATTCAAATTTTTGTATATTATCATCAGTTCTTACTACTTTTGCAGTTGAATATACATTTTCAGCCATTAATTGTTCTCTCTTTCTATTACTCCATCATCCATTAACTTTTGGGCAACAGCAAGCATTCTTCTTTGAGCAGCTTCAATATCTTTGATTTTAACTTTTGTAAGCATTTCGCTCTCTTCAAAGAATCTATCTTTAACCCTTTGAGACATAGCACTTGTAACTTTATCAATTTGCTCTTCAGTTGCATTTTTCATAGCAACAGCAACATCTGCTGATTCAACACCTTGAATAATTTTCATAATATATTCTGTATCCAAATTTAATAAATCTTCAAATACAAACATATTATCTTTAATTCTTGCAGCTAAAGCAGTATCTATACCATTGATATTTTTTAAAATATCCATAGCTTTTGGTCCCATTTTATTAAGCATATCGGCAACGACTTTAACTCCACCAACATCAACAATAGAAGACAATAAAGATTCTAGTTTTCTTTCTAATACAGCTGAAATAGTTCTTACAACATCTGGCGAAACATCTTTTATTGTTGCTATTTGAATACTTACTTTTACTCTTATTTCTTCATCTAGTTCCATTAAAACATCAGCTGATTTTGAGGGATCCATATGAGCCAATATAACTGCAATTGTATGAGGAGATTCATCTTTAATAAAATCACTTAACTGCTTTGGATTTACACCATCTAAATAAGAGAACGCTTGATTTGCTAATTTCATTCGTGAAAGTTTTTCTAAAACCTCATCAGCAGCTTCTTGTCCAATTGACTTATATAAAATTTCTTTAGCAAAATCATATCCACCTGAACTAATAAACCCTTTAGTTCTAGTATATAAATGAAATTCTTCAAGTATTGCCAAAGATACTTCTTTATTTATTGATTGTATTTGAGTAATGGCTGTTGATATACTTTCTACATATTCTTTATCCAAATATTGAAATATTTTAACAGTTGAATCTTCACCTATTAATACAAAAAATCTTGCGACTTTTTCTATCATAGACATACCCTTTAATATATCAATTTCACTATATGCATCTACAGCCATTAATTAACCTTATTTAAAATTAACATTACCTTCACTTAAAAGTAACTCTATCATTCTAGCAATATCTGCTGGATTACCATTTATTTCTCTATCTAGTTCCTCTATAAAAACTTCATACTTAGCAGCTGATTCTTCATCTAGTCCATCAATATTATTTAATATCTGACTTTTAACTTTTGATTTTAGCCTTCCTTGTGCTGTATTTTGATCAAATTCATCATCAAGACCAGCCAACATATCTTTAACTAAATCTTCATCATCAACTAATATTTCTTGTTTTTTCCCTTCACCTAATATAACCATATCATTACTTGCAATAAATTTCTTATAAAAAATAAATAAAAGTAATCCAACAATTAAATATTGAATATAATCTTTATATTCTTCTAATATAGATTTTACATTCATTGCACTTATATAACTACTACTTGAACCAATGATATTACCATGTTCATCAATCAACTCACCATTCTCATTATAATTTTTAAGTCCAACAAATTTGAAATCTCTCACTGTAATTGTGTCACCTCTTGCTTTATCATAACCTATTGCATCGGCTGCTAATGATTCCAAAGATGCTAAAAACTCAGCTTTTTCAGGATGGTCTTGTAAAACACTCGAATCAAATGTAACAGAAGCTGTAATCCTTCTAATATTTGTAAAATTACCATCTCTTTGTGATATTAGTTTTCTTGATATTTCATAATTAGTAACAGTATTTGAACTCTCACTATTTTGTGATAATTTATTGTTATCTAAAGCCATCTGTGGAGGTTGTATATTATTATCTACTCCAGCAACTCCACCAACATTTACAGGAAGACCTTGAGCATTACTTGTATTTTCTATAACCTGTTGAGAACGTATACTTCCTTCTGGACTATAAATCTCCTCTTCAATATCTTTTTTAACAAAATCCAAAGTAACATTTACTTTAGCAACAACTCTTCCAACTCCAACAACTGGTTCCAATAATGTTATAATCTTCTGTTCATAATCATTTTCTACTCTATCTTTAAATTTTGTTTGAATAGTTGACTTTTGTGTATTTACTTCTTCAGCTGATACTTCTAGCAGATTTCCATCTTGGTCTATTAACTGAATATTTTCACTTTTTAGATCCGGAACAGCTGATGATATAAAATTCTTTATTCCATCAACTTGTTTTTGAGTTAAGAAAATACCTTGTTTTAAAGTAATAACAGCTGATGCTGTTGTATCGCTTTTTTTCTCAGTAAATATTGTTTCTTTTGGAATAGCTATTTTTACACCCGCCTTTAAAACTCCAGATAAAGACTCTAAACTTTTACTAAGCTCACCTTCTAAAGCTCTTAAATACTTAACTTTATTCTCAAAATTTGTTGTACCTAAAGATGACTTCTCAAAAATTTCCCATCCAACATGTTTATTTGTAGAAGCTTCACTTGTAACAAGTTTTATTTTTGCAATATTTATAAACTCTTTTGAAGTTTTTAAAGTAAGATTATTCCCACTTCCTGTTACTATAAACTGTATTCCTGCATTTTCAAGCTCTTCAGTTGCTCTCATTACATCAGCTTGAGTAAGATTTGATGCAATCGTATAACTTAGCTTTTTATCTTCTGCTTTTACACTACTATATATTAAAAATCCAGCTATCAAAAGTACTAATACTGCAAATCCACCTACAATTGCAATTCTTTGTGCTTTGTTTAGATTATTTATAAACTTTAAAAGTTGTTCCATCTAAAACCTTAATTAGCTTTTACCAGAGGCATCAATAACCGATCTGAATAATCTTGAATCTTTTTTTATTGAAGATTGTATTGCATCAAAAATTATTTTATTTTTTGATTGCTCACTCATTTGACTATCTAAATTTACATTATTTCCATCATTTTGTTCAACTAGATTTGGAACTTGAACTAATCTTGGATTACTTAATCCTTTATAGTCCAAATTTTGCATATGATTTGAACTAGTTCTTTTTAATTTTAAAATATTTTGTTTTTCTAATTCTTCATCAAATATTAAATCTTTTGTTTTATAGTTTGGTGTATTTACATTTGCAATATTACTAGATATTACTTTTTGTCGTTCTCCTCTAAAATTCAACTGTTCAAAAAGTTTATTTGATATTTCACTTGCTTGCATTATCTAGTACTTCCTCCAATTTTCTCTATCAATCCAGCATTTAATTCATCTATTGTTTTGATAGCTTTTTGAGATTGTTCAAATCTTCTATGAGCATCTATTAATTCAACCATTGTACTAACTCTATTAACATTAGATTGTTCAACAGATCCTCTTAAAATTCTATTATCATTAATATCAAAATTTACTACTTCTTCTTCATTTATTGCTCGATAAGTATTGTCTCCAACTTTTTCAAGATTAGTAAAAGGTGTTTGAACAACTCCAATTTGTAATTCAAATCCATCTTCAACTTCTATAGCACCATTATCTGCATTTAATACATTATTACCGTTACCATCTACTAAGAAACCATCTAGATTTTTAAAAGCCCCATTTCTTGTATAGACAATATCTCCATTTTCATTTTGGATTTTAAAAAAAGTTTCATTGTCATTTAGTGAAAAATCTAACTCATTTCCTGTCATCAAAACAGGTCCCATTTGTGGATTTGTATATCTTGTATCAATTTTTGGAATAGTATTTGTAACTATAGACTCAACCAATGGAGTTTTATGCTCATTTTGCATTCTTTGTAAATAATAGTTAAATGATGTTTCTGCTGTTCCTTCTTGTTTAAATCCAATAGTATCAACATTTGCAAGATTATTACTTATTTGATCTAATCTATTAATTTGATTAATCATAGATGCAGCTAAGGGATAAACTCCTTGATTCATACTAGTCTCCTTTAATTACTAAATTCTGCTATTAATTTATCTAAATCATCACCAACTAAATCTTCTGTATCACTATCACCATGAATATGTCTAGCCATAGGTATATCTTTTGGATTATCTTCTTCGAAAAGATTATTTAAATAAATAGATAATTTTCTAATAACAGACATTACTCTTTCAATTTTTTGTCTATTAATATCATTAAATTGCATTAATTCCATACCTTGGAAGATATGCATATCTTCGTCATCTATTGACGTTTTCAAAGCTTTTAAAGAGCTTTCAAAGTTTTTTACTTTTTCTAATTGTTGTTGAAATATATTAATATTTGGGAATTTATTACTTAATGAGTTCAGAAGTCTTTCTTGAGATAAACAAAATTCTTCATACTCTTTTATTTTTTTTCTTAGTTCCCCATTATTATCTAAAGTTAAACTTAATACATCAAAAATTTGAGAAACTTTTTCTTCAGAATCATTTGCAACTTGGCTTAATTGTGTAACAACTTTTGTATCATTTTCTGCTGGGAAAGGAAATACTCCTTCATTTATTTTTGAAGAAGACCACTCTTTTACAATTTCTTCTTTTACTTTATCATCTTCTGCTTCATTACCTTTAATATTTTTTGGAGTATTTAGTTGTTCTTCTACAGCTTTTTCATCTATATCTTGCAAGAGAGTTTCAATTTCATTTATTTTTTTATCACTTGAAACAGGAATACTATCTTTATTGTCATCATTATCAACTTGAGATAATAATTCTTCTATCTCTTTTGTATTTATTTTATCTTCTTCTTTTGGCTCTTCTTTAGCAACATCCGTACTGTCATCACTTGGAATATCCAAACCATTCATCAAGGCTTCAATATCTTCTTGACTCATACTCATAGCAAACCCCTTAATTTATTTTTTCAAAACACCATCTAATTTTTCTTTTAAAACTTCTGCATTAAAAGGTTTAACTATATAGTTATTAACTCCTGCTTTTAAAGCAGTAATTACTTCACTTTTCCCACCTTCAGTAGTAATCATTATAATTGGTGTTTTTTGATGAGTTCCTTCACTTCTTACTTTTTTAACAAGTTCTAAACCATTCATATTTGGCATATTCCAATCTGTTAAAATAACATCATAGTGTCCTTCTGTTAACAACTTCCAAGCTTTTAACCCATCCTCTGCTTCATCAAAACTCTCTTTATTAAATCCTAATTGCATAACTACATTACCAATAATTCTTCTCATTGTTGAGCTATCATCAACTATTAGTATTCTCATACTTTGCCTCTTTATGTTTAAATTATTTCAATTAACTATGCATTATATTAAATTTGTTTTAAATATTTACTTAAAATTATTTTCATCAAAATAAGGAGTTTTTATCTAAGTTTAATTCTTATTAAAATATAATATTAAACAATTGATAATCAAGGAGAATTCTATGATTAGAGGACTTTACACAGCAGCAACTGGTATGAATGCAATGCAACATCAAATTGATGTTACATCAAATAATATTGCCAATGTTAATACTACTGGATTTAAACAAGATAGAGCAGAGTTTCAAGACTTAATTTATGAGTCTTTGAACTATACAGCAGGTCAGACAACTCAAGATACTATGAACCCTACAGGAATAGATGCTGGACTTGGAGTAAGACTTGCAAATATACAAAAGAATTTTACAGAGGGTGATTTAAAAACTACTTCAAATCCACTTGACATTGCTATTGTAGGTAAAGGATTCTTCCAAATTACACTTCCAAGTGGCGAAATAGCTTACTCAAGAAATGGTAACTTTAAATTAAATGATGAGGGAACAATAGTAAATGGGAATGGATATCCACTTGAACCTGAAATTGTAATTCCACAAGAGTATAAAGACTTAAGCATTGGTAATGATGGTTTTGTATCAGCAAAAGATCCTCAAACTGGAGATACAATTGAATTAGGACAAATTGTTTTGGCCGATTTCATAAATCCAGCAGGATTAACTCCATTAGGTGATTCTTTATTTATGCAAAGTGAAGCTAGTGGAGATGTTGTAGAGGGGAATCCTCTAACAGCACAATTTGGAGGATTAAGACAAGGAATGATTGAAAGTTCAAACGTTAAACTTGTAAATGAAATGGTTGATTTAATAACAGCTCAAAGAGCTTATGAAGCAAATTCAAAAGCAATAACAACTGCTGATAATATGCTTGATGTAGTAAATAGATTAAAAAATTAATTTTAACTTATAAACGTTATTATGAATTTTGAAGAATTAAGAAAAAGGCGAGAAAAAAATTTAAAAGGACATAAGCAAAAGAAAAGAGCTTATTACCTAAAAAGTAAACTCAGAAAAGAGATAGATTATGAAGATGAACTAAAAGATGAAAATTTTTTAGCAAAAATAAAAGAGATTGCAAAAAACCAAAAACTTCATATGGATAGCCGCCAAGAATCTATCAAAGCAAAAATAAAAGCTTATAGAGAATTAAAGAAAGAATATTATGAGCAAAATAGAGAAAAAAGACTAGAGTATGATAAAGAGTATAGAGAAAAGAAGAAAGAAGAATTAAGAGAATATCGTCAAAAGTATTATGAAAAACTAAAAGAGAAAAAATTAAAAGAAAAGCAAGATGGAAAAAACTAATATAGCTCCTGAAAATAATGTTAATGAAACTATAGAATCTGAAGTGGAAAAAACAGAAGAGAAAAAAAGCAAAGCAGCTCTTATAAAAAAAGTTTTAATTATAGCCATAGCTATTTTAACTTTATTAGTAATTATATTAATACTTGTTTTTTTGCTCAAAAGTTCTAGTAAAGAAGAAACTGTTGAAGCTCCTCAAGTAACATTAGAAGAACCAGTTACTACTCAAGAAGTTGAAGTTAATGAACCAAAAGAGTTTAAATTTGATTTTAATAATTTAGAACCAGAAAAACTAAATGAACAGTTAGCCTTACTAACAAATAAAAATTTAGAAATACAAAGAACAGAAGAATTTAATAATAATTCAAAAGATAAAGTAGAATCAGAATCTTTATTTCCAAAAGATGAAAAAGAAGATAAGAAAGAAGAAAATATTGCTATAAATAATAATGAACAAACTATATATAAAGAAGACACTAAAGCCATTGAGATAGTAGAACAAAAAAAAGATATCGAAAAAGCAAAACCTAATGTAATTCCTCAAATTGAAAATACTATAGTAAATGAAGAGAATACAATAAATAATAATGATTCTTCACCTTTCGTAAAACTTATAAACGTAGCAAAGATAAAAGGTGATTTAAATAAAAAATACTTAGATAAAGCTATTACAGTAAATCCTAATATTTTACTATGTAGAGATGAAATAAATAACATAGAACTATACTATGGTCCATTCATAGATGATGAGTTAAGAGATGAATTACTTAAAAAATTATTAAGTAAAGGATTTAAAGAGGCCTATATTTTAGAAATGCTAGAAGATGAGTTTAATAAAAGATGTAACTATTAAAACTTAAGAGTTTTCTAAAATATCATAAGAGTTTTTAACAAGAATTTTTTTAGATTCTATATCTATACTTTCAATAAAATGATCAAGAATATGTGGAATTAAAAAAGTTTTTGGAAGATTTTTATTGTCTACAAGTTCAATATCAGTAGTAACTTCTAAATAATCATTTAATGGGAATCTATGCATATCTTTTACTTTTCCCAATTTTAAACCATTTTCATAAACTTCACAAGCAATTAAATCAAACCAAAAATGTTCATTTTCATTTAATTTACAAAGTTCTTTTGTATTTTCAATAGATGTAAAAAGTTCACTATTTGTAAGTTTTTTTGCACTATCCATATCTAGATAATCTTCAAACCTAACAAGTTCTCTTTTTTCATTATATTCTAAAACTTTTAATTCAAGTTTTCTATTAGTAGTGAAAACTGCACCTTTTTTAAACTGTTCAGGAAAATCAGAGTCTATAAAAAGCCTTAAATAACCTTGTAATCCTACTGCTTTTCCTAATTTTGCAACATAAATACTATTTTTCATTTATTACTTTGTAACTACTTGTATTTTATATGATATTCCATCTTTTGCTTTACAACCATTTGCAATAGTTTTTAAAGCATTTATCATATTGCCATTTTTACCAATAAGCTTTCCAATATCAACACTATTAACGCTTATTGTTATCTCAGCAAAATGATCATCTATTTGTTCTTTAGAAACAACAACATCTTCTGGAACAGCTACAACTAATTTTGCATAATTTTCTATGAAATTTGTAATCATGTTATTTCAATATAAATTATTTTGAAGCTAATTTTTTAACTTTTTCAGAAGGTTTTGCACCAACACTTAACCAATAGTTATATCTTTCTTCATCAATTTTAAGAACTTTTGGCTCAGCAACTGGGTTAAAATAACCAATTGATTCAATCCATCCTGAATCTCTTCTTTTTCTTGAATCTGTTACAACGATTCTATAAAATGGTTTTTTATTTCTTCCCATTCTTGTTAATCTAATTACTGTCATATTTTTTTCCTTTTTTAAATTTATAGTATTGAATTCTAAACTCTACAAAGTTCACAACTCAATACTATTTAAAATATTTATCTTGGTATTTTAGGCATACCATTTGCTCCAACTTGAGAGAGCATATTTTGTAAACCTTTCATACCACCTTTACTTGATAACTGTTTTGCCATTTTTGAAGCATTCTTAAATTGCTTTAAAATTTTATTAACTTGAACTTCACTAAGTCCTGAACCTAAAGAAATTCTTTTCTTTCTACTAGGATTTAACAAATCTGGATTTTCTCTTTCTTTAGGAGTCATTGAACCAATAAGAGCTTTTATTCGTATTATTTCTTTTGAGTTTTCAAAATCCATATCTTTTAAAGCAGGAGCCATAGAAGAAAGTCCTGGTATCATTCCAATGATAGATTTTAAACTCCCTAATTTACTCATCATTTGAAGCTGATCTAAAAAGTCATTGAAATTGAATTCACCTTTTTTTATCTTTCTAGTAACTTCTTTTGCCTTCTTTTCATCAATAAGAGTTGATGTTTTTTCTGCAAGTCCAGCTATGTCTCCAAGTCCTAAAAGTCTTGATACAATTCTATCTGGAATAAATACTTCTAAATCTGGCATTTTTTCACCAATACCAATAAATCTTAATGGAACTTCAACTTGAGAGGCAATACTAAGAGCAACTCCACCTTTTGTATCTCCATCATATTTTGATAAGATAACTCCATCTATTCCTATTTTTTCTTTAAATGTTGTTGCTGTTTTTGTAGCATCATGTCCTGTTAAAGAATCTGCAACATAAAAAATCTCATTTGGATTTATAGTGTTTTTAATGTCTTTTAACTGATCCATCAACTCTTCATCTATTGCTAATCGTCCAGCAGTATCTATTAAGAGTACATCATAATGCTCTTTTATAGCTTTCTCTTTTGCACTTTGTGCTATTTTAATTGGATTTTTCTCAGTATCATCAAAATATATATCAACTTCAATAGAAGCTGCTATTTGTTTTAACTGTTCAACTGCTGCAAGTCTTTGTAAGTCACAAGCTGCAACTAAAACTTTTTTCTTTCTAGTTTTTAAATAATTTGCTAATTTACCTGTTGTTGTTGTTTTACCACTTCCTTGAAGTCCAGTCATCAAAACAACAGTTGGAGGAGTTGAAGAAAATACAAAACCTTGGTTTCCATTAGCTGTTAAGGTTTTAGTAAGTTCTTCTTTTAAAACTTTTATAAAATTATCTTGTCCAATTCCTATGTTTTTTGTACCTATTTCAATAGCATTCAATAACTCTTTTGTAGTTTTATGGTGAACATCAGCTTTTAAAAATGCTTTTTTTAATTCAGATATAGCACGACTAAGCGATGCAACATCATCTTGATGTCTTATCTTATTTACTACGCCACGTATTGAACCTGTTATTGAATCAAACAAAATACTTCTCCATAAATTTTAATTTTTGGATTTTATTAAAACTTTACTTTAATATAGATTAATTTCTATTTTCTTTTAAGTGTATTTTTAGTTTATAATTTAAACAGATACCGTTTTTACGCTATGTGTATATTTTATAAACTTAAATTTTAATTAAAATCATACACTTTAAACTCTTTTGGTTCACGAGCTTCAAAAGTATAATCAAAAATTTTAGTAATCTTTGAATGTAATAATACTCTATTTACATTTGAAGCTGTTCTACCATATATTGCATCTCCAATAATTGGTAAACCAACTGAACTTAAATGTACTCTAATTTGATGAGTTCTTCCACTTTCAATTACCAATTTTATTTTTGACTTATTTCCTTCAACTAACATTGGATAAACAGTAGTTTTTGCACTTTTACCATATTTATCAATTTTAGATTTTGCCATTCCTCTATCTTTTGTTGTTAAAATTGGTTTATCTATTACTATTTCTTCAATAACTTTTCCTTCAACAATAGCAACATACTCTTTATAAACTCTATTTTGAGCAAATTCTTTAATAGCTTTTTTTTGAAAATCTTCATTCTTAGCAAACATCATAACACCACTTGTCTCTTTATCAAGTCTATTTAGCAATATAGCATTTTCAAAAGTTTTTGCTACTTCATCTGCTGTTATAAAAGCTGGTTTATCAACAACTAAAATATTTTCATCTTCAAAAATAACTTTAGTTTTTGCTACTTCTTTTACACTAAATTTTGTATCAGCTTTAATTTCTCCACGTGCTATTAAAACTTTTTTATCACCAACTTTAACTAAACCTCTATCAATTAATTCTTTTGCTTTTGAATTTGAAATTTTTTCTTGTTGTGCTAAAAGTTTATAAGCTTTATCATACATTACAGCCATTTATTTATCTCCTTAATTATTGGATCAAAAGATCCAGCTTTTGTAAGCTCTGGTTTTTTTAAAGTTTTTAAATTCTCTAAATAAATTCCTAATTCACTCTTTTCAATTAAATAATAGTTTTTTATACAATCAAAAAGTGATTTTTGGTTAAAAATATTTTTACCACTTATTATAATATTTCCAAAATATGCTGGTTCTATTGGATTATGTCCACCAATTTTTTCAAATGCTCCGCCTAAAATAGTAACATCACTTATTGCATAAATATCATTTAGAATCCCCATTTTATCAACTAAAATAATATCACTCATAAAATCTTCTTGATAGCTAAATCTATTATAAGTTAAATTCTTATCTTTTATAAAGTTTTTAATTAATAAATCAACTTTTTCAAATCTCTCTGGATGTCTTGGAACAATAACCAGCTTACCAAATTCTTTTTTATATGCATTTAATATTAATTCTTCTTCATTTTCATGAGTACTTCCAGCAGTTATTAAAACTTCTTTTGGTTTTGGTAAATCATATTTTTTTTGTGGAAGTTGAGCTAATTTTATATTGCCAATAACTTCAATATTTTTTGCACCTAATTCTTCAAGCCTTTTTTTATCAATTTCACTTTGTGCAAAAACTTTATCAATATGTTTGAATATCTTTTTATAAAAAAAGCTAAATTTTTTATATGATTTATATGATTTATCAGAAATCCTAGCATTTATTAGTATAGTTTTAGCACCTTTTTTCTGTGCAATACAAAATAACATATACCAAAGTTCTGCTTCCATCACAACTAAAACTTTTTGTTTTCTAATCCAAAATGGTAAAAATATTTCAAATGGAAGATATCTTACACTATTTATAATACTTTTTGCTTCAATAAACCCTGTATTTGTAATAACAGATACATTTGCTTCATCTTTATATATATCAATTAGTGGCTTAATAGCCTTTACTTCTCCCATAGAGCAAGAGTGAAACCAAACGCCAGATTTTTCAAATTTAGGATTATTTTTTAAAAAAAATTTTGCAGGAATTGCTTGTTTATATTTATTTGTTCTTGTTTTATATAATAAAAAAGGGATAAGTAGTATATAAACAACTATTAAAATAAGATTGTAAAATATACTAAAGAGGCTCAAAATTAAGCCTCTTTTGAAATAGTTTCTTCTTCACCTTTATAAAGAATTCTTCCACAGTGAAGACAATTAACAATTTCTTCACCTTTAATAACTTCAGCATAAGTTTTATCATTAATTTTCATAAAACATCCATAACAAGCCTGTTTTTTTACAGGAACAACTGCTGTATCTTTTGCCCATCTTTTTATTTTTTCATAGAAAGTTAAAATTTTTTTATCAAATTGTCCTAAAAGTTCATTTCTTTGAGAATAAACAACATTTCTTTCTTCATTTATTTTCTCAATTTCTTCATCAACAGCAACTTTAATTTCTTTAATATCTTCTTCTTCAACTTTTAATTTTTCTTGAAGCTCTTTTAAAGTATCTTCTTTAGCAACAGTTAACTTATCAAGTCTTTCTATCTCTTCATTTGCAAATGTAATTTGCTCTTTTGCGATATCTTCTTCAAGTTGGAGAGCTTTTAACTCTTTTTCATTTGTTACATCTTTATTTTTTTTTGCAATACTATCTAACTTTGTTTTTAAATCAGCAAGATGTATATTATTCTTAGTTCTTTTTGATTTTAACTCATCTATTTCTAAATAAATAGAGTTTATAGAACTTTTCAATGCTTCTGCTGTTTCTACAAAAACTGCTAATTTTGACTTTTGATTCTCAATCTTTGGATCAAATTGACTAATACTTGTATCATATTTTGATAAAGTTATTAAATCTTGTAAATACTTATTCAATGGTTTCTCCTTCTATAAAAAACTCAAATGGATTTTTTGAAGCTGTTATTATAGCTTTTAATTTATTTTTTTTCAAATATTCATTTAAAAGTTGTTCTAATAATATATTAAAACTATTTTCACTCTCGTAATGACGGATATCAATTAAAGACAAATTTCTTGCCTTTGCCTCCATAGCATCATGATATTTTATATCACCAGTTATAAAACAATCTGCCTTAACGTTATCTATTAAACTCATAGCTGAACCTGTGCAAATAGCTATAGTTTTTATATACTCTTTAGTTTTTACAAACTTAAAATTTTTTAGTTTCAATCTTTTACTTATATATTTTAGTAAATCTTCAAAACTCATATTTACTTCACAATTTACTATAAACTCATTTTGATTTAATATGTTAAATCCTAAAATATTTTCAACAACAAATCTATTTAAATGTGTTTTATCAATATTTGTATGCATAGAAATAAGTGCAATATCTTTTTTTATAAGCTCTTTTAATATTTTTGTACTATAAGTATCATAATTTACTTTTTTGATTCCACTAAAAATTAATGGATGATGAGTTATTACAAGAGAATTTGCTTTTAAAGTTTCAACTAAAGGTAAATCCAAATCCATACAAAGATATAAGTTTTCAAAACTATCACTCATATTTCCTATAATAAGTCCGGAATTATCCCATTTTTCTTGTAATTCAAAAGGTGAAACTGAGTCTAAAAACTCATATATATCTTTTATTATCACTATCTTCCAACTCTTTTTAATCGTTCTTGTTCTTGTTCTTTATACATAACTGCACAAGACTGTGCAAGTTCACGCACTTTTAAAATATAGTTTTGTCGTTCAGTAACACTTATAGCTTTTCGTGCATCAAGAGTATTAAAAGTATGACTTGCAATCATACATTGATCATAAGCAGGAAGGGGTAAGGAAGCTTCCAAACAAGATTTACATTCATTAAATGCATCATCAAAATGCCTAAATAAAATATCAGTATTTGCTATTTCAAAATTATATTTAGAAAACTCATATTCACCTTCTTTATGAACATCTGCATATGTTGTTTTCCCAAATTTATTTTCATTCCAAACTATATCAAATACACTATCTACACCTTGTAGATACATAGCAAGTCTTTCCGTTCCATAAGTTATTTCTACAGCAACTGGATCACAAGCTAAACCTCCTACTTGTTGAAAATATGTAAATTGTGTAACTTCCATACCATCAAGCCAAACTTCCCATCCAAGTCCCCAAGCACCTAATGTTGGAGATTCCCAATTGTCTTCAACAAATCTAATATCATGTCTACTCAAATCTAGTCCTAAAAACTCTAAAGATTTTAAATATAAATCTTGTATATTATCTGGGCTTGGTTTTATCAAAACTTGGAATTGATAATAAGCACCTAGTCTATTTGGATTCTCTCCATATCTTCCATCTGTAGGACGACGACTAGGAGCTACATAAGCTGTACTCCAAGGAGTACTATCTAAACTTCTTAAAAGTGTTGCTGGATGGAATGTTCCAGCACCAGCAGGAATATCATAAGGTTGGACAATATTACATCCTTCCTTTGCCCAAAATTCTTGTAATTTTAATAGCATTTGTGAAAATGTAACCATCTATTTAATTCCTAACTCTTTATTTATTTTTTCTTTATCAAAACCACAAATCCAAGAGTTACCTATTAAAATAACAGGAGCACCTGAACATCGTTTTTGACAATCTTTTAAAGCATTCTTATTTTTGCTTAAATCTATAAGATTATATTTTAGTTTTTTACTTTTTAAGTAATTAGTAGCCTCTTTGCACCACTTACAATTAGGTAAAGTAAATAGTGCAATAGGTTTCATTATAGTAATACTTCTATATCTTTTGAATCACTCTCAACAGCTTTTGCTTTAACCATTCTATCTTCTTTTAATTTAACAGCTAAATCTTTATCATTAATAGCTAAGATTTGCATTGCTAAATAAGCTGCATTAATAGCTCCAGCTTTTCCTAAAGCAACAGTAGCAACAGGCATTCCTGCTGGCATTTGAACAGTAGAAAGCATAGCATCCATACCATCCATTGCTCCACCTTTCATAGGAACTCCTATAATTGGTTTTGTTGTTGTTGCAGCTAATGCTCCTGCTAAATGTGCAGCCATTCCAGCAGCTGCTATGAATGCAACAGCACCTTTTTCTTCTGCTTCTTTAACATACTCTTTAGTTCTTTCTGGACTTCTATGTGCTGAAGATATAATTAACTCATATTTTACATTAAACTGTTCAAAAGTATCAGCACAGTTTTTCATAATTTCATAATCAGATTTACTTCCCATTATAATTGATACAAATTTCATTTTTCACCTTTTTATTTTTTAAAAATCATAAGATTATATCAAAAAGTTTCTAATAAATTTATAATCTTTTCTACTTTGAGTTTTTTCCATTCATCAAATTTATTAATTGTTAATAAATCATTTTCATATACAAATTTCGATAGATTTTTTGAACTATTTTTTATAAAAATTGGCTTTACATAATTATAATATTTTAAAATTGTAGAATAATCTTCACTTGTCATTATACAAACAGTTGGTATCATAAAAGCATCACTTATATGTAAAGCAGATGTATTTGTTGTAATTATTTTATCCATAGAAGATACTATAAACATAAAATCTTCTATAGTTTTTGAAAAGCTTGATAAATCTAAAAGATTATCACTTTTTATTTTTGGATCAATATTTAAGGTTGTAACAATAATATAATCATCTAATTTTTCAATTAAAGATTTTAATATATCAATAGCAAAACTTTGCGGTATAGACTTATTTATTGTGGCACTATATGGATGATATAAAAGTAGCTTACCCTTTTTCTTTACTTCTGCAAGTTTATTATGTAAACCTTTTGTCAAGGTAAAATGTTCTGTTTTTAGTATAGAATATTTATCTAAATTAGATACTGTTTTATAATTAATCCCAAATTTAAGCAACCAACTATCTATAATATTTAAGTCTAAATTTTTACTAATATCAATACTATTGTCAACATAATAATCATATTCACATATTTTCTTACTATCTATACTTAAAGGTAAAATTTCATTTATATATTCTTGAGTTCTATAAATATCTTTATCCCTATTGTAATAACTATTATTAGAGGCTCTTATATAAATATCTAGTTTAACATTTGAATATATCTCTTTTAACTTTTTATAAAATATTCTCAAAGCTGACATAGAAGCTATCATATCACTTATACTATTTCCCAAACTTCCAATAATGGCAACACTTATACTACCTTTATGAAAGCTTTTTAATTGATGAAATAAATTTTGCTCTTTTATATCAAAGAAATCTATATTTTCAAATTTTGTTCTATTTTCGAACTCTTGTTTGTTCAAAATTCCTAACTCTACAGGGAAACGTGGATTTTCTTTAACAGAATTCTCATTTATAATTTTTGCCATATATTTATTCTTATCAACTTTTGCAAGAATATCTTTGAAATCCAAAAAATCATCATAAGTCGTAATATAAACTGTTTCATTTTCAACACCAACAGGAGCTTTAAATCTATTATATTTTATAACAGTTCCATCTGTTATTTTTATATTTATATTCTGAGTAACTCTAAAAAAAATCATATTATATAAATAACTCTATTCTAAATTTTCATCACAGTTTTCAACTCTAAACATAGTTAAATATGGTAATTTTGAAGGAAGTTTTATCTTATTTATATTTCCACTATGAACTGATTCTAACTCTTTATTTGTTTCAGTTAAAATCTTTTTAAAATTTATATAATAAAGTCCATCTTTTTTAAAAATCTTTCCTATTTCATTATCACATTCAAGAAGTTCTTCATCTTTTGGAGTGAATATTTCAATATCTTCATTTGGATAAACCTTATATTTACATAAAAAATGTTCTTCATCTTCTGTTACAAGTCCTGTAACTTCATAACTTCCTTTACTCAATGCATAATCATGATTTTGTGAATCTGTTTTTTCAAATGGTCTATGGATTAAATAGGCATCAGTAAATCCTCTATTTTTTGTAGTATATAACTCTTTTTGATATTTTTCTGGTTCAAAAATACCAGCATTATAATCATCAATTGCTTCTCTATAAGCTTTTGCAGTTACTGCTGCATAATATGGAGATTTTGTTCTACCTTCTATTTTTAAACTATCAACTGCTTTGCTATCCAAAATCTCTTTTATATGAGATGCTAAATTCATATCTTTTGAATTAAAAATATATGTTCCAACCCCTGGTTCTTCTTCAAGTCTAAAAAGTGTTCCATGATCTTCATTCGCAGCATATAAAGTATATTGGAATCTACAGTCATTTGCACAACTACCTCTATTAGGTACTCTTCCCATTTGTACTGCACTTACTAAACATCTACCACTATAAGCAAAACACATAGAACCATGTACAAAAATCTCTATTTCCATATCTGGTAGATGCTTTTTTATCTCCATAACATCTTTTAAAGATATTTCTCTTGCAACAACTATTCTTTTTACTCCCATATCCCAAAAAACTTGTGCATCAAGATAATTTAAAACATTTGCTTGAGTTGAAAGATGAATATCTATTTGTGGAGCTATTTCACGACAAAGTTTTACAACTCCAGGAGCAGCAACAATAAAAGCATCTGGTTTAAGTGCAGCCATAGTAGCAATATGTTTTTTCAATAGTTCTATTTGTGAATTAAAAGGAAATCCATTTATAGTAGCATATACTTTTTTACCTCTTGCATGAGCATAATCTATTCCTTCTTTAAATGTTTCAAATGTAAATTCTTTTCCAGCTCTTATTCTCAAACTAAAATGACTAACTCCTGCATAAACTGCATCTGCTCCATATTTTATAGCTATTTTTAATTTCTCTAAATTACCTGCAGGAGAAAGCAATTCAACTTTTTTATTACTCATAAATTTCCTTTGATTTTATATACTGTATTATTTAATAAGCTAAGATTATATCTATTTTTTAATAAAAATTTGTATTTAAGATTTTAACTATAATTTAGAAAGAGAGCTTTTAAAAGCTCTCCCACTCATCATCTGTATTTTTTGAAGAAAATTGTTTTTGTTGTGGCTCTTTATTTGTTATTTTCTTTTCTATTTTAAGAGTTTGCTCAATTTTATCTTCTTTAGAAACTTTTTTAATATTATCTTTTTTTAATTGATCTAAACACTTAAATACTTCAAACATTGAACTATCAACTTGTTGAGATGTTTTTTGTAAAGTATCTCTATTAGGATTTGCTTTACAATCTTCATTTATATATTCTTGTACACTACTATGTACTATTTCATGGAACTGTTTTAAATTTTTCCAATTTTGTGTTTGAGTAAATGATATGGCTTGGTTTTCTTGTTCAATTAACCATTTTCCTAAATCACAATCAGTTGGTTTTGTTATACTCCAAACTGTTTTCGTTTGTCCAATTTTATTAAAATTTACAAGTTTGAATCTTATATGATCATTTTTTAATTTTGACACATTAAATACTAAATCAATATCTTCTATCTCTTTTGGATCACTTTGTTTAAACTTAGCACGATCTGCTATTTTTAAAAGATTTGTTGATAAATTAGATACTTCTAAAGCCAAGGAACTAATAATATTTGCAGAGTTTGCATTTACTTGAGTTACTCTATCTAAAGTATTAACTGTATCATTAATTTGTAAAATTCCAATTTCTTCTTCTTTACTACCTCTTGATACATCTTCAATCAATTCAATAGTATCATTTATATTTTTATTTAAAACAGTATATCCTTGCTTCATTTGATTAGCAATAGATTTTCCTTCATTTGCTTTTGAAGTTGCTTTTTCTACAATATCTTTTATTTCACGTGCTGCTTGTGCACTTCTATTTGCAAGATTTCTTACTTCTTGTGCTACAACTGCAAACCCTTTTCCTGCTTCTCCCGCTGTTGCTGCTTCTACTGCTGCATTTAAACTTAAGATATTTGTTTGGAATGCTATTTGGTCAATTACCTCTATAGCTTCGTTTATAGAACTTACCTCATTATTAATTTGATCCATAGCTTCATTTGTTTGAGAAGCTAATGTCTCTCCGTCTTTTGAAGATTGTTGAAGTTCTTGTGCTAAAATTGACATTTGAGAAGTTTTTTGTACACTTTGTTTAATAATAGCTGTTATCTCTTCAATAGCTGCAGCTGTTTGTTCCAAAGAAGCCGCCTGCTCATTTGCAGAAGTTGATAATTTTTTTGCACTATCAGATAATACAGCAGTATCACTATTTAATTTTTTCCCAGTTGCTACAATCATTGATAAAAATTCTGAAACAGTTGAACCAATTAGTTGCGTACTTGCAACTAATGATGACATTACCCCATTAACTTTTGTTATATCCATTTTAGAATCAATTGCTGCAAAATTAGAACTCCCATATTCAATAAGAACATTATTTAAACTTATTAAATTCTCATTTGTCTTTTCAATCATATGATTGATAGAATCTCTTAATCTTTGAATCTGTGGATTTGAAGATGTTTTATCAATCTTATATACATAAAAACCTTGAGAAATTTTATCTATAACTTCATCAACATTTTCAATAACTTTTCCATCTTCAACATAGCCATCTTTTAATTTTGAAATATAAGAGTTAAAACTATCAACAACTTTTCCTATTTCATCATTTGATTTTTTATTAATTCTATCTGTTTCACCATTTCCACTATTTATGTCATTAATAGCAATATCAAGTTCATCTAAAGGTTTAATAATTGCTTGATTTACAAAATAATTATAAATCAATACTGCTATTATCATTATAATAATTGCAAATCCTAAAATACTAAAAATTATACTATTTATTTTATCATTAGTATTTTGCTCCATCAAAGCAACTTCAGCTTCGATATCATCAACATAAGCACCCGTTCCAATAATCCAATCCCATGGCTCAAATTTTTGGACATAAGAGAATTTTGATTTTGGATCATTTTTTTTATCTGGTTTATCCCAATAATATTTTACTAAACCACCCTCTTTTTTCTCATTTGTTATTTTTGCCATTTCAACAAATAGTTTTGTCCCATAAGGATCTGCATAAGTACTTAAATCTGTTCCATCTAATTTTGGATTTGTAGGATGATGAATCATTTTTGGATGAGAATCATTTATCCAAAAATAGTCATTATTTGCATATCTCATATCAGAAATAGTTTTTAAAGCCTCTTTTTGAATTCTTGCTGTAGCATTTTCTACATACTCACCTGTACCAATTACCCAATTATAAGGAGAAAAAAGTTTTACAAAAGATACTTTTAATTGAGGTTCAGTAAAACCAGGTTTTGGCCATACATAATCTATAAACCCTTCTTTATCTTTCTTTGTAATATCAACAAACTCTTTAAAAATCTGTTTTCCTTTGGGATCTTTGTAGTCATACATATTTTTATTATTAAGTGATGGACTTATTGGATGAACTAATACAACAGCATCTAAATCATTTATCCAAAAATATCCAGTAGGACCATATCTTGTAGAGTTTACAATACTTTTTAGTCTCTCTTGTAAAGCATCATTTGATAAAGTATTTTTATATTTTTCATACTCTGCTTCTAAAATAGAAAATAAGAACTCTGTTTGTTTTTGAAGTTCACCTTCTAATTCTAGTTTAACTTTATCAACAGATGTTCTTTCATAATATGCCTCGACAGTTTTCATTGCTAAAGAGACATAGTTTCTAAGTTCATGCTCTTTTCTTAAATAAGCTTCTTCTTTATATCTATTTATTCCTTCAGTTGAAAAAGCTTTAATTGAATAAATAGAATCTATCGCAACAGCAATTGATATAAACATAATTGTTATTACAGATAAGATTAATATTTTGATCTTTATAGATAGGTTTTTAGTCATAATTGTTTCTCTCCAAAACAGAATTCTTCAATTATAACATTTAATAATTAAATATTGTATCTATTGACTATTTTAACAAGTTTTTTGCAAATTCTATAGCCTCATTAGTAACTTTTTCTCCACTTATCATTCTAGCAATTTCTTCTATTTTTTCATTATCTTTAAGTAGTTTTACTTTTGAAATACCATCTTTTTTATCTACTAAAAAATGTTGATTTGCACTAGCTGTTAGTTGAATTTGATGTGAAATTGCAAAAATTTGATAACTTGAACTAAGTTTTATTAGAACTTTTGATATTGCATCACTCTCTTTTCCACTTAAATTGGCATCTATTTCATCTAAAAATAAAATACCATTCTCACCTATATCAAACTCTACTATTGCACTTAAAAGTGCTAATCTTAGTCTATTATATTCTCCTGAACTAATAGTTTGTAAAGAAACACCATTTAGTTCAAAAAGTACTTCATCAATTCCATAATGATCTAAATCTTTATTATTAAATATTACTTTAGCACTATTTAAATATAGAAATTTTAAATATTCATTTATCTTATCTTCAAGAATTAATACACTATTTTTTCTACTTTTTGATATCTCTTTTGCTAAAGTCAATACATATTCTTCTAGTTTTATATATTTTTTTTCTAAATCTTCTTTTTCAAAACTGATATTATTATACTCTTCAAGCTCTTTTTTCTTTTGTTCTTTGTAATCTAAACACTCTTCTATAGAACCAAATCTTTTTATTAATGATGATATTTTTTCAATTCTTGTTAAAGTTTCTTCAATATTAATATCTTCTAATTCATTTAAATTATCTTTTGACTTTTCAATAATATTATTTAACTCATTCATAGTTTCATCAAAAAAGGCTGAATCAATTTCAATTAATTCAAGAAATTCATTTACGCTATTTGTAAATTCGAAAATATTACTAGCTTTTTTAACTACTTGTTCTATTTTCTCTTTTTTTGCTAAAGATTTTTTTAATTTATTTAACTCTTCATATTCATCAATTTTAGGATTTATCTCTTCAATTTTTTGAATTTCAAATTTTGCAAATTCTTTTAAATCTTCAAGATTTTTTTCATCTTCTTTTATTTTATTTAATCTCTTTTTTATATCTATAAGTTCTTTATAGTTACTATCAAAATTCTCTTTTGTTTTTTTAAATTCATTGCTATTTTGTGAAGACAATCTATCTAAAAATTCTATTAAAGTTTCACTTTTAAAATCACTAGTATCTCTTAGACTTAAATATTTTATTAAAGAATTTGATAATTCTTGAAGTGATTTTTTTGATATTGATTGATTATTTAAAAAATATCTTGTTTTATCTTTTTTAATACTTTTTATTACAATATCTTCTTCAAAAGATATATCGTATTCATCATTTTTTATTCTTGAATTATTTAAGTTTACTTCACCAATATCGCTTTTAACATCATTTAGAGCAAATAATGACAATAACTCTTGCATTAAAATAGATTTTCCAGCTCCACTTGGCCCTGTAAAAATATTTAATCCAGTATTAAACTCTAAATCAACTTCTTTAAAAGATAAACAATTTTTAAAATATACTCTAGTTATCAACTTAATTTCCCCATCTTAATTTTTCACTTAAAACTTTAAAAAAATCTCTACTACTTCGATGAAGCATTTTTGCTTTTTTTGTTGCAATTTTTATATTTAGTATCTCATCTTTTTTTAATTCATACATTTCTTGTCCATCTACGATAACAACAGCTTCACTACTATTTGGAACTTTGAATTCTATTTCAAAGTCAGCAGGAACAACAATTGGTCTTTGAGTTAAAGAGTGTGGTGCTATTGGCGTAATTATAAAAGCTTCTGTTAGAGGATATACTATTGGTCCACCAACAGATAAATTATATGCAGTTGAACCACTTGGAGTTGATACTATTAATCCATCTCCAAAATATGTATTAAAAGCTTTTTTATCAATTTTTGCTTTAACCTTAAGCATTGAAGATAAATTTTTTCGTGATATTACAATATCATTAAAGGCCACAAATTTTTTATCTTTAATAGAACCTTCTATTATCATTCTTGAATTAATTTTGTATTTATTAATCATCAAGTCATCTATAAATTTTGGAAGTTGTTCCATACTTAAATCTGTTAGAAAACCCAAAGTTCCTAAATTTATACCTAGAACAGGAAGATCATATTTAAAAGCTTTTCTTACAACTCCTAAAAGTGTTCCATCTCCACCAACACTTATTAGAAAATCTACATTTTTACATAAATCTTCAAAGTTTATTCCATTTCTTCCTATCATAACAGCAGAGTTGTCTTCTAAAATTAAAGATATCTCTTTTTTTAAAAATAGTTCTTCTATCTTTTCATAAACCTCTTTTAATTCAGGGCTTTCTGGTCTTAGAACAACGCCAATTTTTTCAATTTTATCTAATCTTTTACAACTTTTTTCTAATCTCAATTTTATAACCTAAATTAATTTTATATAAATAATATCTAATTTTAGTCAATTACTCATATAAAACTAATAAAAAAAGGGATATGCAAAAGCATATCCCTTTTTTATAAAAAGAATTACATATTATCCGTTTCTTTTTTTCATAATTTCTTCAGAAACATTTCTAGGTACTTCTTGGTAAGAATCAAATAACATAGAATATGTTGCTCTACCTTGAGACATAGATCTTAAATCTGTTGAATATCCAAAAAGTTCAGAAAGTGGAATCATTGCAGTAACAAGTTTAATACCTGCTCTGTCATCCATAGAGTTAACTTGTCCTCTTCTTTTATTACAATCTCCAATAACGTCTCCCATGTACTCTTCTGGAGTCTCAATTTCAACTTTCATCATTGGCTCTAATAATACTGCACCAGCAGCTGCACTTCTACAACCTTGTTTAAATCCCATTGAAGCAGCAAGTTTAAATGCCATTTCAGAAGAATCCACTTCGTGGTAGCTTCCATCATATAATGTAACTTCAATATCAACCATTGGATAACCAGCTAAGATTCCTCCTAGCATTGCTTCCGCACAACCTTTTTCAACTGCAGGAACATACTCTTTTGGTACAACTCCACCTTTGATTTCATTGTTAAATTTAAATGTTGGTTCACTTCCAGCAGGTAATGGTTTAATTTCTAAATATACATGTCCATATTGACCTTTACCACCTGATTGTTTTGCATATTTATACTCTTGTTTAACAGCATTTCTAATAGTTTCTCTATATGCAACTTGAGGAGCACCAACTTCTGCTTCTACTTTAAATTCTCTTTTCATTCTATCTACAAGAATTTCAAGGTGTAATTCACCCATTCCTGAAATAATAGTTTGTCCAGATTCTTCATCTGTATTTACTCTAAATGAAGGATCTTCTTCAGCTAATTTTCCTAAAGCAATACCCATTTTTTCTTGATCTGCTTTTGTTTTTGGTTCAACAGCAACAGATATAACTGGATCCGGGAAATCCATTCTTTCTAAGATAACTGGATCTTTTTCACTTGCTAGTGTATCACCTGTAATTGTATCTTTAAGACCAACAACTGCACCAATTTCTCCAGCATAAAGCTCTTTAATCTCTTCTCTTGAGTTTGAGTGCATTTTAAGTAATCTTCCGATTCTCTCTTTTTTCATTTTAGTTGAATTTAATACATAAGTTCCAGATTCTAAAACTCCTCTATAAACTCTTGTAAATGTTAATTGTCCAACAAATGGATCAGTCATAATTTTAAATGCTAAAGCAGCTACTTCACCTTTATCAGTTGAAGGAACTACAACAGGCTCACCATCTTGAGTTTCACCTTTAATATCAGCAACTTCTGTTGGAGATGGTAAATACATAGCAACTGCATCAAGAAGTGGTTGAATACCTTTATTTTTAAATGATGTTCCACAAACCATTGGAGTAATTTCCATAGCTAAACATCTTTTTTTAATTCCTTCAACTATCTCTTCTTCTGTTAATTCTTCACCACCAAGATATTTATCCATTAGCTCATCACTTGATTCAGCAGCAGCTTCAACAAGTTTTTCTCTATATTCATTTGCAACATCAACTAAATCAGCTGGAATATCTTCAATTTTATACATCTCTCCAGCTTGTGCATCAAGTGTATAAGTGTATGATTTCATTTTTACTAAATCAACCATTCCTCTAAATTGGTCTTCTGCACCAATTGGAATTTGAAGAGGAACTGGATTAGCTTTTAATCTATCTCTTACTTGGTTCATAACATTAAGGAAGTTAGCTCCAGTTCTATCCATTTTATTTACATAAATAATTCTTGGAACTCCATATTTATTTGCTTGTCTCCAAACAGTTTCTGATTGTGGTTGAACTCCACCAACTGAACAAAATACAGCAACAGCACCATCAAGAACTCTCATTGATCTTTCAACTTCAATAGTAAAGTCAACGTGACCCGGAGTGTCAATAATATTTATTTGTAATTGTTCATTTGTTTTTGGGTGATTCCAGAAACAAGTAGTTGCAGCAGAAGTAATTGTAATACCTCTTTCTTGCTCTTGCTCCATCCAGTCCATTGTTGCTGTACCTTCATGAGTCTCACCAATTTTATGAGAAATTCCTGTATAAAAAAGAATTCTTTCAGTACTTGTAGTTTTTCCTGCATCAATATGTGCAGCAATACCAATATTTCTAACTCTATTTAACGGTACTTTTCTTGCCATAATTTTATCCTACCATCTGTAGTGAGCAAATGCTTTATTAGCTTCTGCCATTCTATGTACATCTTCTTTTTTCTTAAAAGATGCTCCTCTTTCGTTTGCAGCTTCGAATAGCTCATTTGCTAATCTTTCTACCATTGTTCTTTCATTTCTTTTTCTTGAAGCATCAATTAACCATCTTAAAGCTAGAGTTTGTCTTCTAACAGCTCTTACTTCAACTGGAACTTGGTAAGTTGCCCCACCCACTCTTCTACTTCTAACTTCTAATAAAGGTTTAACATTTTCTATTGCTTTTTCAAATAGATCAAACCCTTTTTCTTCACCTCTTGCATCTAAGTTTGCAATTGCACCATAAAGTATTTTTTCTGCAACAGATTTTTTACCATCTAACATAATTGCGTTTACAAATTTAGTAATAACTTTACTATTGTAGATAGGATCAGCCATTACTTCTCTAACTGGAGCTTTTCTTCTTCTCATTTTCTATCCTTCTACTTATTTTTTATCTTTTGGTCTTTTTGTACCATATTTAGATCTAGATACAGTTCTGTTATTTACTCCAGCCGAATCTAACGCACCTCTTACAATGTGGTATTTAACCCCAGGTAAATCCTTAACTCTTCCCCCTCTTACTAGAACAATTGAGTGTTCTTGAAGATTGTGCCCTTCTCCACCGATATATGAAATAACTTCAAATCCTGTAGTTAATCTAACTTTTGCAACTTTTCTTAAAGCTGAGTTAGGTTTTTTAGGAGTTGTTGTATATACTCTTGTACACACACCTCTTCTTTGAGGACAATTTTTTAAAGCTGGTGATTTTGATTTTTTAATCACTTTTTTTCGCTCATTTCTTACAAGCTGATTAATTGTAGGCATTTCTTTCCTTTATAAAATTTGGTTTGAGTAGTTATAGCCCCACTCATGCTTCTCGTAATCTTCAAAATATTTTGAAGCGATACTACCATTCTAGGAAACGATTTAATGTTTTCTAAAAAAGTTTTGGATTATACCTAAAAATATTTAAATAAAGCTTATTAATATACTTTTAACTCTTTTTTAATAAAATCTCACAAGTAAAAGGATTTATATGGAAATTTTAGGCTATAAACAAATTGGAAATGGTAAAAACAATATAATATTTTTACATGAATTATTTGGAGATTGTACAAACTATGAAGCTATTTTTCCTTTTTTAGACAAAGAAAAATTTAGCTATTTTTTTGTAGATTTAAGAGGTTATGGTTTATCTAAAGATATTTTAGGAAAATACAATTTAGAAGAAGCTATAAATGATATTTCAAATTTAATATCATATTTAAAAATAGAAAAATATATTTTAATAGCTCATTCAATGTCGACTATGATTGCTCAACATCTAGCTTCAAAAGATAATAAATTAAAACAACTTATTTTAATAACTCCAATTAGTTATAAAGGAGTAAAGAGTACACCAAAGGCTAAAGAAAATTTACTTTTCCAAATGGAAAAGGACGATCAGAAATTAAAAGAAATTGTAGAACAATCAAGTAAAAGATATAATTCAACTTGGAAAAACTATCGTATAAACTTAGCTTTAAACTGCTCAAGATTAAAAGCAAAATTAGGATATATGAGTATGTATCTAAATATAAATTTTGAAAAAAGTCAAGAATTAAATATTAATATTCCTATAAAAATAATAACAGGGAAATATGATTTCCCTGTTTTTTCTAAAAATGAAGTAAGTAAATATTTTCAAGAATTTAGTAATATTGAAATAGTAGAATGTGAAGAGGCTGGACACTATCCAATGATTGAATGCCCTATATTTTTTGCTTCAAAAATAGAATCTTGGTCTAATTTTTAAATCTTTTTTGTATAGAATTCCAAACAAAACTTAAAAAAGGTAAATAATTTATGACCAAACAAACATTTCCTTTAGCATTAGGTGGACTTGCTATTGGAACAACAGAATTTATTATCATGGGACTTTTACCAGATGTTGCAAAAGATTTAGGAGTGTCTATTCCAGTGGCTGGGCATTTAATTTCTGCTTATGCTTTTGGAGTTGTTGTAGGAGCACCCATACTTGTAGCACTTAGTTCTAAATTCCCACCAAAAAATATTTTAATAGTATATATGATCTTATTTACACTGTTTAATGCTTTAGCAATAATTACACCAGATTATAATACTTTACTTATGTCAAGATTTTTTGCTGGACTTCCTCATGGAGCATTTTTTGGTGTAGGAACAATAGTTGCAATAAAATTAGCAAAGAAAGGTAAAGAAGCACAAGCTGTCTCATCCATGTTTACAGGATTAACAGTAGCTATTTTACTTATGGTTCCTTTTGTAACTTATATAGGACATCATTTTCATTGGAGATATGCTTTTGGGATAGTTTCTTTATTAGGTGCTTTAACAATCTTATTTTTATACATTTATATGCCAAAACTAAAATCTTTAAAGACTGTAACATTTAAAGAAGAAATAGAATTTTTTCTAACAATTAAAGCTTGGCATATTATTTTAATAGTTGCTATTGGATTTGGTGGATTATTTGCTTGGTTTAGTTATATCGCACCACTTTTAATTAATATATCAAATTTTGATCCTAGTAATATTTCTTATTTAATGATCGTTGCAGGGGCAGGAATGGTTTTAGGTAATATTTTAGGTGGATATTTAGCAGATAAAAAAAATCCTATAAAAGTTGCTATTTATCTTTTAAGTTCAATGGTATTTTTTCTAATTTTAGTATTCTTTTTATCTGAAAATAAAATTTTATCAGTAGCCTTAACATTTATTTGTGGTGTTTTTGCAATGAGTGTTGGAACTCCAATAAATATGGTTATGGTTAAAAGTGCAAAAAATTCTGAAATGTTAGGAGCTGCTTTTATGCAAGCTGCTTTTAATGTTGCAAATTCATTGGGTGCTTTATTTGGAGGTTTTCCACTATTATTTGGACTAGATTATAACTATCCAGCTTTGGTGGGAGCGTGTATGGCTACTATTGGAGTCATTTTAACTTTTACTTTTTATAAAAAATATAAAAAAGAGGTATTTTAAACCTCCTTTTTATTAAAACTTAACTCTAACTCCAGCAAAATAATATGTTCCTTCATTTGCACCTAAAATATCATCAACTTTTTCATTAAAAATATTATTAACTCCACCATAAATATTAAAATTTTTATTAATATTATAATCCATACTTAAATCAACTAAAGTTTGGTCATTAGTTTTTTTATAAGTTGTACTTGTACCAATAGTTTCTGTATAGTCCTGTTTTCCAATATATCTTAAAGATGGTGTAATATTCATATCTTTAATTGGTTGATAAGATAAACTAAGCATTACTACACTATTAGGATTAAAATCTAAATCTTTTTTAGTAGTTTTATCTTCTGTATCTAAAAATGTATAATTAAAAGTTGTTGATAAATTACTCAAAATATCATAAGATAAATTTAACTCTAAGCCTTTTGTTTCAGCTTTATCAATATTTACAAAAGTATTTACTCCATTTGTTTTCTTTTCTGAAATTCTATCATTGATTTTATTTAAAAATAATGCAACATCATAAGAAAAATCAGCATTTCTTCCACCCAATCCTATTTCATAAGTATTTGTAAACTCTGGTTTTAAATCATATCCCATAACCAAAGCTCCTCTATTTGGACCATTTGGAGTATTCTTATTGATATATAATTCCCTTAAATCAGGTGCTCTATATCCTTGTGCAAATAAGATTCTTGTATTTAGTAAATTTGAAAATTTATTAGTAAAACCTACTTTAAATGTAGCTTTACTATCAGCATTTGAAATATCATCATATCTAGCTCCAATAATTGCACTTAAACTATCTGTTATTTGCCATTCATCTTGTAAATATACAGACTTATTATCTACATTTTTTTTATCAAATCCATTTCCCTCACTAAAAACAGTAGCTTCTCTTTTTTCTTCTCTATACTCTGTTCCAGCAACAAAGAGATGATTCTCATTTAAAGCATAAGTTAGCATAGCTTCATAACTATTCACATCTACGTCTGCATCCATTCCATTACTTGCCGAATCATTCTCTGATGTATATCCCATCTCCTTATAGTAAATAGCTGTTGTTATATTTCTTTTTTTATATTTTGATTTATATGCTTTTAATTTTAAAGATAAATCTTGAGTTATAGCTGTATCAAAATCCAATCCTAAATCAAGTCTTTTATTTTTATCATTTGAGTTTACAGGTATATTAAATATCGGTATTGAGTTTCCATTTGGTAATTTTGCAGGATGAAAGAAACCAATATAAGAACCATCTCTATCTTCTTTAAAATAATTAAAATCAAATCCTACTTTAGTATTAGAAGTAAAATCATAATCAAATCTTCCACCAACAGTTGATATTTCACTATCTTCTCTATATGTTACATTTTGAACATATGTATCACTTAATTGTTTTAAACTTGGAGGAACGCCATTTGGTGGCATACCAGTTGTACCACTAGGTTTTAATTTATTTGGACCAACACCTACATTTGCAACTTCTTTTTGTGTATATGGAGTTGTATTTGTCTGATTTGCATAAAGAGAATATCCAAATTTATCTTTTTTACCTAAAACAGAAAATGAAGCATTTTTATTTTTAGCATCACCATCTTTATTTTGTCCATATCGTACATTTAAATCTATTTGTGGAGTATCTGTTGGCTTTTTAGTAATTATATTTATAACTCCACCAGTTGCATCTGCACCATAAAGTGAGGACATAGGACCTTTTACAATTTCTATTCTTTCAATTGTACTAGCAGGAATTCTATCTAAATCATAAGGATTTTTTACTTCCCCTGCTAATCTTCTACCATCTAATAAAAATAAAGTCCCATTTGCACTCATTCCACGAATAGAGATTGATGATTTTGATTTTGAACTAGCACTGGGGAATGTCCCATATTGGACATTTAATCCAGCTGTTTTATTTATAATGTCTTTTAGTGATTCTGCTCCCATTTTCTCAATTTCTTCTTGAGATACAACTATAACAGAAGCACTAACTCCATCTATATTTTTTTGTGTTTTTGTTGCTGTTGTAACCAAAACCTCATCTAGTTTTGTTTCAGCAAAAACATTTGTTACCAAGCCCATAGCAACAACACTCGATAAAACTATCTTATTCATTCTTATTCCTTTTAATATATTAAGAATGAATATTATAATATAAAAATAAATAATTTCTATTGACTAAAATCAATAAATCTTATGATTTATTTATAATATAAACTTTTATTTGGAATTTCTCCACCAATTAGTTTTGGATCATTATCTTTTAAAACTTCAAAGAAAAATTCTAACTCTTTTTGTGAATCAATTGCCATTTTATTATCAAAAACTATATGTTCTATTGAATCAGCTAAACCTTGCTCTTCTAGCATTGGCAAAGATTTAACTACCAATTTACTGGCATCTTCATTATTCGCTTTATACCAATCTAAAGCTTTATCATATTCAAATAAAAATCTATTTATTAACTCTTTTTTATCATCACTTTTACCAATAACAGCAATTCCTGCTTGTGGAATTTTTGCTTCAGTTTGAAATAACCTTCCCCATTCATCTTGTAAACTTATACTTCTATATAAATCAGGAGCAATAACTTTCATAGGAAAAGAACCTGTTTTTCGCAAAGCAATAGAAACAGCTGGTTCAGCTAAAAGAGCATGATCTACTCTTCTTAAAATTAACATTTGCATAGCATCTATTGGAGTTGCTACATATTGTATATCAAAATCTTTTTTTATATCAAGTCCAGCTTTTTTTATAACAGCTTGAAAAACAATATCTGGCATATCGGACCTAAAAGGAACAACTATTTTTTTACCTTTAAAATCTTCAATAGTTTTTAGACTACTATCTCTACTTACCATCTGTAAAATTCCCCAAACAGACACATTTAAAAGTTTTAAATCAACTCCTTTATTGTGTAAGTTTGCTGCAACATTTGTAGGAAGTGCTATAAAATCAACATCACCTTTTAGAATCAATGCTCTTAATTCATCTGGATTATTCCAAAGTCTAAACTCTATTTTTGTATTTAAATCTTTTAAAACATCATTTTCTATCATATAAAAAAGTGGATGAGAAACACTTGCTATTGGTCCAGCAACAACAATCTTTTGTTCATCTTTTGCCCATAATATATTTGACAAAAGTACAAATACTAATAAAAAAAACTTCATAAAAACTCCTTTTTTTAATTAAATTTAACCTTTTATTCCATCTGCTCTAGCACTTAATAAAAATGGAAAAAATATTTTCATATATATGATAAATGGTATAGCCCAAAGAATAGAAGATATAATATAAGCCAATATCATATATTCATAATAATAAGGAATAAATGCTCTTATAAATGTAGCAATAATTATCAAGATAAGCCCAAGAGTCAAAGCCAAGTTTGTAAATATTGTTCTACCTGTATGAATCGTAGAAACTATTATCATCACAACATAAAATACCATTCCAAAAGTTCCAGTTGTTAAAAAATGTCTAAAATGATTTAAAACATTTAGTTCAAACAAGTAATTAAAGCCTAAAAATAAAAACCCTATAGCAGTCATCATAATAGTTGAAACTAAATATAAAACAAATGGCTTAATCAAGATATTGTTATCTTTTAATATAAAGTCATTTAATAAAGCTAAAATAGAAGCAAAACAAGCAAAACAAATATAAGCTAAAGAAGAATTATTCGGATAAAAAAACTCAACAAAACTATATAAAAGTATACAAAATATCGCTAAGTTATATCGAAAAGATTTTGCTAAAAATATCTCATCTATTTGTTGTTTTTCCAACAGTTCATTTATAGACTCCATACTTATTCGTCGTAAAGCCAACAATATCAAAACTAAAAAAAGACCTAAAGATAGAAGTAAAATTTTATATGAACTAATATTTACAATTCCAGCAACACTTAAAAAATAAACTATTTGAACGATAACTATTGAAGCCATAGAAAAGACTAAAGATATATGTTTTTTATTTGGATCTTTAAATGCTGGAATAGTAGCAAGATATGAGATATAAACTAATAATGAAATATTTAAAAATCCCACAATATAAACTGTTACATAATCCATAAACCAAAATCCAACTCGTCCCAAAATCCATAATGCAACAATATAGGCTAATTGTCTTCCAACTATTGGCACAACTCCACTAAATAATTCTGGTAATCCAGTTAAAAAGAATGCTACTATCATAGCACTTCCTACACCAAATATCATCTCATAAATATGCCATTCTAAAGGATTACTAATTGGTAAACTTATATATCCAGAAAAAACAAAAGACCATAAAATAATAGAAAGTACAATATATGGCGCAAGAAGTAAAAAAATTGGACGAAAACCATAAGCTAAATATATTGGGAAATTGCCTTTAGGATAAATTTCATAGTGATTCATCTTAACTCCAATTCAAAACTATCAATTATTGTTTTATCTTTTAAAAACTTTGCTGTTTCATTGTAAACAAACTCATCATCTCTTTTCTCTCTTGGCATTTCAATATTAAAACTCTTAGCTATATGACCAATTGGCTCTGCTTTTAAGACTATTATCTCATCACTTAATTTTATAGCTTCCATCAAGTCATGAGTTATGAATAACACACTCAAGTTTTCTTTATTTATAGTTTCAATTAAAATATTTTGAAGCTCTTTTTTTAATCCAATATCTAGTGCAGAAAATGGTTCATCCAAGAATAATAAACTAGGGTTCACAACTAAAGCTCGTGCAAAAGAGACTCTTTGTTTCATCCCTCCACTTAAATCTTTTGGAAATTTTATAAAATCATCAATTTCTAAGCCAAACTTTAAAGCTATATCTTGAGCTTTTTTTATAGCAATATCTTTTTTCTCTTTTTTTGCTAATAATCCCAAAGCAATATTATCTATTACATTCTTCCAAGGTAATAATCTAGGTTCTTGAAAAGCAAAAGCAGAGCTTTTAAAACTATTTTTTATCTCTCCATCCTCAACTCTTAAAAGCTTTGAGCAAAGATGTAGAAGTGTAGTTTTACCACCACCACTTGGTCCAACAATAGATATAACTTTACCTTTTTCCAAAGTAAAATTGATATCTTCTAAAATCTCTTTAAATCCAAAAGAGAAATACAAATTTTTTACAACTAATCTCTCCATGATTCAAGTTCCCTTTTTATTGGTTCAAATATTAAGTACTCTATTAAAAGTAAACTTGCTATCATAATAGTTACAAGTGCTAAAGCAGTTGGTGTATCAAGCTGACTTCTTGCTATTGCTAAACTTGAACCTAATCCATCACTAGAAGATAAAAGTTCAGCCATAACAACTATTTTCCATGACATTCCAAGTGCAGATATATAAGCAGGGAAAATATATGAAAAAATATGTGGTAAATATAAATCAAAAAGTTTCATAGAAAAAGGTAGATGAAAACTATCAACCATCTGTTTTAAATCACCTTCAATAGTTCTTGTTCCTTGTAATGCTCCTACAAAAACAATAGGAAATGATGCTATAAATACCGTAAAAATAACTGTCATATCACTCATACCAAACCAAATCATTGCTAAAACGATCCAAGCAATAGGTGGCATTCCAAACAAAATTGTTACTATTGGACGACTCATAATAGAAGCTGTTATAAAAAGACCAGCAAATAAACCTAAAATAGAACCGACTAAAATAGCTAAACCAAATCCAATCATTGCTCTTTTTATTGTAATAAAAATATTTTCTACCATTTCAGGATTATGTAAAATTTCATTTAAAGCTATAAAAGTATCTTTTGGACTTGGTAAAATCAAATCTCCATAAATTTGATGTCCAAAATCCCAAAGAGCTAAAAATAAGAATATTGAAGCAATAGAACCCCAACCACTCCAAAGATAAGTTGGAAAATCTTTTATAATTTTTATAAAAAGTTTCATCTTAAATCCATTTTAAAATATTTTGTATTGTATAATAAATATATTAATTATCATTGACCAATATCAAGTTCTATACTACAATTTCAAATTTTGCTCCATCTTTAGTATTATAAACTGTAAATTTTCCTTTAAAATGTTTTTCAATAATCATCTTAGACATATAAAGCCCTATTCCACTACCCTTTTGTTTTGTTGTAAAGTATGGGTCAAATATCAAATCTTTTTTATCTTCTTCTATACCTCCACCATTATCAATAACTGATACAATAGAGATATCATCTTTTACATCAAGAATTACTTTTATTTTTGCATCTGCTATATTTTTTTCTATTAACACATCTTTTGCATTTGTTAAAAGATTTAATATAACTTGTGAATATTCATTTTCATAAGAATTTAGCTCTTTATCATTTATTATTTCAAAATCTAAAATTATTTTTTTCTCTTCTAAAATAGCTTGCATAATATCAATAGATTTTTGTATAGCAGTACTTAAGTAAAACAGCTCTTTTTGTTTATTTGGTTTATAAAAATCTCTAAAATTCTCAATAGTTTGTGACATAAAATCTATTTGAGAATTTGATTCTTCTAATTTATTCTTAATATATTCTATATCTATATTCTTATCTTCTAAAACTAATTGTAAATTCATATTTACAAATCCCAAATGTGTTAAAGGTTGTCTCCATTGATGTGCAATATTATTTATCATCTCCCCCATAGAAGCTAGTTTACTTTGATGAATTAGAAGTTTTTCTTTTTCATTTTTTTCTTTAACTATTCTTTTTAGCATAAGTCCTAATGCCAGACTAAAAATCAATGATTCTAAAGGAGCACCAATATGTATTACATATATTCCACTAATAGGTATTTCTGTATTATTCCCAAAATATATACAAATACAAACAAAGAACCAACCAATAGTATAAATAATAGCTTCTTTATTACCTTTTAATATAGCAATAATTCCAACTATAGTTGGAACTAAAAATGATATGTAAATAGATAAATTCATATATAAAATAGGCTTTTTATATACCAAAATGACTATTAAATCTAAAATATTTATAGCTATATAAAAAATTAAAAATTTATCTACAATTGGTAATTTTTCTTTAGTATTTAAAATAGCTTTAGCAAATAAAAGTGTAAATAAAAAACTTAATGATAAAAATATATATCTCAAAGTATTATATGGTTCATCTTCATATGCTTGATAAGAAAAATATAAATATATTATTAGTGAAAGTAAAACAAAAAATTGCATTAAAGAATAATATAAAAAGAAATTTACTCTTGTAGAAAAATAGATAATTAAATAGTATAAAAATGCACAAAATATTATCCCATAAGCAAATCCATATAAAATACCTTCATATGGTAATAAATACTTATACTCAAATTTAGATATATATTTACCTCTAAATTCTGCTATTTTTGGCTCATCATAAATATATTTAAATAAAATCTCTTTTTTTTGATTTTTATCCAATTTAACAAATATATAACTATTTATTATTTCATATTCAACATTTGTATAAATTAAGCTATCTCTATCTGAAACGATTTGTAAATAATATTCACTATCTGCTAATTTATCTAAATCCAATTCAAATTTAATAGTAAATTCATCTGTAACTAAATTTTTATAATCTGCCTCTTTAATATATCTAAAATCTATATTATTTAAAGAGATATAAACATTCATAAACCATTTCGAATTGTAACTATAAAGATTTACAACTATTAAAATTAAAAGTGCTATTTTTTTCATTATAAAATTATATCCAAACAATACCAATTCTTAAAATTTATCTTTTTGTATGTATAATTTCTTTATGAGTATAAATGAATTTAAAAATATAAAAATTTTATTTGTTGAAGATGAAAAAAATATTAGAGAAAATGCTATATCTTATCTAAAAAAATTATTTACTGAAGTATATGAAGCAAAAGATGTTTTTGAAGCTTTTGAAATTATAGAGAATAAAAAACCTCACATAATTATAACTGATATAAATATGCCAAAAATAAATGGCTTAGAAATGATAAGAAAAATTAGACAAAAAGATACAAATATTAAAATAATTATACTAAGTGCATATACAAATACAGAGTATCTTCTTGAAGCAGTAGAATTAGGGCTTGAAAAATATTTAGTAAAACCTATCAGACATGATACTTTATTTCCAATTTTAAATAATTGTGTTCAAAAAATATCAAACAAAAATATAAATATAAAATATTTTTCAAAGAATTGTTATTTTGATACTCTAAAAAAGACTTTATACAATGATAATGAAATTATCAAATTATCAAATAAGGAATTAGATTTCTTAACTCTACTTTGTGAACATATCAATAGCTTTGTATCTTATGAAATTATTCAAGCTATCGTATGGAATGACTCTTTTATGAGTGATGATGCACTAAGAACAGTTGTTAGAAAATTAAGAAAACATCTTCCAGAAAATTGTCTAGAAAATTTTTCAAAAATTGGATACAAGATAAATTCTATATAAAATTCTACTCTAAAACTATCAAAGACATTTTTTAGCCATTATTTTTTATTAAAATCCTTTCTTGAACATAATAAGAGTAACTCTTAAAATTAAAATAAAGGAAAGAATATGAAAATAAAAATGGCACTTTCTGTTGCTACAATGATTACTATGGGAAATTTGCTAAGTGCAAATGAAACAACAGTACTAGAAGAAATAAAAGTAAATGAAACAAAAGCAAGTTCTCAAACACTTCAAAATGGACAAATCTCAAGACAAAATAGTTTAGGTATCCTTGGAAGCAAGGATTTTATGGATATTCCATTTAACACAGTAAGTTACACAAGTGAATATATAGAAGATGAACAAGCAAAATATTTATCTGATGTTATTGCGAAAACAGATCCATCAATTTACAATCCTGGTAGAATTGGTGCGATAGGAGATGGTTATAGTATTAGAGGATTTTCTAATAATACTCAAGATGTTTTAGTAAATGGATTATATGGAATGACACCATATTATAGAATGAGTCCAGAATTTATAGAAAAAGTTGATGTTTTAAAAGGACCTAGTGCTTTACTAAATGGTATGAGTCCAGGAGGAAGTGTAGGTGGAGCTGTAAGTATTATCACAAAAAAAGCTAAAGATACTCCAACAAGAAGTATCACAGCAACTTATGATTCAGATTCACTTTGGGGAACTCATCTTGATTTAGGGCAAAGATTTGGCGAAAAAAATCAGTTTGGTGTTAGATTTAATGGTGCATACAGAAAGGGTGATACAGCAGTTGATAATCAAGAAGCTGAAAGTAGAATAGCCCATTTAGCATTTGATTATAAAGTCGATAGAGGGCAAGTATCTGTTGAGTATTTATACTCATATGACCATATAGATGGACTTAATAGAGGGATTGGTGTTGCTCCAGGATTAGCTATACCAACTCCTCCTAAAAATACTACTTTATTTGCTCCAAAAGATACTTTTACTACAACAGAAGATCATATCTTTATGCTAACTGGAGATTATGATATTACTGATAATATCTTTGTATATGGAAAATATGGACATAGTAAAACAGATTTTGATGCTCTAGCAAGTAGTACTTACCAAGTATTTAATACTCAAGGAGATTATAGAAATGATTTTGCTCATCAAAGAAATAAACAAGATAAAGATTCAGCTGATATAGGTATTCGATTTAGTTTTGATACTTTTGGTATAAAACATGAACTAACAACAAATGCAACATATTATCATCATAACAATAAATTTGGATTTAAACAAAATATGTTAGGGAATAATCCTTGGATTACAAATATCTATAAACCAAATTGGAATGGTTTGCATTTAGATAAAAGCTATAGCAATGCAAGTCTTCCAAAAACAGCTGAAGTTGAACTAAGTAGTTATGGTTTTGCAGATAGTATCAGTATGTTTGATGATAAGTTAAATATTATCTTAGGATTAAGAGAGCAAAATGTTGTACAAGAAAGTTTCAATGCTACAACAGGACAAAGAACTTCAAAATATGATGAGAGTAAACTCACTCCTGCTGTTGCAGTTTCTTATAAATTTACAGATTCAATAATGGCTTATGCAAACTATATAGAAGGATTAAGCCAAGGACCTACTGCCCCTGCAACAGTTCAAAATGCAGGAGAGATGTTTGCTCCATATCAGACTAAACAGTATGAAACTGGTATAAAAATGGACTTTGAACATTTTACAAATACTCTAAGTATTTTCCAAATAGAAAAACCTAGTGGTATTACAGACCTTGTTACAAATATCTATAGTGTAGATGGAGAACAAAGAAATAGAGGTATTGAATATAGTTTCTTTGGAGATATCTTTACAGATTTAAGATTTATGGGTGGAGTTTCTTATATAGAAGCTAAAAATACTAAAACACAAGGTGGTGTAAATGAAGGGAAATATGCAACTGCTACTCCAAAATATCAGGGAAAATTGGGCTTAGAGTATGATATAACAAATAATCTTAGTGTAAATGCAAATGCTTCAGCTATGAGTAAACAATATGTAAATGCTGATAATTCACTTTGGGTTTCTGGAAGAACTATATATGATATAGGAGCAAAATATAAAACAAAAATTGGCTCTTTTCCTACAACTTTTAGAGCAGATATTCATAATGTAATGGATAAAGATTATTGGGCTGGAGGTCTAGCCAGTGGTTTAGGTGCGCCAAGAACAGTTATGTTATCTGCAACACTTAAATTTTAATATAAATTTACAAAAATTAAATACTCTTTTTTGAGTATTTAATTTCTATTTAAAGGAAAAAAGGAATAAAAATAGATATGAATATAGAACAATCATGTAAACATGAAGATGAAAAACTCTTTAAACAAAGGTTGCAACGAGTACACCAATCAGTGGGTATTAGTTTCTCACTTCTTATGTATGTAGCAATATTTTTTGGAATATTTGCTATTTTACTTCCATTTATACAAAATTGGGAGAAACCATCACGACATTACAAAATGCCAAATATAACACAAATAGATTATAACTCTTTAATAGAACCCATCTTAGCAGATCCAAACTATCCAAAAATAAATCCTATTACTATAACCTTACCTGGAAATATGTTAGACCCATCTTTGAAAATATCAACAGATTTTGTAGAAACAATTATTATGAATCCAAACACAAAAGAGAGATTCATAGATAATAAAGAAGTTTCAAATCTAGCAAGTTTTTTAAATCAAATGCATTATGGAAGACCTTTTAAAGATTTTGGAGTTATTGTATTTGGGATAATGGCTGTTGGCGTTATGTTTTTAGTTATAGGAGGAGTTTATTTGATACTAAAAATAAAATATAAAAATAGTGATAAATCTCCTACAAGTAAATTTTCAAAATGGCATAGAAAGATATTTATTTGGACTTTTGCTCCATTTATAATTATCACTTTAACTGGTGCTATGTTTAATCTAGGATTTAAAGGTGATGCAGTTATGTCCTATATAGCTTCAAAAGGTGAAGCAACTTCACATACAGTATTGGCTGCACCATATCTTTTTCCTAAAGTTCAAAGAATTGATTTAAAAAATGATAGTGTAAAAATGCTTCCTGTTAGTGAACTTATCTCAAAAGCAAAAGAGATAATGCCTAAAGTTGATTGGCAAAGAATTAGAATTGTAAATTATGGTGATAGTAGTGCTATATTTAAACTTGAAGGTTATAATCCGTATATGCCATTTTTAAATGGTATTTTAAATAAGCCAAGTGTAACTTTAAGTGGTGTTGATGGTAAGTTAGTAGATAAACAAGATGTTTTAGATAGACATTGGAGTGCAATTTTTACAGATATTATGCTGTTTATGCATTTTCTATTTGGAGTAGATACATTTACAAGATTTTTTATAGCAACTTTGATGTTGTTTTCTACATTTGCATTAGGGTTTGGAGTATTACTATATTTAGAGAAAAAATCAAGAAAATTTGGGGATAATATTCCAATATATCAAGGATTTGGAAAGCTCTCACTTGCAGTTATGATAGGAGTTATTCCAGCAACTGGATTGTTGTTTGTTTTACAATGGTTATTACCTTTTGATATGGAAAATAGAGTATTGATTCAAAAAGGGTTGTTTGCAGTTGCTTGGGTAGCAACTTTAACTTGGAGTTTTTATAGACTTAATTCTTATAAAGCAGCTAAAGAGTTTTTATATCTTGGAGGGATATTATTTATACTTAGTCCAATAATACATTTTATAAATAGTGGATTTAGTCCAATTAGGCTTTGGAATGAAGAAGTTTATACAGTACTAAGTGTTGATATAGGATTGTTTATATTTGGATTGATACTTTTAGTAGTAGCTTATAAACTTCCAGTAAATAGAGAAAAAATTCAAGAATTTTGGACTTCAAGAGGTGTAAAATGAGAGAATATATAAATAGCCTTAAAATTCCTGAAAATAGTGGTAAAAAAATAGGATTGTTTAGAACTATTTGTTCTATTGTTGGTGGGCTTGTTGTTGCATATTTAGGTATGACTCTTTTAATATTTATTATTCCTGGTTCTGCTGGGGAGTCAATAATAGTTCCATTGTTATTTAATACTTTTGCTTGGGCTAGTGTTGCACTATGGATAAGCTTGTCTAAAACTAAATATGTAGCACTTCAAAGATGTGTTGTTCCAACTTTAATATTTGGAATAGCTTTAATAATACTTTATAATATTTGAGGATAAATAAAATGATAAAAAAGATATTTGTACTTTTAACTTTAACATTAAGCTTGTGTGCGCATGAATTGTTATTGTTTGTAGAAGATAATAAAGATAATACAATAACAGTTGCTGGAGAGTTTGATACAGGAGATGATGCAGCAGGAGCAATGGTGAGAATAGAATCTTTGGTTTCAGGAGATGTATTGTTTCAACAAAGATTGCCAAAAGAGAGTGAAATTACAATTGATATTCCAAAAGAGCCATACCAAGTTGTACTTGATGGAGGTGAAGGACATACTTTAGTAAAAGAGGGTATTGCTCCACTTGAAGGATATAGTGAAGAGTTAAAAACAAAGAGTAAACAAGTAACAGTTCCACAAAATGTATCTCATGAATGGGATAGTGTAACAATAATGTTCTTTACAATATGTATAATATTATTTGGATTAACTATATATTTTAGTAATAGAAATACAAATAGAATATTACAACAATTAAAAGAGAGTTAATCTCTCTTTTGTGTACCTTTAAGGGTGGATTTCAAGGTTTGTTTTATTTTCATATTTCTTAACATCAATTTAGATTAGGAGCTAAAGTTAAGAAATCTTCTTTCTTTTTCCTTGAAATTCATCCTTAAGGATATTTTATCACTAATTAATAACTCAATGTAAATAAATAGTATGTATGATAAAAGAATATATAATGGGATAAAGTAGATGTATATAAAATATATAGATAATAAAATAAAATCTGTAGACAGTAATAGGATAGATAATAAAATAAAAAATAGATTTAAGAATAAGAAAAGCAGAGATATTATTACGAGGACATCTAATTAGTTGTTAGATTAATAGTAGGAAAAGGAATAATTAATTTGTATAAATAGATATGATATAAAAGCATATATAAGGACAAAGGGTGATTGAATAAATTGTATAAAAAGGGGATACTTTCCCTAAAACACAAGATAAAGTAGCTTAGGGAAGGTATTAAAGACTCAAAGAGTTAGCGATGACCTACGTTTCCACCGGGGGACCCAGCAGTATTATCGGCGATGAAGTGCTTGACTACCAGGTTCGGAATGGGGCTGGGTATTTCCACTTCTCTGTAACCACTAACAAAGTTGAGTATTAAAAGAATCATAGAGATAATCTCTTAATACTCAACTTTAACAAAAGAGTTAAAGGAATAAAGATAATGTTAAAGTCTTAAAAGTAAATTTTCAAAAAAAACCTACACAAATATAAAGTAAAGATATACTTAATAAGATAGTAAACCAAAGAAATAAAAAATAAGCCAAACGTTCTATTAGTACTGGTCAGCTAAACGCCTTACAACGCTTACACATCCAGCCTATCAACCAGCTAGTCTTGCTGGGAACTTCAGGGAAAGTTCATCTTAGAGTTGGCTTCGAGCTTAGATGCTTTCAGCTCTTATCACATCCGTACGTAGCTACCCAACGATGCTCTTGGCAGAACAATTGGTACACTAGTGGTACGTTCATCCCGGTCCTCTCGTACTAGGGACAAATCTCTTCAACTTTCCTACGCCCACGGAAGATAGGGACCGAACTGTCTCACGACGTTCTGAACCCAGCTCGCGTACCGCTTTAAATGGCGAACAGCCATACCCTTGGGACCGACTACAGCCCCAGGATGCGATGAGCCGACATCGAGGTGCCAAACCTCCCCGTCGATGTGAGCTCTTGGGGGAGATCAGCCTGTTATCCCCGGCGTACCTTTTATCCTTTGAGCGATGGCCCTTCCACGCAGAACCACCGGATCACTATGACCGACTTTCGTCTCTGTTCGACTTGTAGGTCTCACAGTCAAGCTAGTTTATGCCATTATACTCAACAAGCGATTTCCATCCGCTTTGAACTAACCTTTGTAAGCCTCCGTTACTATTTAGGAGGCGACCGCCCCAGTCAAACTACCCACCAGACATTGTCCTGAAAGAGGATAACTCTTCGCAGTTAGTAACTCAAATATTCAAGGGTGGTATCTCAAGGATGGCTCCGACTCTACTGGCGTCTAGTCATCATAGCCTCCCACCTATCCTGCACATGAATATCCAAGCTACAGTGTCAAGCTGTAGTAAAGGTGCACGGGGTCTTTCCGTCTTTCCGCGGGTAGGAGGAATTTTCACCTCCACTACAATTTCACTGGATCCCTCTTTGAGACAGCTCCCATCTCGTTACGCCATTCATGCAGGTCAGTATTTAACTGACAAGGAATTTCGCTACCTTAGGACCGTTATAGTTACGGCCGCCGTTTACTCGGGCTTCAATCAAATGCTTCGCTTGCGCTGACATCATCAGTTAACCTTCGAGCACCGGGCAGGCGTCACACCTTATACATCCACTTACGTGTTAGCAAAGTGCTGTGTTTTTGGTAAACAGTCGGGAGGGACTCTTTGTTGCAACCTCTTTGGCTTTTTGAAGCAAGTTCATATACCAAAGTAGGCACACCTTATACCGAAGATACGGTGCTATTTTGCAGAGTTCCTTAAAGAGGGTTCTTCCACGCGCCTTAGAATACTCATCCCACCCACCTGTGTCGGTTTACGGTACGGGCAACATATAATATACTTAGTGGCTTTTCTTGGCACGACAGTATCATCGATTCTCCATCTCCTCCGAAGAGTGTCAAGAGCCTGTAAGATCTCGGTCTAATGTTAAGCGGATTTGCCTACTTAACAACCTACGTCCTTCGAGCCACACTTCCATCCGTGACCTCGATTAACTCTATGCGTCCCCACATCGCGCTTATATGTTGGTATTGGAATATTAACCAATTTGCCATCGTCTACCCCTTTCGGACTCGACTTAGGTCCCGACTAACCCTACGATGACGAGCATCGCGTAGGAAACCTTGGGTTTTCGGCGAACAGGATTCTCACCTGTTTTATCGCTACTCATGCCTGCATGCTCACTTCTATCCGCTCCAACGCTCCTTACCGGTACATCTTCTACGCTGAATAGAACGCTCTCCTACCACTTGTACATAGTACAAGTCTAAAGCTTCGGTGTACATCTTAGCCCCGTTATATTTTCCGCGCAGAATCACTAGACCAGTGAGCTGTTACGCTTTCTTTAAAGGATGGCTGCTTCTAAGCCAACCTCCTGGTTGTCACAGTAACTCCACATCGTTTTCCACTTAGATGTAACTTAGGGACCTTAGCTGTTAGTCTGGGTTGTTCCCCTCTCGACGATTGATTTTATCACCCACCGCCTGACTCCTGTGATTCCACATATAGTATTCATAGTTTGATAGGGTTTGGTACCGCGGTAAGCAGCCCTAGCCCATTCAGTGCTCTACCCCTATATGCTACAACACAAGGCTATACCTAAATATATTTCGGAGAGAACCAGCTATCACGAAGTTTGATTGGCCTTTCACCCCTATCCACAAGTCATCCCAAGACTTTTCAACGTCAGCGGGTTCGGTCCTCCACTGGCTCTTACACCAGCTTCAACCTGCTCATGGATAGATCACTTCGTTTCGGGTCTGCAGCTAGTGACTATGGCGCCCTATTAAGACTCGCTTTCGCTACGGCTTCGTACTTGACTTAACCTTGCCACTAACCACAACTCGCAGGCTCATTATGCAAAAGGCAGTCCATCACCCTGATAAATCATAGGGCTCTGAATGATTGTAAGCTAATGGTTTCAGGTTCTATTTCACTCTGCTCGCTGCAGTACTTTTCACCTTTCCCTCACGGTACTTGTTCACTATCGATCTGTAAGTAGTATTTAGGATTGGAGGGTGGTCCCCCCAGATTCAGTCAAAATATCACGTGTTCCGACCTACTCAGGATACTATTAAAATTATTGATGATTTAAATTACAGGAGTTTCACCTTCTATGCTACACTTTTCCAAGTATTTCATCTATCATCTTTAATTTACGTTATAGTCCTACAACCCCCAATGCAAGCATTGGGTTTGTCCTAATCCGCGTTCGCTCGCCGCTACTTACGGAATCTCTTTTGATTTCTCTTCCTCTAGCTACTGAGATGTTTCACTTCACTAGGTTCGCTCCCCGTAGGGTAATATATATCTCTATATACTGGGTTGCCCCATTCAGAAATCCACGGATCAAAGCTCTTTGGCAGCTCCCCGTGGCTTATCGCAGCCTAATACGTCTTTCATCGCCTCTTACAGTCTAGGCATCCACCATTAGCCCTTAATAGCTTATTATTGCCTGATAAATATATCGCTATATTTATCAATTTGTTTTGATAATATTCTTTGGCTACTATCTTATTAAATATATTCTATTTAATAATTTAGTTGTGTTCTATCTATAGTTATATAATAAATTAAATCTATTCTAATTTATCACAAATTATTGATATGAAATTTTTTTTATTTAAAATTAAATATTACTATTTAATCTTACGAAAAAATTTTAAAGACTTTAACATTATATTTTTAAATATCGTACTATTTTAATAACTATTGTTATCTTTTTAGTGTTCTTTAGGATAAATCCTAATATAAATCTTATCTGCTATAAAACTTATATTAGAATTTCTTTAAATATATATGGTGGAGAATAGCGGGATCGAACCGCTGACCTCCTGCGTGCAAAGCAGGCGCTCTCCCAGCTGAGCTAATTCCCCAACAAAGATTATCTTATTATGGTGGGCCTATCAGGACTTGAACCTGAGACCTCACGATTATCAGTCGAGCGCTCTAGCCAGCTGAGCTATAGGCCCATTTACCTATATATTTATTCAAATAATCTTTATAAACCGAATATATATTGTTAATTGTTTTTCATTTTTCTATGTATTAAGAAACAAATCTTAATACATTTCTCTGAAAGGAGGTGATCCAACCGCAGGTTCTCCTACGGTTACCTTGTTACGACTTCACCCCAGTCGCTGAATCCACTGTGGAAGGTAGCTACTTTAGCATCCCCGCTTCGAATGAGTTCAACTCCCATGGTGTGACGGGCGGTGAGTACAAGACCCGGGAACGTATTCACCGTAGCATAGCTGATCTACGATTACTAGCGATTCCAACTTCATGTAGTCGAGTTGCAGACTACAATCCGAACTGGGAGATATTTTATAAGATTTGCTCCACATCACTGTATTGCTGCTCTTTGTATATCCCATTGTAGCACGTGTGTAGCCCTGGACGTAAGGGCCATGATGACTTGACGTCATCCTCACCTTCCTCCTACTTGCGTAGGCAGTCTCGTTAGAGTTCTCAGCCGAACTGTTAGCAACTAACGACGAGGGTTGCGCTCGTTGCGGGACTTAACCCAACATCTCACGACACGAGCTGACGACAGCCGTGCAGCACCTGTATGCAAGTTTCTGCAAGCAGACACTAATCTATCTCTAAATCATTCTTACTATGTCAAGTCCAGGTAAGGTTCTTCGTGTATCGTCGAATTAAACCACATGCTCCACCGCTTGTGCGGGTCCCCGTCTATTCCTTTGAGTTTTAATCTTGCGACCGTACTCCCCAGGCGGTACACTTAATGTGTTAACTGCATTACTGCAAGATCTAGTCTCACAACAACTAGTGTACATCGTTTAGGGCGTGGACTACCAGGGTATCTAATCCTGTTTGCTCCCCACGCTTTCGCATCTCAGCGTCAATAATGTTCCAGTAGATCGCCTTCGCAATCGGTATTCCTTCTGATCTCTACGGATTTTACCCCTACACCAGAAATTCCATCTACCTCTCCCACATTCTAGATTAACAGTTTTCAAAGCAGTTCTATAGTTAAGCTATAGGATTTCACTTCAAACTTATCAATCCGCCTACATGCTCTTTACGCCCAGTGATTCCGAGTAACGCTTGCACCCCCCGTATTACCGCGGCTGCTGGCACGGAGTTAGCCGGTGCTTATTCATATAATACCGTCATCATCTTCTTATATAAAAGGAGTTTACGCACCGAAATGTGTCATCCTCCACGCGGCGTTGCTGCATCAGACTTTCGTCCATTGTGCAATATTCCCCACTGCTGCCTCCCGTAGGAGTCTGGACCGTGTCTCAGTTCCAGTGTGACTGATCATCCTCTCAAACCAGTTATGCGTCATTGTCTTGGTAGGCCATTACCCCACCAACTAACTGATACAATACAGGCCAATCTCTTACCAATAAATCTTTCCCTTATAAACTTTTGTTTATAAGGAATATAAGGTATTAGCAAACGTTTCCATTTGTTATCCCTTAGTAAGAGGCATATTACCTATACATTACTCACCCGTGCGCCACTTAGCTGACAACTATAGCAAGCTATAGCCCGTTCTCGTTCGACTTGCATGTGTTAAGCACGCCGCCAGCGTTCACTCTGAGCCAGGATCAAACTCTCCATAAATTATCTATATCTAGTCCATATATCTTACTATATAATCTAAACATATCTTTATAGTGTTTGAAACTGACATATTCTATAATTACTCTTAAAATTATATATCTATCTCTAAACATACTCTCTTATTCGTTAGTTACAAAATTATCACTCAAATTATAGACAAGTTCTTAATCTATACATCATCTCTGACATACAAACTCTCCACTTGTACATTTTTTTTATTTTTTTAACAATCATATATTCGGTTTATAAAGATTACTTCTCTATCACCGTCTTAAACTTTAAAGAACTTTTAACCCTTCTGGTCAAATTGGACGGGAATTATAATAGCTTTTTTTTCCTTTGTCAAGAGTATTGCGCTTAATCTAAGCTTAAATTTTGGAAATTATCTATTTCTTAGATAAAAGCTCGATAAATCCAGTATCTTGATGTATACTAATTTCTCTAAATTCATTTGAATTTGATATAAACTTTATTTTACAAGGCTTTTTTATTTCATATTCATAACTTCCTGATACTAAATTAGATAATTTTGAATAAACTTTTCCATCTTCACCAAAAGATATTTGTCCTAGAGACGTTGTATTATTACAACTTATATCTACATCTTTTATATCATAGTTTTTTAATAATACAAACTTACTATTTTCATTATTTAATCTACAATAATTTGAACTATAAATATATTTATTTGTAAGAGGATCTTTTAATGTCTCTTTTTGATTAGGATGCCCTGTGTCATTATTCTCACTATAGATAGAAAAATATATCCCTCCACCTTCACTTTCTCTACACCTAAAAAATTTAATAGTCCATCGTTTTTTATGCCATAATTGTTCTTCTGAATAAACATCATCACTCAAAGCTTTAAATCTTGTAAAATTTAAATAAATTAAAATTCTATTGCTTACTTCATCTAATTTGCTTATATTTTTTTTAGGTATAAAAATAGAATAGATTATTCCTAGTAGAATTATTACAGTTACAAATTCTATTAAGATAAATGATTTTTTCATATTAACTTTTTAATATAAACTGAAAAAAGTTCTATCCCATAATAATCTATTGATATTTTTTCATCATAGTTATAAAACTCTTTTGTAGATAAAAAATAATTATCTGACTCTAAGATTTCATAAAATTTCAATCTTATAGCTAAATTTTTATCGTCACAAAGAACTCCATATATTCCATGTTTTTTTAATTCTTGTGATATTTCTTTAATAAAATGATACTGGTAAACAAAGTGCCTTTCAGGTTTTGGAAGAAGTAAATAAATAGGCTTATTAACAAATGTAAATAATACATTTATAAATAACAATAAAATAGTCGAAATTGCAATAAAACTATATACTTTTCTAAATTCTTTTAATCTAACTCTATATGAATGTAAAAATATTTTAATAAGAGAAGGGATAACAACTACAACATAAGGAGCAAAATCTTCTATATATATTTTTTGTCTAAAAGATGCTAGAATTGATAATACAAGTGCGGTAGAAGCTATATACCAACTCAAATCCATATCTTTTTTTAGTAAAACTCTATAAAGTGAATATAAAAAATATATAAATAGAACTGGTGATAATATAGCAGCATACATTCCAAAAGTATCTATTAAAAAACCTCTTGGTTTACCATCTGTTGATACTCCATAAATATATAAAGATAAAATAAAAAGTATTGATGAAATATATAAAAGTTTTCTATCTTTCGTTTTAAATGAGAAAAAGAAAAGAGCTAAAAAAAATATTGCAAAAGAGTTATCTACAAATAATACAAAAGGTAATAAGTAATATAAATGTTTATTATGCTTTTTATAATAGTATATATATAAAAGTGTTAAAAATGTGCAGATAATTGCTGTATTTACTAAAAGTGAAGCACTTAAAACTCCAGGTAAAAGCATAAAAATACAAATAGATATAAATCTATCAGATTCATATTTAAAATAATTTTCTGTTATTTTATACATTAAAAGTACACTTAGAATATACATACTTATAAAAGGTAATCTTAAAGCTAAATCACTTTGTCCAAAAAAATATATAGAAGCTTTTGTAATAATTGATAAAATTGAATTATTCTCATATAAATTTAAAGCCTCTTTATATGAAATACTCAAATAAAATTGTGTTTGAATAAGAAGTAAACATACAATAAAAAATAATAATATATAGAAGTATAATGTATATTTACTTTTAAGAAACATATTATATCTTTAAAAAATTATCAATTATTTTATGCCCATATTCACTCATAATTGATTCTGGATGAAATTGAACTCCAAAAATTTGCTTATCTTTAATTTCTAAAGACATAATCTCATCATCATCGTCACTTTTTGAAGTTACAATAATAGTATTTGGTAAATTATTTTTTTCAACAATTAAAGAATGGTATCTTGTTTGAATAAACTCTTTTGGCAAAGTACTAAAAATCTTTGTATCATGTGTAACTTTGATTAATGAAGTTTTACCATGCATCATATTTTTTGCTCTTACAACTTTTGCTCCAAATACTTGTGCTATTGCTTGATGACCTAAACAAATCCCAAAAATTGGTTTTTTATCAGAATAATATTTTATAACTTCAAGGCAAACTCCTGCATCATCTGGAGTTGCAGGACCTGGAGAAATTATGATTTTACTAGGATTTAAAGCTATTATTTCTTCTAAACTCAACTCATCATTTCTAATTACTTTTAAATTTGCTCCCAATTCTAAACAATATTGAACAATATTATATGTAAAACTATCATAGTTATCTATCATTAAAATCATATTTTACCTTTTTAAAAATTGTGCTATTATACCAATTAAGTTTTTAATCTATAATTTCAACATCCTAATAACCATTCTTACTATTAACCTTTATCAAAGTTTAAAGAGTATATTATTTTGTCTTAACTTAAATTAGATTAAATCAAAAGGAGTATAATATGATTAAGAAATTAGCCTTAAGTTCGCTTCTACTTACAAATTTTTTATTTGCAAATAATGAAGTAAATGTATATTCACAAAGACATTATGATTCTGATAAAGCTTTATTTAAACATTTTGAAGAAAAAACTGGAATTAAAGTAAATTTAGTAACAGCAAAAGCTGAAGAGTTAGTTTCAAGACTAGCTATTGAAGGTGCTAATTCACCTGCTGATATTTTAATAACTGCTGATATTGGAAATTTATATGATGCAAAAAAAAGAGATCTACTTCAAAAAGTTGAATCAAAAACTTTAGAAGAAAATATTCCAAGTCACTTAAGAGATGAAGATGGAAAATGGTTTTCACTTACAAAAAGAGCTAGACTTTTCGTTTATAATCCAAAAACTGTAGATCCAAAAGATTTAGATGATTATTTTTCTCTTACTAAACCACAATTTAAAGGTAAAGTTATAACTAGAACTTCAACTCACCCTTATAACAAATCAATGTTAGCTTCTATTATTGCCCATTATGGAGAAGATAAAGCTTTAGAATTTGCAAAAGGATTAGTAAATAATTTTGCTAGAAATCCAAAAGGTGCAGATAAAGATCAAATTAGAGCAGTAGCTTCTGGAGAAGCTGATATTGCTATTGTAAACTCTTACTATTTAGGAGTTATGGCAAATAGTGGTGATAAAGTTGATGAAGAGATAGCAAAAGAAGTAAAAGTATTTTTCCCTGCACAAAATACAACAGGAACTCATATTAATATTTCTGGTGCATCAGTTACAAAATTTGCTCCAAATAAAGAAAATGCTATAAAACTAATTGAATTTTTAACAAGTGTTGATGCTCAAGGAGAATTAGCTCAAGGAAATTATGAATATCCAGTAAACCCAAAGGTTAAACCTGCTGGAATAGTTGCTTCTTGGGGAGAATTTAAAGAAGATACAATCCCTTTAAATGAAGTTGGAAAATACACAAAAAAAGCAGTTGAAGTGGCAACAAAAGGAAAATGGAAATAAAAAATTTAAAATCCTATATAGCTCCAATTCTGGGGCTATGTATAGCATTACCAATACTAATTTTAATTGCATATTTTATATTTAGTGGTTCGTTTAACAAAGAATTTTTACAAAGTGATTTCTTAATTGAATACACTTTAAATACTACTCATCTCATAATTGGAACAGCTATCTTCGTAATCATCATAGGTACAATAACATCTTATTTAAGTGCAAG